>NZ_JAUSUQ010000002.1 GCF_030814135.1 Caldalkalibacillus uzonensis | reverse complement strand
TTCGCTTGCTTCGCAAGCAAACGCTCATTACGAAGCTATGTTCTCCATCACCAAAACGAATCTTTATTCAATTTTCAAGGAACAGTTTTAGGTTTGAAAGACCTTCAAATGAAGGCTAAAACATAATATACAAGGGGGGATCAGATTGAAAAACAAGTTATTCATTTTGGTTGTTTTGATGCTTGCAGTCAGTTTGTCTTTACTGGGGTGCGGGAATGAGAGTGCCTCGGGTCCGGTTGAAAACGAAGGTGATGGTACAGCAACGGAGGAAGGAGGAGAGCAGTCTGTGGAGGGAGTCATTAAAATTGGTGCTGTGTTGCCTATGACTGGACCTGCCGCCGTGTTTGGTGAAAAATTCCAAAATGCCTACACTATGGCTGTGGAAGAGATTAATGAAGCAGGCGGTGTCCGTGGGGGAATGAAGCTGGAGTTAGTGATTGAAGACTCTCAGGAGCGCCCTGAAGAAGGAGTGAAGTCTGCCGAGCGTCTCATCAATGATGATGACGTGTTGATTTTAACTGGCGGACGGTCTAGTGGCGTGACATTCGCTGTGGCTCGAGTGGCTAATCAATATCAGATGCCTTATTTAATAGACCATGGTTCAACCGACTTGGCTACTCAATCCGGATGGGAATATGTCTTTCGTTTCAACCCGACGGCTGGGATGTATTCAGAAGCACTGCAGGACTTCTTAATTAATGAGACGGATGTGAGCTCTGTTGCCTACATCCAGGTAGACAATGCTTTTGGTGATGCCATCTATGAATATGGTCTAAAAGATTTTTTTGAAGAAAAAGGCTATGATGTTTTGTATGAAAAATATGATGAAAACTCCCTAGATCTTCGTCCGATTATGAATAACGTCAAAAATTTTGGACCGGATGCTGTTATTATGACTTCTGGAACTGATAATGAGGCAACCCAGATCATGCGTGCGGCTGCGGAGGCAGGAGTGAATGCTAAAGTGTTTGCCGGAACGGGTGCCGGCCACTCAATTATGGGATTTTATGAGCAGGCCGGGGACTTAGCGGAATATGTGATGTCCAGTGCACCTTGGCATGGTGATAAAAGCCAGGATGAATGGCACGAGTTCTATAACAATTATCGGGATCGGTATGGTCATTCCCCTGGTGAACATGAAGTCGAAGGCTATGTTTCAATCTACATTATTGCCGAT
The DNA here is from genome assembly GCF_030814135.1 of Caldalkalibacillus uzonensis. NCBI lineage: Bacteria > Bacillati > Bacillota > Bacilli > Caryophanales > Bacillaceae > Caldalkalibacillus > Caldalkalibacillus uzonensis. The sequence goes on along the minus strand of NZ_JAUSUQ010000002.1, from coordinate 356,968 downwards.
GTACTTGAAAGGGCAGAAAGTTTAAACCGTGAAGACGTAAGGAAAGCTTTGGCTGAGACAGATATGATGACCATCTTTGGCCCCATTAAATTTGAAGATTTTGACGGGTATACGAACCAGAATCGAGGGATTACGGAATTGAGCCAATGGATTGACGGTGAGCTAGTCTCGGTTTATCCCGAGGAAGTAGCCGACAGAGAACCAGTCTATCCTTTTCCTTCCTGGAACGAACGCTAAAAGAAAAGAATATAAGGAGGGACTTTAACAGTCTCCTCCTTTTATTTAGGAGGTGTTGAAGCATTGAATTTATTTATGCAAAGTATTATCGATGGCATTTTGAACGGTGCGATTTATGCCGTGATCGCTCTCGGTTTAACATTAATTTTTGGGGTAATGAAAATCATTAATATGGCCCATGGTGAGTTTGTCATGCTGGGTATGTTTAGTACTTATTTTATATATCAATACGCAGGTCTTGATCCATATTTAACAATACCGTTTACAGGGATCATCGTTTTTCTGTTTGGATTGTTGATGTATCAGTTTGGTGTGGGGAAAATTCCTGGTTTAACTGAAGAAAATTCACTTTTGTTTACAGCAGGAGCCAGCTTGTTTATCGCTAATTTAGCTCAATTTTTATGGTCCCCAAACTATAGGAGACTTGATCTTCCTTACGGTGTTACCACACTTCAGGTAGGGGATTTAGCTATCTCGGTGACCAAAATCATCTCGTTATGTATTGTTTTAGTCTGTGTTATTGGCCTTTGGTATTTCTTGCACAAAACATTTGTCGGGATGGCCATACGTGCATCCAGTCAGGAAAAAATAGCAGCATCTTTGATGGGAATTAATGTTAAACGAATTGCGATGATTACATTTGGGATTGGAGCTGGCTTTTCTGCTATAGCTGGAACGTTGTTAACAGCTGAAATCGCATTTTATCCCACTGTGGGAACGATTTTTATCATTAAAGCTTTTATTGTCGTTGTGTTGGGCGGCATGGGAAATATTCCTGGTGCTGCGGTTGGTGGCATTATTCTCGGTGTAGCAGAAAGTTTGGGAGCGGTTTATGTTTCATCTGGATTTACCGATGCATACGGGTTAATCATCTTTCTGTTGATTCTATTATTCAGACCTCAAGGTCTACTCGGTCGTAAGGTGTAAGGGGGGGAGAGGAGAACAGATGAGGAACAAAGGGATCATACTGCTAATCATTATTGCTCTTGCGTTCGCCTTGGTATTTCCGCAATTTCCGTTTGTTAATAATTATCTTTTGCATGTCAGTATTGTCATCTTTTTGCATATTATCTTTGGATTGTCCTGGAATTTATTAGGGGGATATACAGGCCAAATCTCTTTTGGACACGCCATGTTTTTAGGAATGGGCGCTTATACGACTATGATTCTTGTTACCCAATATGAGATTAATCCTTTGACAGCAATACTGCTGGGAGCGGTTTTTGCCGTGTTTCTGGCCTTGCCTGTTGGTCTTGTTCTGTTCAAATTAAGAGGACCATATTTTGCCCTGGGAACGTTGGCTACGGCAGAAATAATCCGTTTAGTGGCGTTGAATTGGAGCTCATTAACCGGGGGAGGAGTGGGTATTCTGTTACTTAATATTCCCCCAATTAATGTTGGTTTTATGGAATTTCAGCTGGGAAGTAAAGAGTCGTTTTACTACTTCACTCTTCTGTTTACAATTATAACAATTATTGTGATGTACTGGTTATTAAGACGAAAAGAGGGTTATTATTTTTTGTCCATTCGTGAAGATGAGGACGCATCATTAGCCTTAGGGATAGATACAAGATTGTATAAAACGTATGCTCTGTTGATCAGTGCTTTTTTTACTGGTATTTCAGGTGGAATTATGGCTTTAGTTGTCGGGATTATTGAACCGCAGACCGTTTTTGCCGTTCATTTAAGTGCCGAAATGATTTTCGTAGCTGTTATTGGGGGGATTGGAACCATTATGGGGCCAATCATAGGTTCATTTATACTGGTCATTTTAACTGAAATTTTGTATGACTGGGTGGGAACCGCTTATCTTATTCTTTACGGTCTGTTGCTGATGCTTGTTATTCTGTATATGCCTGAAGGAGTTTACGGCTGGTTAAAGAGGAAATTTCTAAGCACATTCAGTAGGAAGGAGGTATAAGAAAGTTGATTAAGGTGGAAAAGCTAACCAAACAGTTTGGAGGGTTAAAGGCAGTATCAGATGTTTCTTTCGAAGTAAAGGAAGGACAAATTCTTGGTCTGATTGGGCCAAACGGAGCAGGGAAAACCACCTGTTTTAATATGATAGCTGGAGCTTTGCCTCCATCCAGTGGCACTGTTTTCTTTAAGGGACAAGAGATCACTGGCTTAAAACCTAATAAGATTTGTCATTTAGGTATTGCCCGGACATTTCAAATTGTGAAACCCTTGAAAAAGTTGACGGTTAAAGAGAATATATTGGTTGGCGCACTAAGCAAATCCAAAGATATCAAAGAAGCCAGAAAGAAGGCCGAAGAAGTGATCCAACTGACAGAGATCGAAGATATCACAGACTTAAAGGCCAGTGATTTATCAATTGGTAACTTAAAAAGGTTAGAGATGGCTCGTGCGTTGGCCACGTCTCCTGAAGTGTTATTACTTGATGAGCCATTGGGAGGATTAACAACCAAAGAAGTCGAGAATGCAGTGAAAATGACACGAAAAATCAATCAAAGTGGTGTTACTATAATTATCATTGAACATATTATGAAAGCCCTGATGTCCATGGCCGATTACATTGTTGTTTTGCAAAACGGGATAAAAATTTCCGAAGGTACACCGAAAGAGGTTTCTGCAGATCCTGAAGTGATTAAAGCTTATTTGGGGGAAGATGCCTATGCTTAAAGTGGAAGCGTTAACTGCAGCTTATGATGGCGTCCAAGTGTTATGGGATGTATCCCTGGAAGTTGAGGAAGGGGGGATTGTAGCGCTGATCGGGGGTAATGGTGCCGGAAAATCCACAACTCTGAAATCCATATGTGGACTGCTTCAAGAAAAAAAAGGGGAGATTTCTTTTCGGGGTGAAAGCATTATGAAAGCTGAAGCCCATCATATTGTTGAGCAAGGCATCGCCTATGTTCCAGAAGGACGCCGTGTATTTCCTGAAATGAGTGTGTATGAAAACTTGTTAATGGGAGGATACAATAAGAGAGCTCGACAAAATATTCAAAAAAACATAGATCATATCTTTGAAATTTTTCCGCGCTTGTATGAACGCAAAAATCAAATGGCTGGTACATTGTCGGGAGGGGAGCGGCAAATGCTGGCCATTGGACGCGGACTCATGTCTGAGCCTGAATTGCTGTTGCTTGATGAACCGTCCTTAGGTATAGCGCCGATCCTTGTTCAGGAAATTTTCGAGAAAATTAAGGAGATAAATGGTCAGGGTGTTACCATTTTGCTAGTGGAACAGCAAGTGCATAAAGCATTGCAACTGGCTTCTAGGGCTTTTGTTCTGGAGCATGGGAGAATTGTGATCTCTGGCGAATCAAGAGAATTATTAAATAGTGAAGAGATTCGCAATGCGTATTTAGGGATATGATAGCTTTGAAAATTTACAAATGTAAATATTAGGTGGTATTATGAAAATGAGACACACATTCGTTTGAGAAAGAAAAACTAAAAGGTTGTGGCGACTATAAGGTCGCCAATCTTCTTTCTCTATGTTTGCTACATTTTAACTTAAAGAAGAAGGTTTTTTTAGGGGGAATACTGATTTTAGTTGTTAAGAATATGCCAGTTAATCTTAAGTTTCTGACATTTCCTTGTTAAGGTGGACGGATCAATCCCTAAAGCCTGTGCTGCCTTGCGCATGGTGTGATGTTTTTCTAAGGCTGTCAAGATGATTTGTTTTTCTACCATTTCCAGCTGTTCTTTTAATGTCCCCTGCTGTGTACTTTGGGTTTGCTTGAATGGTAAGTGCTGAACATCGATAACTGTTTCATCTATCATGACAAATAATCTCTCAATAATATTTTGTAATTCTCTCACATTTCCAGGCCACTGATAATTTTCTAGCTGTTCCAATGCCCTCAGTGAGAATCTTTTATTTTTCCCGTATCTTTTATTTAATTTCTCCAGGGTTTGTCTAACGAGCGGGAATATATCTTCCTTACGCTTACGCAAGGGGGGAATGTGTAGTGGTACCACATTGATACGGTAATATAAATCCTCACGAAAGGATTGTGTTTTCACCATTTCGTCGAGAGGCTTGTTTGTTGCAGTGATAACCCTGATATTTAATCTGATCGGCTTAGTTCCCCCTATGCGAGTTACTTCAAAGTCTTGTAAAACTCGTAAAAGTTTCACCTGTAACTCTAAAGGAAGCTCTCCGATCTCGTCCAGAAAGATGGTACCTTGGTTTGCTAGTTCAAACATTCCAGGTTTACCGTTTCTTCTGGCATCAGTAAATGCGCCTGGTTCATACCCAAACAACTCCGATTCTAACAGTTGAGGAGGGATTGCGCCACAATTTATCTTAATAAGAGGTTTATTTTGCCGCGGGCTGGAATAGTGTATAAACTTAGCCAGTATCTCTTTTCCTACACCAGATTCTCCTAGAATAAGAACGGGTGAATCAACTTGAGCTATCCGGCAGGCAGTTGCCAACAGTTCTTTCATTTCCGGGCTCTCGGCAATGATTTCTACGTTACGGATACTTTGACTTTTTAAGTTGCTTAACTCTCTTAAATACATCTCTGACCGCTTCTTCGTCTCCGCCAATTCATTCTTCAAACGATTCAACTCAGTTACATCTCTTGCTGTCACAACAATATATTTTAACTGCTGTTGGTCGTCAAATAATGGTGTTCCTGTCACTAATAATAATTTTCCGCTTTTAAACTTTTGCAAAATTGATTTTTCAGATCTGGACTCAAGAACAAGTTTACAAACCGATTCAGAGATAATACCTTCTTCGACCAGTTGGGTCGTTTTCTTACCTATAAGCTCAGTTGGGGACATTTCGGTTAAACGTTGATAAGCTTTGTTAACATACAAACTAACAAGATTGTGATCAGCAATATAGATGCCCTCTTGGCAAGCTTCGAAAAATGGCTTTACTTGTTCTATTGTTGTTTTCAAAGATTTCCCCTCCCATGTAGAGTGAAGATTGCAAAAAAGCAATTTGTATTGTGATAATACAATGTTATTAGTCAATATTTTACTAAAGGTATTGAAAATTTTCAATATTAGATAACAGGATTACAAGCATGATAAGCAATTCCCTTTGGCATCAATCTTGCTATATAATTTCATGAGTATAAAAACAAGGAGGAAAGACGTATGAAGGGGACAGTAGCAGCAATGATTGAGCCAATGAAGATGGAGTATCAGGAGTACGATATTCCTTATCCGGAAAGGGGAGCTGTGATACTTAAAGTGACACGTACGAATGTCTGTGGCTCAGAACTGCATATTTGGCGGGGCCATCATCCTACCAAGAAGCAGGGTGTTCTGGGGCATGAAATGGTAGGACGCATTCTTCGTATAGGTGAGGGAGTGGAAACAGATTATGCCGGTCAGCTAATCAAGGAAGGAGATCGGGTAGCCGCCGTTTATTATCAAACATGCCGGAAATGTGAAGCTTGTTTAAGAGGAGAGTTTCCTTTATGTGAAAATGCCTATTACTTCTGGAATAAATCACCCGTAGACAAACCTCACTTTCATGGCTCGTTTGCGACACACTATTATGTACATCCTAATCAATATTTCTATAAAGTGCCGGATAACGTTCCTGACATAGTTGCTGCCAGTGCGAATTGTGCACTGTCTCAGGTATACTACGGACTGAGCAAAGCACAGCTGACATACGGCGAAACAGTTGTTATTCAGGGAGCGGGTGGTTTGGGTCTTAATGCGGCTGCGGTAGCCAAAGAGCACGGGGCCACTGTGATCATCATTGATAGTGTGGAAACGCGTTTAAAACATGCCAAAGACTTTGGAGCTGATTATACAATCAATTTAAATGAGTATAATACGGTGGAAAAAAGAGCGGAATATATCAGATCGTTGACTCACGGAAAGGGAGCCGATGTAGGGTTAGAGGTAAGTGGCGTACCCGATGCATTTAGTGAGGGAATTCACTTAATTAGACCTGGAGGAAGGTACGTATCTATTGGTAACGTATCGCCCGGACAAATAACAGCGTTTGATCCGGGACTGCTGACGAGGAAATCGATTATGATTTTACCTGTTGTACGTTATGAACCGTGGTATCTGCATAAAGCCCTTAACTTTTTATCCAAAACAATTGATAAATACCCTTTTGAAAAAATGATTGATGCCGAGTTTGAATTTGGAAATATTCAAGACGCTCTGGATAAATCAGCAAGCCGACAGGTGACCAGAGCATCCATTGTCATGTCATAAGCTACTGTTTACACACGGCTAACAAACATGTTTAGACAAAGGGGAAGGAGGTGATGTTCGTGCTTCCGGCACGAGATAAAAAGATGCATATTGACGTGGCCTCACAAGGCTTTTCTGTAGATGAAGCAAGACAACGAATTCTACAGAGATGGACCCGTTTGCGTTGGTTCAAACGATCCGATCCGCAGATTAAGTATGTATTTACGTTCTATTACCCTTACTTTTTTTCAGAATGGAAAGTCATCGTTCCGCGGTACATCTTCAAAGACGCCAAAGCCTTAATCCGGGTTGGCGTCAATGGACGCACGGCTTTAGCCGCCCAGACAGAGATATGGCCTGAAAATAAACGGCAGCAGATCGACCCGGCTTTTGTATTACCGGTTAAAGTGACAGCTGAGGAAGTTAACGAGGAGCAGAGGCGCTGCCTAAAAAATGTCGTGTACAGAGCTATGCGTCCCCTTCAGGCTCCACGTTATGAATTAAGCCGGGAACAGGTGGTGTACCTTCCTTATTACGTATTTTTGGCTAATTCCAAATTTAAAAGTAAAATAGTTGTTTTGGAAGCGCTTACCGGTACTGATGGAGAGGTGAACACGATCCCAGGATTAGATCCTGGTTGGCTGGAGAAAAAGATGGAAGAGTTCAATGTCAACTTGAATGGTGAAAGGAGGTGGCAATCTTGAATGTGTTACAGTGGGCAGCCGTGTTGATTCTAGGTTCATGGGTAATATTAGGCTTCCTCATTTTTAAAACAGACTGGTTTCGTTTTAACTACCATGAAGACGAATCCTAAGATAAGGCATTTTGATTAGTTATAAAAGTAAAAAAGGGGAGGATCACATGGGTGCTGAGCAAAGCGTTGCCATTTGGTCATGGGTTTTAATGGTGTTGTTTATTGGCTTAATGATTTATTTCGGTTACTTTGGGATGAGGAGAACTAGAAATGCAGACGATTTTGCGACGGCCCGGTCTAGTTATGGCCCGATTGTGCTCGGGTTGGCCGTGGTGGCAACTACAGCGTCAGGTTCAACCTTTATGGGCATGCCGGGGCAGGCCTATAGCTTGGGATTTGCAAGTTTATGGTATCCTATCCTCTATCCGATCGGCATATATGGTGGAATGTTACTTACCGCCCGGATGGTAAAATTAATGGGGGACAAATTCGGCAACCGGACTATCCCCGAAATTGTGGGTGAGCGTTATCAGAGTGAATTTTTGCGTGTTGGACTGGCAATCTTGTCCTTGTTATTGATCTATTATATCGTGGCTCAGCTGGTTGCCGCCGCAATCATGTTTGAGACCATGATGGGTTTGGATTACACTGTGGCTGTATGGATTACGGCGATTGTACTGTGCATCTACCTGACAATGGGTGGCTCTCACTCAGATATTTTAACGGATGCCGTACAAGGCTTCTTAATGTTATGCATTGCCTTGCTCGTACTGTTCATGTTTCTCACTGGTTATGGTGTCAGCGGGGGAGGCATGACGGCCGTCAATGAAGCGGTTAAGGCCAAAAATCCGACTGCTGGCTGGGATACTTTATTTATTCCGGAACATCCCACTTATGGAAGCGCTTGGCTCGCCTTCTTGCTCTTCATCGCCCATATTCCGTTTGGGGTTTTGCCACACTTGGGGAATAAATTTCTGGCTTTAAAGAACAGCCGCCAGTTGAAAGTGTTTCTCATGTTTTGTGTCATTGCCGGAGCCGTATTGCCCATGATGGCCTTGGGGGGTATATTGGGACTGGCCGTATTGGACGAACCGCTTTCCCATGCTGATCAGGTTATTCCTGCCTTGTTCAAGGAACTGTTTCCTCCTTTTGTGGCTGCATTGTTGGCGGTCGTTGTCTTGTCCGCTATCTTATCAACCAGTGACGGATTAATTGTATCCTTCTCTCAGATTTTTGCTAATGACTTATATCGTAAAACTTTTGCCAAAAACCAAACTGATGAAGCGAAAGTGGAACGGAATGCGCTGATCATCGGACGCGTGGCTGTGGTGGGAACAATCTTATTGGGGGTATGGATGTCATACAATCCCCCTGAATCCTTGGCGATATTCTTGTGGATCGGTGTTGGGGGCATGATGGCAGGACTGATGGGTCCCCTAGCCATTGGTGCCTTGTGGCGAAGAGCAAACAAGCAAGGCGCGGTAGCCTCATTTATTGTTGGGGTAATTTCCTACGGGTTGATATATCGAGATATGATTCCAAGGCTTGAAGTGTATGGAAATCCATTTGCTGCCGCGGGTTATTCCATTTTTATAGCTTCTTTTGTGATGGTTGTGGTCACGTTGCTGACCAAGCCAATGCCCAAAGAACATGTGGAGAAACTTTTTGGACCAGAAAAAAATTCTTCAACCAATCAGTCCTCGTTCACTTCATAAGGAGCAACCGCGATATCCCCTCCAATCAATAATCAAAAAATGTATTGATCATTAAACTGCTGATCCTAGGTGAGGGCACCTCAGGATCAGTTTTTTTGGGGGATTCTGTACATAGATTACTGGGGAGTTTTTTCATGTCTAGCTTTAATATTTAACAAAAAATGACGATGAATTCAAATAATATTTATATTAAAATAAAAAATAATTTAGGGTCTATTTTTAGGGGGGATTTGGTTGAGTTCGTATAAAATCCTATTGGTGACTAAAGATCAAAGAGGAAGAACCTATAAAGTTTTTGCGCAGCAGCTTCACGATTATTTTCAGAATTCAATTGAACTGTTGAACGATTTTGACGGTAATTACGAGTCAGTTGCTGATCTCATATTGGCTTCTTCACCTGAAGTGATCAAAGGCAGGGAACTTCCCCAAGACAAGCTAGTTGTGGCACGGAGAACTATAAATATCAAAAAGTTGAAGGAACTGGTTGCGCTTCCTGCCGGTACTAAATGTCTGGTTGTCAACAATATGATTGAAACTGCCAGGGAGACGATCAATATCTTAAGGAACCTTGGTTTTGATTTGGACATGATTCCTTATTCACCGAGAAATAAACGTACAATGCGTGAGATACAAGAGATACATGATGTGAAAGTCGCGATTACCCCAGCGGGTTTGGAGCTCGTTCCACCGGGAATTGAACAAGTGATTGACATAGGGATTCGGCCCATTGATTTCTCCACTATTGTTGAAATCGGTGTGAGGCTTAACCTTGATGTGGAGGAAGCCAATATATACGTGGCAGAGATTGTGCAATTAAGCCGCGGCCTATTCAACACATTGACTTATGTGAACCAATTAAATCATCAATTAGATGCCATTCTTAATATGGTGAACGACGGGATTGTTGCTACCGACGATAAGGGTCATATCATTCAGGTGAATAAGGCTGCCCGTCATATTCTTGATGTTCATTTATCTGATAAGCAGATGATCGGAAAGCCGGTCCAAGAAGTATTTCCTAAACTTAAGATCTTTGACAAATCCAAAAAAAATCAGGAAAACACGCTTTATTCCACAGGTGGAAAGCATTTGGTTTTCAACAAAAGGCAGATTGAAATTGGTCAGGGTAAGCAGGGCGTGATGACTGTTTTTCAGGACGTAACCAAGATACAGAAACTTGAGCAGGACCTTAGAAAAGAATTGCAAGAAAAAGGATTGTCTGCACAATACTCGCTGAAACATATTATCGGAAAAAGCAAGCCTCTCGAAGAAACCATTAAAATATTAAAGAAGATTGCCAAGACGGATCGTACCGTATTGATTGTGGGAGAAAGCGGAACGGGTAAAGAGTTGTTCGCCCATTCCATTCACAATCTTTCAAACCGAAGAAACGGTCCGTTTTTGCCTGTTAATTTTGCCGGTCTTCCAGAATCGCTTGCGGAAAGTGAATTGTTCGGATATGAAGATGGTGCGTTCACAGGTGCGAAAAAAGGAGGAAAACCGGGACTTTTTGAATTAGCCCATAACGGTACGATTTTTCTCGATGAAATAGGTGATGCATCCCCATCATTACAGGCCCTGCTGCTAAGGGTTCTACAGGAACAGCAGGTTATGAGAGTAGGAGGACACCGTGTCATTCCCGTGAATGTACGTGTTATTGCAGCAACCAATCAAAATCTAAAAGAAATGGTTGAACAGGGATGGTTTCGCAAGGATCTGTATTATCGCTTATTTGTTCTGCCTCTTCGTGTTCCTCCGTTGCGGGAAAGAAAGGAAGATATTCCGCTTCTGATTGACCACTTTATCAAGGAATATTGCTCGACGCAAGTTCATCTTGAGCAGGATGTGATGGACAAACTTATCAATTACAATTGGCCGGGTAACATCAGAGAATTGATCAGTGTGGTACAGTACATGACCAGTGTGATGGAGGGTAATCAAATCACGACTAATGATCTTCCCGAACAGTTTAAGGAAATAAGTGATCATATTGACTTCTCGGAAGAGCAATATATTCAATTACTTGAAAAAGAAGGAGATTTAATAGATTTCTACATTGTCCTCTCTTGTTTGAAGCAGGCAAAGCAAAACCGGGTAGGTGTCGGGAGAGGCAAGATTGTACACTATTCCAGAAAAGCTGGGTTCCCCTTAACAGACCAGCAGGTTAGAAGGAGAATGGAAATTTTACGTGAACTAGGATTGATTCATTCCGGGACGAGAGGACAAGGCAGCCGAATTACAACTATTGGCTCTCTGATCCTGGATGTAATTAAAACTAAGCTTGAGCATATTTCCGCTTCTTGTCAAACGTAAAAGATAGGTTGTTTTTAACTAAACCTAATAGACCCTAATGAAAGTTTTGCAAGTCCAATTCTAATCAGAATTCGCTGTTATGACTGAAAATTCACCATCTGTTATATTGGCACGAAAATTGCTGTATATATTCCAAAGGGGGGAGATCAATTACTGCAAAATGAAGAAGAAGAGAAAAAATTAATGACACTGCAGAAAAACAAAATATGAAGGGGAGGGTACATATGTTAAAAAGAAAATTTTTGCTGTTGTTACTTGCGTATTCATTGGTTCTTTCTGCTTGTTCGATGCAGGTCACTAAAGAATCTGACAGTGATGACCCCAAAGAAGCAGGGGTGGCAGAAAATCTTCCAGAAGAGCGAAAGGTTCGTGAAATTGAACTGTATGTAACTACGGCAGACTACGACCCGGTACGCTATGAGATGGGATTGATGATTGCAGAGGAATGGAAAAAACTTGGATTTGATGTGACGGTGACTCCTCTGGCATGGAATCGTCTTTCTGAACTAGGTATGAGGCAAAAAGATTTCGATGCCTTTACGCTTGCCTGGGGCGGCCGTGCAGAACGAATTGACCCAGACCATTTTGTATATTTAACACTGCACTCTTCCAATGCTGGACCAGGGGCCTATAATATTGTGGGCTATGATAACCCTGAGTATGACGAGATTGCTGAACAACAGCGTGCGACAAGTGATGTGGAGAAACGAAAAGAATTGGTTTTTAAAGCACAGGAGATGTTTTTAGAGGATCTCCCTTATGCACCGGTTGTTCATCGTAATCAGCTGATGGCATACAACAAAAAAGATTTTACAAATGTAGAATACATGATGGGTGAAGGATTAAACAGCTTTTGGACGTTTATGGATGCCACACCTACAGGGGATAGAAAAGTGATTCGGTGGGGTTACCCGAGCGATATTGATTCTCTTAACCCGTTATCTTCTACTAATACACACGATTTTCAGGTGACCCGCTTAATTTACGACCGGCTTGTGCGCATCTCTCCAACTGGTGAACCCCAGAACTGGGCGGCAGAAAGCATTACCGATGTAAACGGAGATGGCACGGCATATGAAGTTAAACTGCGTTCTGGGATGAAATTTCATGATGGGGAGCCTGTTACAGCCCAGGACGTAAAATTCTCATTTGATTTAGTCAAGGAGATTGAATCCCCTTATTTCCTAGGTATGGTTGAACCAATCGAATCGGTAGAGGTTAAAGATGAGCTTACGATTCAATTTAATTTGAACCAGCCATTTGCTCCGTTTATTAGTAACACTCTGGCTCAGATGTATATCTTTCCTGAGCATTATTGGAAACCCATCTTAGAGGAAGAAGGCCCCTTAGCTGTTCTTGAACATCAAAACACAGAGATTATCGGAAGCGGCCCATTTAAACTGGACTACTGGCGCAAAGATGAAGAGATGAAATTAGTACGAAACGATGAATACTTTGAACAACCGAAATTGGAAGGCATCTTAAAAATCCCTTATGCTAATGTGCAGGGCATGGTGGCAGCACTTGAGCAAGGGGAAGCTGACATGACCGGTTGGTGGATTGAACCCATTCAGGTACAAAACCTGGAAAATAATCCAAATATAGAAGTGATCGATGTTCCTGATCACGGATTTTATCATATTAACTTTAACATGCGCCGGATGCCGTTTGATGACAAAGCGGTTCGCCTTGCCATGTCATATGTCATCCCCAAAGAACAGATTGTTGATAGACTTTTGGAGGGATACGGTGAAGTAGCCAACTCAATCATCGGACCTGCTAATGAATTCTGGCATAATCCAAATGTTCAAGGATTCAGTTATGATCCTGATAAGGCCCGTGAAATTCTGGCAGAAGCGGGTTACCAGTGGGATGAAAACGGAAAGATTTATTACCCGGAAGGCAAGAGTGACGCCGACAAAGAGAAGGGGATTATACGTCCGGTTGAATAACATGGTGGGGGAAAGAGCTCCTTTCCCCCTTTAACAAAAGAAGGAGGATTTTGCGTGCAAGGACTAAGGGGATTTATCATCCGGCGACTCATTCAATCTGTAATTACCTTGTTCATCCTTATGAGCGTACTATTCTTTATGTTCCGGGTACTACCGGGTGATCCCACGACTAGTTTTGTGGATGCGGCATTACCTGTAGAGGCTCAGCAAGCGGTTTTGGAGCAGTTTGGACTGGATAAACCTTTGATGGAACAATATTGGATTTATATGAAAAATCTCGTTCAAGGAGAATTCGGTATCTCGTTTAATTCCCGTGAGCCGGTTGTCAACGTGATAGCAGATAAATTGTGGAACACGATTTTTTTGATGGGTTTTACAATTGGACTTGCCCTTATTTTTGGCATTTTATTGGGTGCTCTCGTCGCTTGGTATCGTGGCACCAAGTTTGAAGCTGTTACCGTTTCGATTGCGCTTTTTTTTCGTTCCGCTCCGGTTTTTTGGATAGGAATGGTGGCACTTGCTTTGTTTTCTTATAAAGCAGGTTGGTTTCCGACAGGTGGAATGCATGAGCCGGGGCAACAGTTTAGCGGATTTGTTGACAAATATATCAATTTTGAATTTCTACATCATCTGATTCTTCCCTCTCTTGTTGGTGCTGCGTATTACATTGCCAGTCCAATGCTGATCATGCGTAATTCCATGATAGAGGTGATGGAAGAAGACTTCATTGAAATGAGCCGGGCTAAAGGATTGCGAGAACGTTCGGTTCTGTTCAAGCACGCCATGAGGAATGCCCTGCTGCCTGTTGTGACAGAAATTACACTTTTGATCGGATTTGCTATCGGAGGGCAGGTTCTGGTAGAGACGGTGTTTAATTGGCCAGGATTGGGGCGTGAAATTGTTCATGCCATTCAAATGAATGATTATCCGGTCGCCCAGGCCAGCTTTTTCTTAATGGGTGTACTTGTGGTGTTTTTAAATCTGGTGGCAGATGTGCTTTACGCATATCTTGATCCACGGGTAACCTACAAATAGGTGTTGGGAGGTTAATGGAATGACAACAAGAGAAGTTTTACGCCTTCTAATGCAAGATAAATTAGGATTGGCTGGAATCGCTATCCTTTTATTTTTCATCCTTGTTGCGATACTTGCCCCGCAAATTATTCCTTATGACCCGATGGAAGAGCATTATCGGTCTGATGGATCGTTTGCGAGAATGGATCCGCCAAGTAAGGAGCACTGGTTTGGTACTAACCGCATGGGACGCGATATTTTTAGCCAGGTCATAGCTGGCACAAGGGTGGCCCTGTTTGTTGGGATCGTTTCAGGTATCATGGTTACGGTCGTAGGGACAACAATCGGATTAGTGGCTGGATATTTCGGTGGTTGGATCGATGATTTACTTATGCGCTTTACCGACATTGTATATGGTATACCGTTTCTCCCTTTTGCCATGATCATGGTGGCAGTACTTGGTCCAAGTATCTGGAACATCATTATTGCCATCGTACTCATATCATGGCGAACGACGGCGCGGGTCATCCGTTCTGAGGTACTTACCCTAAAGGAAAGAACATTTATTCAGGCAGCAAAGCTGACTGGGGCCAGTCATGCACGTATCATTTTCCGCCATTTGGCTCCCAATGTTATCCCCTTGTCACTAGTTTTCAGCTCTTTGGCGATGGGCTGGGCCATTATTACCGAAGCAAGTGTAAGTTTCCTGGGTTACGGCGACCCCCTTTTAATCAGCTGGGGAAAAATTTTGTTTGATGCCTATGTCGCCCAGGCCATCAATGAAGCTTGGTGGTGGGTTGTTCCCCCGGGGTTGGCCATTACCCTGCTGGTCATGTCTGGATTCTTTGTTAGTCGTAGTTTGGAACAAATTTTAAATCCGAGGTTGAGAAAATTATGAGCGATAAGTTATTGGAAATTAGAAAACTGCGTACCTGTTATAAAGTCCATGAAGGTGAGGTATGGGCCGTAGATGGTGTAGATATCTCCCTGTCACCTGGAGAGAATCTGGGGTTGGTTGGTGAGTCCGGTTGCGGTAAAACAACAATTATCAAGTCCATACTTCGATTACTGCCAAAACAGGCCCATTCCGAAGGAGAAGTGCTGTTTAAGGGGAAAAATCTACTCGAACTATCGATGTCAGAAATGCGCAAAGTTCGTTGGAACGATATTTCTATCATTTCACAAAGTGCCATGAATGCGCTTGATCCGGTGTATCGAGTGGGTGATCAGATTGTGGAGGCGATTCGTATCCATCGCAAGGTTTCCAAGGACGAAGCATGGTCTCGTGCGGAACAATTATTTAATCTTGTCGGCTTAGATAAAATACGGCTCAGAGATTATCCTCATCAATTTAGCGGTGGCATGAGACAGCGGGCGATCATTGCCATGGCTTTGGCGCTTGATCCCAGTATCGTTGTCGCAGACGAGCCTACCACAGCATTGGACGTTATCGTACAAGCGCAAATTCTGAAACGAATTCAAAATCTGCAAAAAGAGTTACACAGTTCGATGATTATGGTCACTCATGATATGTCAGTGGTGGCGGAAACCTGCCAAAAGGTTGTAGTCATGTATGCTGGAAAAGTGGTAGAGTCCGGTCCTGTAGAAGCCATATTTAAGCAACCGTGTCATCCCTATACGATGGGCTTGAAAAACGCTTTTCCCAGTGTAAAAGGAGAAAAATATGAATTAATTTCGATTCCAGGTTATCCGCCAGATCTGCTTCACCCTCCTTCGGGCTGCCGTTTTGCTGACCGTTGTCCGTTTGCCACAGATATATGCAGAGAAGAGGTGCCAGAACCGGTACACATCGGAGAGAATCACACCGCTGCCTGTCATCACGTGGACAAGGTAGAAGAGATGCGGGAAAAGGCAGCCCTCCGGGAGACATGGAGTAACCTGGCTAAGGAGGTGTCATGATGGAAGTTTTAAGACAGTCAGACATTCAAGAAAACCAGTCAAATCATTCCGAAAGACAACAGGACCAGAGAAATATCGTATTTAATATTCAAGACTTGAAGGTTCATTTTCCTGTTAGCCAGCGTTTTTTGGAATCATTAGTGAAGAAAGATTCTGAGCAAAAGGTCGTGAAGGCTGTTGATGGTGTCAGCTTAACGGTTAGAGAAGGAGAGACCATCGGTTTGGCAGGTGAATCAGGATGCGGCAAAACAACCACCGCCAAAACTATGGTGAAATTGGTCGAACCCACTTCAGGCAAAGTGGAATTCAATGGACAAGATATTACATCGTTTAAAGGAAAGGAATTAAAGAAATTTCGCAAGGAAGCACAAATGGTTTTCCAAGATCCATATGAATCTTTGAATCCCCGTTTTACTGTCAAACAAACATTGGAAGAACCTCTGATCATCCATGGTATAAAAAATCCGAAAGAACGGTTGGATCGTATATTAGAAACCTTGGAAAAGGTTGGTCTTAGGCCAGCGCAAACGTACATCAATCGGTACCCTCACCAAATGAGCGGTGGTCAGCGGCAAAGAGTGGCGATTGCACGGGCTTTGGTGATTAAACCAAAGTTCATGGTGGCCGACGAGCCAGTCTCTATGCTGGATGTATCGATTCGTGCCAGTATTCTAAATCTCCTTAAGGATTTAGTAGAAGAACTAAACTTGGCAAGTATCTATATCTCCCATGATCTGTCCCTAATTCGTTATGTATGTGACAAGACAGCCATTATGTATTTGGGACGTATTGTGGAAATGGGACCCACGGAGGAAGTCATCAGAGAACCGGCACATCCTTATTCGCAGGCACTGCTTTCAGCTGTACCTGTTCCGGAACCGAATCCTAACGGGTTAAATGTCCCTTTGGATGGGGAACCGCCGAACCCGATCAATATTCCTCGAGGTTGCCGTTTTCATCCACGGTGCCCGGTTGCTACAGAAAAATGTAAAGAAGTTGAACCTATTGGCAGATTTGTTGACGGCCGATGGATCGAATGTCACTTATATGAATAATGAAGGAGTGGACTTATGTCAGAGCAATTAGTTGCAACACTCGAACGCTATGTAGAAGAGAGAAAAGATAGTTTCATAGCAAGTCTCCAGCAATTTTTACGCCATAAAAGTATTTCTGCCCAAAATATCGGTATGGAAGAGTGTGCTTTGTTTTTAAGTGATACCATGAAAAGTTTGGGGATAGAAACAAAAATATTACGGCGGGAAGGGGCCTTTCCTGTTGTCTATGGAGAACTAAAGAATCCCTCAGCGACCAAAACACTGCTCATCTATGGGCATTATGACGTGCAGCCCCCTGAACCTATCGAATTGTGGGACAGTGATCCGTTTGAACCGGTAATTCGTGATGGGAAAATTTATGCAAGGGGAGCGACGGATGACAAGGGGAACTTATGGGCTACCATCATGGCTGTCAAAAGCCTGCGGGATAACGAAGTAGAGATCCCTATTAACCTCAAGTTTTTCTTTGAAGGAGAAGAAGAGATCGGCAGTCCTAATTTTAAAGCCTACATGGAAGAAAATAAAGAGCTGTTGTCTGCTAATTATACAATTTTGTGTGACCGGGGTATTCATGAGTCCGGCAGGCCGCAGATGTATCTTGGGCATAAAGGTATTATGTCAGCGGAAGTGAAAGTAAAAGGTGCCAAAAGAGACGTCCATTCCGGTCAGGCCCCATTTATTCCTAATGCCGCTTGGCAGCTGGTTTGGTTGTTGAACAAACTGAAAAATGAGAATGAGCAAATTATGATTCCCGGATATTATGATGATGTATTGGAACCTTCCGCTGAAGATATTGCGTTGATGGAAAAGATCCCGTTTGATAAGCACGAGTACTGCGACATTTATGGGATTAGGGATATCTTGCCGGGCAACGATGGAGTGGATGCGTTAACTTCACTGCTCTTTACGCCAACAGCGACCATCAATGGGCTTACAGCGGGTTATCAGGGGAAAGGGAATAAGACGATCGTACCGAATGAGGCGTCGGTAAAATTAGATTTTCGCTTTGTCAAAAATCAAGATCCGGTGAAGTGCGCCGAGATGATCCGTCAGTATTTACAAGATCAATATAACGGAGAAATTGAAATTGATCTGGGGGATGTTCGTACCCCATCAAAAGTATCGGCGAAAGCGGAAATTGTACAAGTCTCAATTGAAGCTGCCAAAGAAGTATATAAGCAGGATCCTGTAGTATGGCCAATGCTGGATGGGGCTGGTCCGATGGGATTGTTTGGGGAAATTCTAGACGCACCTGCCATCATTATCGGACTTGGGGCACCATTTGCTTTTGCTAATACGCATGCTCCCAATGAAAATATTGGCGTAGAAGATTACCTCAATGGAATCAAATTAATGGCTGTTATTTATTATCGTTATGGGAAGAGAGGAGAAGCGTAATGAGTCTATCCCAGATCTCAAATTTAATTGATGAAAGAAAGACACAGTATTTGGAACAGTTATTTAAGCTTTTACGCCAGAAAAGTATTAGCGCCCAAAATATAGGGATTGCGGAATGCGCTGATCTGTTGCAAGGGATGATGGAGGAAATAGGAATAAGCACTCGTCAGTTACCGACGAAAGGTCATCCTGTGGTTTATGGTGAAATCGTCAGAGATCCTGAGGCTTTTACGTTGTTAATCTATGGGCATTATGACGTACAGCCGCCTGATCCATTGGAAGAATGGCTGTCGCCTCCCTTTGAACCGACTATTCGTGATGGCAAGATCTACTGTCGTGGTGCAGGGGATAACAAAGGGCAACTTATGGCGCAGGTTCTCGCTGTAAAGACCTATTTGGATGTTTTTGGAGAACTGCCTGTCAATATCAAACTGGTGTTTGAAGGGGAAGAAGAGAGTGGAAGTAATCATCTTGCTTCATTTGTAGAAGAAAATAAAGAATTGCTAAAAGCCGACTTGGTTTATACTTCCGACGGTCCAATGCATGACAGTGGTGCTCCACTGGTTTTACTTGGGGTAAGAGGGATGTTGTACGTTGAACTTACGGCTAAGGGAGCGGAGTGGGACAACCATTCCGGTAACAAGGGAAATATTGTACCCAACCCGGCCTGGAAACTGATTGACTTGTTAAGGACGATGCGCGATGAAAATGGCCGTGTACTTATTGAAGGGTTCTATGACAACATACGCCAGCCTTCGGAAGTAGAACTGGAGCTGATCAAAAACCTGCCATTTGATCGTGAACAGGTAGCCAAACAAGTAGGATATAAGGATCTTGACATGGATGGAGAAACATATTATCGTAAGCTAACAATGGAACCAACGTTCAATATTGCTGGCTTTAACAGCGGATATGGCGGAGAAGGATCGAAAACAATCATACCATCCAAAGCGACGTTAAAAATGGATATACGCCTTGTTGTTGATCAAGACCCGGATGATATCTATGAGAAATTCTATGCTCATGTGAAAAAGCATGCTCCCGATGTGGAAGTGAAGCAACTGGGGCAGATGAAACCTTCCAGAACACCGGCTGACCAGGAAATTGTAAAGGTAGTAACTGAGGCGGTATATGAATCATATAATCAGGTACCGGTGCTGCTGCCTAGCTTGGGGGGGAGCCTACCAGACTATGTATGGACGAAAATCCTAGGACTGCCTTCGATCGTGGTACCTTATGCAAATTTTGACGAAGCAAATCACTCCCCCAATGAAAATATAGGTGTTAATAACTTTTTAGATGGTATCAAATGCACATGTCATGTGATACATAAACTTGGAGAATATGCAAACCACCGCTAATATTTTCCTTATTTAACACATGGCTGGCACTCTAGGGAGGCCGGCCGGCCGTTATTATGTATAAGAGTGAACCGCTACAGAATTACGGGCTGCCCTAAGGCACGTTTTAGGCAGCCCCAATCAATAAGTGTAAACAGGTCTATCCCTACATATTCCCAATCTTCAACATCGTACCTCTGATTTTCTCTTTGTTCATCTTCCTAAAGCTTTCGTAAAACTTTTCAATCTCCTTTTGCTTTTGATAAGCCTCAAAATCATGCACACTGTATTCTTTGGATTGCGGCTCTACCTCAAAGGTTTGCGAGATAAACGTTTGAATCAATTGACGAATCACTTCGCTTTGCGTTAAGTGGTATTCCTCACAAATCAGTTGAAACAACTCCACATCATCCTCCGGTAAACGGGCGCTGACGGTTTTCATCGGGCTTTTCACGAATTTATCCTTCATCTTGTTCTCCTCCTTCTGTCACTATAAACGTGGTTGAATCACACGTCTCGTTATAAGCAAGTTGCTTTGCCATGTATATTCGGTCTTGCCTTTGTCGTATCCTTCGATGAAAAAACACTTCTTTTGTCAAATCACGGCTATCTTTGTTTGTGACGCATATATATAGATAACGACAAAAGGCGACGTCAAGGCACCAACGGGAGCGGAGATGGCCGATGGTGAAGGAGGACCGTTTATGAACAATTGGAAACAAGCATTTCAAACCTTCTGGGAGGAACGCAACAGGCACTATGTAGACTTACAGCCGATAGATCATGCTGTAGCAAAAGATATCTTTCAAAAAAGGGAAAAAGTACGCTGGGAGCGCATCAGAGACGACTTTCGGGACAGAAAAGTGGAACTGAAGCGCTCCACAAGTCAAATTGATGTATTGAATGTGGTCGAAGAGGATCCTTATGTCAATGTG
The DNA here is from genome assembly GCF_030814135.1 of Caldalkalibacillus uzonensis. Classification (NCBI taxonomy): domain Bacteria; kingdom Bacillati; phylum Bacillota; class Bacilli; order Caryophanales; family Bacillaceae; genus Caldalkalibacillus; species Caldalkalibacillus uzonensis. Next base: position 336,248 of record NZ_JAUSUQ010000002.1, on the reverse strand, counting down.
TGGTACAGAATAAGTATCAACTGGGACTTGGTTCAAAGGGAGCAGCACTTTCGTCAATCATGGGTGGAGCATAGAACGTGCTTGTTAAAAAATCATCACGGCTGGTGGGTGATGGAGGATAAGCTGGTTGAGGAAGAGGGGAAAGGAGTACTAGACCTGCCAGCCGAAGTAGATGGGGATCCCTGGCCGGCTGAGGGACAGTTAAGCAGGAATCAAACTGCTGAACAAGGTGAAACATATAGAGGATATAACCGCCAGCAAGCAGTAGGATATGCTCATCGTTGGTGGAACAGTTACAACCCTAAATTTAAACACTTTGATGTGGACTGCACTAATTATGTCTCCCAGTGCTTATGGGCTGGCGGTGCACCCATGACCTACTCACAGAACCGGAGCAAAGGATGGTGGTACCGATTTGAAACACAGCCAAACTGGAGTTTCAGTTGGGCCGTTGCCCATTCCTTGCGTTGGTATTTGGCTGGAAGTACATCGGGGCTCAGAGCCCGGGAAGTACAATCAGCCCGTGAACTGGAGCCAGGTGATGTGATTTGCTATGACTTTAACGGGGATGGCCGCTGGCAGCATAATACCATTGTTGTAGCCAAAGATGCCAACAATGAGCCCCTGGTCAACGCTCATACCACTAACAGCCAAAACCGTTATTGGGCTTACCGTGATTCTTACGCCTGGACCCCCAACATTCAGTATAAATTTTTCCATATTATCGTGTGATTACGGAAACAAGGATGGTGTATAATGGGATGTGACAGGAGAGGTGACAAAGCTTGAGTTTTCACATTGTGCTATACCAGCCAGAGATTCCTTACAATACAGGTAACATTGCCCGTACTTGCGCGGCTACTCAGACACCATTACATATTATCCGGCCTATGGGGTTTTCTACCGATGACAGGATGTTGAAACGGGCGGGGTGTGATTACTGGCATTCCGTTGAGATCCACTATTATGATTCCATGGATGAGCTGCTGGCTAAATACGCTGGCCATCGCTTCTTCTTTGTAGAAACAAGAGCACCACGTGTATATACTGAGGTGCAGTATCAGGATGGGGACTTTTTTGTCTTTGGCAAGGAAACGACAGGTATTCCGCCGGAGATACTGGAGCAGCATAAAGATACCTGGGTGCGTATCCCCATGAGTATGGAGCATGTCCGCTCCCTTAATTTGTCCAACACAGCTGCCATTATGGTTTATGAAGCCTTACGGCAGGTTTCTTTTTTTGGACTGGAATAGACAAGTTCTCGGGGTTTTGGGTGAAAAATGGTAACATAAAGGAGTTCAGAGCATGAGCAAAGTTATTCTATTTGACCTTGACGGAACATTACTGCCAATGGATACGGAGCAGTTTGTCAACAACTATTTAAAACTATTGGCCGAGAAGGTGTCGCCGCACCTTGAGCCCCAAACATTTATCAAAGCTTTATGGGCAGCAACGGAAGCGATGATCACCAATTTGGATCCGGACAAGACAAACGAGCAGGTGTTCACAACCACGTTTTTAAAAATGACTCAGCTTCAGAAAGAGAAGATCTGGCCTATTTTTGATGAGTTTTATGACCAGATTTTTCCCACCTTATCCCATCTGTGCCAGCCCACACCCCTGGCAAAAATGGTCGTAGAGGAAGCGTTGGAGCAGGGCTATCGTGTGGCTGTAGCCACTAATCCTGTTTTTCCCCGTCAGGCCATTGAACACCGTCTCACCTGGGCTGGGGTAGAACATGTCCCCTTTGAGTTGATCACGGTTTACGAAGAAAGCCGTTTTACCAAACCGCATCGACAATACTATGAATGGATCTGTGAGGCGCTTCAGGTGCAGCCCGAGCAGTGCGTGATGGTTGGCAACGATATGCAGGAAGATATGTCGGCCAGTCAACTGGGCATGAAGACGTTTTTGGTGGAAGGGCATGTGATTGACAGGGGCCAACCCCAGTATTCCGTTCATGACCGGGGCACTTTGACTGATTTGTATCATAAACTGAAAAAGAGGGAAGGTATTTTTTCCTCTTAGAGTGAGGGGCTTTTAAAGGCTGACATAGTGCATGCCATTACCAATGTTACGCACTAATTTTATAGAAAAAAGCAGGGGCTTCATCAGTGAGGTCCCTGCTTCTTGTTTTTAACGGCCTGTATCCGGTTTATCGTTGTATCCGCCGGTGAGGATCGCGGCCAAAAATCCAGCTGCAACTAAAATGGTAATGATCAATCCCATGTTAGGCCCTCCTAGATTAAATTCTTCCTTTATTATACTTTGTCAAGCTTGGGAATGCAAAACATGAGTGCTTGTTGAGCCTGTCTTTAAAAAATTTCTACACTTGGGCAAATTTGTGCTTTACACAATAAGAAGGTGCAGGGTATAATATCCATATCAAATTTTGGTAAAGGAGGTTGTGACCCATGTTGATGACAAAAGTGACATTCGGCGTATTTCCAGGCGTTCTAAGCCCTACTGTCAAACAACAATCGAATATGGGCACAGCCTCGTGTGGGTTAGAAGGAGTTGACCACTGAGATTGAACTTCAAGCATTGAATAACAGGCAGAATGGTCAGCTTGGTTTCCTAGTGTGAACTTGACCTGACTCCTTCTGTCGTGTTTTCCTGTTTAATTTACACATAAAGCCAAACGAACCATAGGCTGTGCCAGACACAACCTATGGTTTTTTGTATGGTATAAATGCTTTTTTAAGCATTTATATAGATAAAGAACCATAAGGTAAAATGGTTCTTTTTTTTATTTATGGAAAGGAGTGTTTTTGATGGGTAATTTTGCTTATTTATTGCGTTTAGCCATACGTCTTAAGGTGCTGGAAGACACCTGAAACGAAACTAAACAGGAAAGGGGTGTCAAAGGATGGTAATTCCCTTTTTTTCCTTTGTCATTGAGATTAAGGTCAAGAAAGCACAAAAAAGAGTTGTTCAATCGCTTAATGATCATGATCATATGGATCAGTTGGTTGAAAAATGCAAGCAAGAGTTCTATACTTATCATCGTTTTTTTTAAAACAATGCAGTGGGCGCCCAACTGATGGGGTGCCCACCTGTGCCATAAGAGAGTGTCTGTTCGAGGTACAGCACTTTAAGGTGTTTTCAAAGATTGCCTCGTTTGTGTCCCAGAATGAATCATGCTAGGAATGGAAAATCACTTCAAAAAACGGTATGCTATAACTATAGTCTGCAGCAGGGAGGTAAGCAGTTTGGCTAATCTGTTTGTGGCTCTTGGAGCGGCTCTCGCCTTTCTGGGTGTGGCCTTAGGCGCTTTTGGCGCCCATGGTCTGAAGGGAAAAATTACACCGGAAATGCTGGAGATTTATCAGACCGGAGTGCAGTATCATCTTATACATGCCTTAGGTTTGATTCTGATTGGTCTCTTGATTTATGTCATGCCTTCTCACCTGCTTAACTGGGCGGGGTGGTTATTGGCAGTGGGTATTATCATTTTCTCCGGAAGTTTGTATGCTTTAAGCATGACAGGAGTCACTAAGTTGGGGGCAATCACCCCGATTGGGGGAGTGGCATTTTTGATCGGTTGGATATTGGTGGTTATCGCTGCCCTGGCAAAATAAATTCATTGATTATCGATCAGGCTCCCGTCTGGGGAGACCCCAGCCTTGAATTGAGTGAATTTTGGTATTGGTGTGACAGCGATTGAAGAGAGGAGAGACCGGTATGTTACAACCGTTATTTGAACGTTTGCACAACATCTATCCCCGTTTGGTTGACTTCCGCCGTGATTTGCATATGTATCCGGAAATCTCTTTTGAAGAGGTAGAAACGCCCAAGAAAATCGCTCAATTTTTAACCGAACTGGGGCTTGAGGTGAAAACCGGCATAGGTGGACGGGGCGTTGTGGGTATTTTACGGGGCGGAAAACCGGGTAAAACAGTGGCGCTAAGAGCCGACTTTGATGCTTTGCCTATTCAGGATGAAAAAGAGGTGCCCTACCGTTCCAGAATACCAGGGAAGATGCATGCTTGCGGTCATGATGTGCACACCGCCGCTTTGCTGGGTGTGGCAGCCGTACTGAGTGAGGTTAAAGAGCAGCTGGCAGGGACCGTGGTGTTTATCCATCAGTTTGCTGAAGAATTGGCCCCTGGAGGAGCCAAACCGATGATTGAGGATGGCTGCCTTGATGGGGTAGATGTGATTTATGGAGCTCATGTCTGGTCCGGTTTGCCCTATGGAACCGTGGGTTTTTGTGAGGGTTATGCCATGGCGGCAGCTGATGCTTTCGAGATTGAAGTGACCGGACGGGGCGGGCATGGGGCACAGCCCCATCTCACCGTTGACCCCCTGGTGACAGCCAGCCAGCTGGTGGTCAACTTGCAAAATATTGTCAGTCGGCGGGTTGATCCGCTGAAATCTGCGGTGGTTACGGTTGGTTCCTTCCATGCCGGTGAGGCTTTTAACGTCATTGCTCATTCCGCTCATTTGAAGGGAACAGTACGAACGTTTGATGAAGATGTGAGAAGCATGATTGAGGAATGGATCGGCCAGGTGGTTAGGGGTACGTGTGAGCAGATGGGAGCAACGGCCACTTACGAGTATCGCCGGGGTTATCCTGCTTTGTATAATCATGTGGAGGAAACCAGGCGGGTAGAGCTGCTGGCCCAGCAACTGTTTGGGGCAGGTAAAGTAACGAAGATGGAGCCGATGATGGGCGGTGAAGATTTTGCCTACTATCTGCAGAAAGTACCCGGAACTTTCTTCTTTGTCGGTGGAGGCAATCCGGAAATAGACGCCGTCTATCCTCATCATCACCCCAAATTTGATGTGGATGAGCGGGCCATGCTGGTCACGGGGCAGTTGTTTATTACGGCAGTGCTGGATTATCTGGCGATGGGAAGTTGAAGGAGAGCTTGTGCCGTTCTTAAGACCAATAGTTTTAACAAAAAATCCATACAGGAGGGACGATGGATGAGAGCAACATGGGAATTTGTTTCCACAAAAAATATTGTGTTTGGCTATGGGTCTGTCGAAAAATTGGATCACATTCTGCAGCGATTCAATGCCAGGAATGTTTTGATCATTACTGATCAGGGTATCAGACAAGCAGGCATTTTAGAGCGTGTGGCCAGTCTGTTGCAAGGTTATCATGTTATGGTTTACGATCAGGCTGTTCCCGAACCACCCATTCAATCAGCTTTGGAGTGTTATGAACATGCCAGATCTGTCCAACAAACCGATGTGATTATTGGCCTCGGTGGAGGAAGCAGTATTGATTTGGCCAAAGTTGTTGCCTTATTGATGGCTCATGGGGGCCATCCCAGAGATTATTTTGGTGAAAACAAAGTTCCCGGTCCGGTTGCACCATTAATAGCCATACCAACAACAGCAGGCACAGGGTCTGAAGTGACGTCAATTACAGTCCTGACAGATACTGAAAATAATCTAAAAACCGGAATATCAGATAATCATTTGCGTCCGGCTGTAGCACTGTTAGATCCTACCTTGACGTTAAAGCTGCCTCCTTATGTGACCGCCTGTTCAGGCATTGATGCCCTGGCCCATGCGATTGAGGCTTACATGGCCAAACCATTTCAGTACATTGAAGCTGATGGGGAGCTGTTGTTTCAGGGGGCCAATCCAATTAGTGATGCGTTGGCCATCCAGGCTATCAAACTCATTGCTGACCATCTTGTCGTAGCCGTTCAACAGGGAAGCAAATTGGAAGCCCGTTCCCAAATGCTATTGGGGAGTTTGCTCGCAGGTATGGCCTTCTCCAATGCAGGTACGGCTGCTGCCCATGCCTTAGCCTATCCCATCGGTGGTTTGATCAAAGCACCACATGGCGAGTTAACTGGGCTTCTATTACCTTATGTGGTGGAATTTAATGCCCACGCTGCTAAGGAAAAAGTGAGGAACATTGCACAAGCCTTTGGACTACCTTCAGAAGGAATAAGTACTAAAGAGGTAAAGGATCGTTTAGTGGCTGCCTTGTTTGATCTGCTTAAATCTATAGGTTTGCCAACGAAATTATCGGAAATTGGGATACATAAAGAGCAACTGCCAGAGATTGCGAAGAAAGCGTTAACCATTGAACGCTTAATTCGGAACAATCCCCGTATTCCGACACAGGAAGGATTTGAGCAGCTGCTTACCAAGGCGTTATAGGAGGAAGAGGACTCTGTTAAGAGTCCTTTTTTCATAGTTTCATGGACTAAAGTAGTAGTCGTATTTAACGTACTAGGCAGGGGCGTTTATGATCAAACGTCCAGCCTGGAATGAGATACTGCATAGCTTTGGTGTCGTCACGGTCACCCATCTTCATCTTATTGTAAAGTTGGTTTGCTTTTTCAATTTGTATCATATCTACTTCAACCCCAAGCCCGGGTTTATCAGGGAGAGTCACTGTTCCATTGACGATCTTAAACGGTTCTTTGGTCAAACGCTGTCCATCCTGCCAAATCCAGTGAGTGTCAATGGCAGTTATCTCCCCTGGGGCGGAGGCTGCGACATGGGTAAACATAGCTAAGGAAATGTCGAAGTGAGTATTGGAGTGGGAACCCCACGTTAGGCCCCATTCATGGCACATTTGTGCAACACGTACCGAGCCTCGCATTGTCCAAAAATGCGGGTCTGCCAGGGGAATATCCACGGCGTTTAGTTGGATGGCGTGTCCCAATTGGCGCCAATCCGTAGCAATCATATTTGTGGCGGTTGGCAGACCAGTTGCTCGTCGGAATTCAGCCATCACTTCACGTGAGGAGTAGCCATTTTCGGCCCCGCAAGGATCTTCTGCATAAGCCAGTATATGATTCAGATTTTGGCAAAGGTTAATAGCTTCTTCCAATGACCAAGCGCCATTGGGATCAAGGGTAATTCGAGCATCAGGGAAACATTGGGCTAATGCGGTAACAGTTTCAATCTCCTCTGTACCATGCAACACGCCCCCCTTCAACTTAAAATGCTTAAAGCCATAGCGTGCATGTGCAGCTTCGGCAAGGAGCACAATCTCCTCGGGCGTGAGTGCTTCTTCGTGTCGCAAACGAAGCCAATCATCCTTGGCATCGGAAGCACTCAGATAAGGTAGATCTGTCTTGTTTCGGTCACCGATGTAGAACAGGTAGCCTAGCACCTCTACCGTCTCACGCTGCTGGCCTTCACCAAGTAGCGCAGCAACCGGTACATTAAGGAATTGTCCCATGAGATCGAGTAGTGCAGCCTCCAGGGCCGTAACGGCATGAATCGTCACCCGCGAATCAAAGGTTTGTAAACCACGTCCACCAGCATCCCTATCGGCGAAGCTTTGATGCACATCCTTGAGAATACTGTTATAAGTCCCTATAGGTTGCCCTATGACCAGGGGCTTTGCATCTTCCAGCGTTTGGCGAATGCCTTCGCCCCCTGGAACTTCTCCAACTCCAGTGTGGCCCGAGTTATCTTTCAGGATAACCACATTTCGGGTAAAAAAGGGGCTATGGGCACCGCTAAGATTAAGTAGCATGCTGTCGTGACCCGCAACTGGAATGACAAGCATCTCGGTAATCACTGGTGTACTAGATTGGTTATTTTTTTGATCTAGATGTGTCATCATGACATCTCCTTTCACATAAGTTATTATTAGTATAAATTGTAAGACAAATTATATAAAATGCCAATAAGCAATTTTTAAAAATGAATGATTATTCTCAATATTAGTGTTGAATTATTAATTAATTTGTCATACAATATAGATAAATTAAATACCATGAATTAGGAGTAAGAGCATGAAAGAAAATGAAAAACCTTTAATAGCAAGTGTGAAAAGGAAGACACTTTCTGAGGAGGTGATTGACCAGGTCATTCAGTTACTCATTGATGGAACCCTAAAGCCAGGGGATAAATTGCCCTCAGAAATAGAGTTAGCCGAAATGCTTTCGGTAAGTAGGCCTGTATTGCGTGAAGCGATGAGTTCATTAGGTTCATTGGGAGTCATTGATCGAAAAACACGTGGAGGGACTTATTTTGCCCAAAAAATAAGCAGCAGGCCCTTTTCAATTATGCTTGCCCTATCAGCGGGTAACATTGTGGAAATTGTTGAATCCAGAATGGCCTTGGAATTAGGTTTGGTTGCATTAGCGGCTGAAGATATCACTGATGATGAACTAGAAAAGCTAAAATTGACGATTACAGAAATGGCCAATGACCGAGAAGACTATTCTAAATATGACCGTGAATTTCACCGAATTATCGCTTTAAGTGGGAGTCGTACAATATTTGAAGGAATGGTTGACGCTATACTCACGGCCTTTGATCGAACGATTTCTGAACTAAAAGAGAAAGAACATAGTGTAACATTGGAACATCATAAAAAGATTTATCAAGCTCTTAAAGAGCGTTCTCCTATAGAGGCTTTTAGACACATGTATACACATATGGATTTCGTACGTAAAAGAATTTTAGCAAACCATAAAAAATAGAATGTGTGGGGTTAATTTGAAGTGTTAGATTAAGGAGGCGATCTACAAGTTGTCTGAAAGAAAGTTAAGAAGCAGGGAAGTTGTTGAGGGAGCAGAGAGAGGAGCCCAAAGAGCTCTATTAGCCTCAGTGGGTGTGTCAAAAAAGAACTTATCTAAACCCTTTATTGGCGTTGTCAACACGTACAATGGCATGCATGCCGGCCATGTCCATCTCAATGGATTAGCAGAACTAGTCATTGAGGGAATCAATGCAGCAGGAGGGTTGCCCTTTGAATTCGGTACAATAGCCTTATGTGACGGAATTGCACAAGGTCACGTAGGAATGCACTATGTTCTACCCAGCCGGGAAATTATCGCTGACTCCATTGAATTAACCGCGCAAGCCCATCGTTTGGATGGACTAGTCATGTTAGGCAGTTGTGATAAAATTGTTCCTGGAATGCTCATGGCAGCCAATCGATTGAATATTCCTTCTTTACTAGTGACAGGGGGGCCTATGAAACCAGGTAAATATGATGGGAAGAGCAGAGCGCTTTATGAATTGCGTGAAGCAGCTGCGCAACTAAAAAGGGGAAAGATGACAGAAACGCAATTTGAAGATTTTGAGAAAAAAGTCACACAAGGACCGGGCTCTTGTGCCATGATGGGTACGGCAAATACGATGTGCATATTAACAGAAGTGTTGGGGTTATCACTCCCAGGTTGTGCGACAGCACATGCTGTAGATGAAACTAAAGCGTTCATTGCTAGAGAAAGTGGTAAGCGTATAGTGGAAATGGTCCATGAAGATTTAAAACCAAGAGATTTAATGACTGAAAAAGCGTTTCAAAATGCGCTCACTGTTTGCATGGCTATTGGTGGGTCAACTAACACATTATTACATTTACCAGCCATCGCAGCGGAATCCGGAATTAAGATTACCCCTGATGACTTTGAAGAAGCTAGTAAGAAAACACCATTAATCATAAAAGCTAAACCTTCTGGACCGCATACCTTATATGATGTGGATGCAGCAGGCGGGGTGCCAGTTATATTGAAAGAATTAGCCCCATTACTTGATATGACTCAAAAAACAGCTAACGGAACAACTCTAGAGGAGTCCGTTCAAAATGTTGAAAATTTAAATCCCGAAGTAATTAGACCCTTAAAGGATGCTTACAGTGATCAAGGAAGTTTAGCGATCTTAAAGGGAAATTTGGCTCCGAACGGGTGTGTGGTCAAACAAGGGGCAGTTGTGGATGCAATGAAACTGCACACTGGTCCCGCACGTGTTTTTGATAATCAGGAAGAAGCTATTGACGCTATTATGAATGAAGAGATTAGAAAAGGAGATGTCATTGTAATAAGGTATGAGGGACCTCGTGGAGGACCCGGAATGAGAGAAATGCTCGGAGCTACTTCTGTATTGATGGGAGCCGGTCTTGGTGACAGTGTCGCACTAGTCACAGATGGGAGGTTTTCTGGATCCACAAGAGGGCCATGCATTGGCCACGTCTCACCAGAAGCAGCGGCCGGAGGACCTATCGCCTTAGTAGAAGATGGCGACTTAATTACAATCGACATTGTAAACAGGTCGATAACATTGCATGTCGAGGATGAGGAGTTGAAAAAAAGAAAACAAAACTGGGTACCAAAAGAACCCAAAATTAAAGACGGTATGTTGCGACGCTATGCATCTAACGTATCTTCAGCTGACAAAGGAGCGATTTTACAGGCATAAACCTAAAGAAAAAATAAATTTGTGATATATCATATCCCATATCTTAAACTTCAAATTGTTATTGTTCAATGTTTGGGGTGAGACAATGATCAAAAAATATGGGGATATATATGCAAGTATATTTTTGATTATCTTTTCCGTAATCATGTATTTGGCAACGTTTACATTTGAACGATTAACAGTGAGCAGAATTGGATCAGAATTTGTACCGCAACTCACTTCTATCGGAATTTTTATTTTAAGCATTTCTCTGTTGATCAAAGGAATCAAGCGGATGAAGTCAGACAATAACCACCAAAGTGAGCGTCCATCATTCCGTTATTTTACAGTTATCGCAACAATAGTTTTAATAGCCGTTTATATTGCCTTAATGCGTGAAATAGGGTTTCTTTTAATGACCGTTGTTTATTTGTTTGCCCAGTTCTATGTGTTAGCTGGTAAGTCTAAAAGAAACCTTCCATTATTTTTAGTGCTCTCTATAGCAGTATCTGTAACCGTTTACTACGTTTTTCGTTATGGATTTAATTTGTTGTTACCAGCAGGAATTTTAGGATGAGGGGAGGGGTTGAGCTAAATGTTAGAAATGCTTCTGGAAGGATTTGCAACAGTTTTTACCTTAAATACGTTGCTATTGGTGTTAGTAGGGGTTGTTTTGGGACTCGTTTTCGGTTCTATACCTGGATTAACGGCAACAATGGCAATTGCCATATGTCTCCCCATCACCTTTGGGATGGAAGCGACTGACGGGATGGCATTATTAATGGGATTATATATCGGTGGGGTTTCAGGTGGATTAATACCGGCTATTTTATTAAATTTGCCGGGTACACCGTCCAGTATTGCAGCTACCTTTGACGGTTATCCCATGGCCAAAAAAGGACAGGCGGGCAAAGCTTTTGGAATAGCCATCTCATTTTCATTTCTTGGTGGTCTTTTTAGCATTCTGATTTTAATGTTTGTTTCTCCTCCTTTAGCACAACTTGCGATAAAATTCGGTCCTTTTGAATATTTTGCCGTGACAATGTTTGCTCTAACTATGATCTCAAGTGTATCAGGCAATTCAATCATCAAAGGACTTTTAAGTGGCTTAATAGGGATGAGTTTGGCTTTAGTCGGTTCAGCACCTATCGATGCCTATCCCAGATTTACTTTTGGTTTTGATGCACTCGATGCTGGCTTTGCCTTATTACCTGTTATGATTGGACTATTTGCCATTTCCGAAATATTAAAAACATCTGAGAGTAAAATTAAAACCATTGATCAAAAAGAGACTCCAGATTATAGAATGAAAGGATTGGGTTTTTCCCTTGCTGAGTTTGTTAAACAAGGTTGGAATGGATTGAGGTCAGCCTTGATTGGTGTAGGAATTGGGATACTGCCAGGAATTGGAGGGGGGACGGCAAACCTTGTTTCCTATGCGGTGGCCAAAAACCAATCCAAGTATCCAGAAAAATTTGGAAAAGGTGTTCCTGATGGTCTTGTCGCTTCTGAAACGTCGAATAATGCAGCTATTGGGGGTGCCCTGGTACCTTTATTGTCACTAGGTATTCCTGGAGATACTGTGACTGCGTTGTTACTCGGTGGATTAGTTCTACACGGTATAACACCCGGTCCCTTGCTTTTTGAGCAAAATGGTGGAGTTGTTTATGTCATTTTTGCTGCTCTTCTTGTGGCTAATTTGGTCATGTTGGTTTCATTGTATTTAGGGATGAGAGTTTTCGTAAGGATTCTAAGCATTCCCCAGCACATTTTATTACCTATCATTATCGTCTTATGTGTAGTGGGCGCATTTGGGGAAAACAATCGACTGTTTGATGCAGGAGCACTACTCTTTTTTGGAATTTTAGGCTATGCGATGTATAAGTTTGATTTTCCGCTCACTCCTCTCATTTTAGGATTTATATTAGGTCCTATTGCCGAAACCAATTTGCGCAGAGGATTGATGTATACCCAAGGAGAATTTATTCCATTCCTTACTTCGCCGATAGCTGCCTTCTTTTTAATCTTAGCTGTTGTTTCAGTTATATTGAGTGCTAGGAAAAACATTATAAAGAAAAAGGAAAAAGATCTAACGGTTTCTTCTTAAGAAGATTTTATTTAATTCATGGTAAAAATTATAGGGTTTAATGTGTTTTTTTATAGGAGAAATCCTATAAAAATAAATTAAATTATTTAAAAAATCAAACATTGGAGGGATTGTGCATGAAAAAAACTTTCAAAACTACTCTGTTGTTGGGAGTTGCGTTTATTTTCATCGCCTTGATTGTTACAGGATGTAGTCAGACAGAAACGAATGTATCAGATGAAAACAGTACGGAAGACATCACAAAAAGCGCAAGGGAATCGACAACTGATGATAATAATTATCCTACTGATACGATTGAAGTCGTTGTACCTGCGGGTCCCGGTGGTGACACCGACATAAACGCCAGAACGTTAGCTAAATATTTATCGGAAGAATTGGGAGTAAACATGGTTGTAAGCAATATCTCTGGAGCGGGGGGGACTACAGGGGCTCAAGAAGTATTAAAAGCTGATCCAGATGGCTCCAAAGTATTGTTTCATCACAATGGCTTTCTACTTAACAATATTTTAGGACTTGCCGATTACACTCATAGTGACTTTGAAGTTGCAGGTATTGCAGTATTGGATGAAGGAAATGGATTTTTTGTAAACGCTGAATCGGAGTATGAAGATTTGAGTGATTTAATTGAGGCAGCGAAAGCAAATCCGGGAAAAATATCGATCGGTACAGAAGTCGGTTCATTTACTCATCTTCAGTTACTAGCTTTTCAAGAGAATACTGGAACAGAACTTAATATTGTCGATGCGGGCGGTGCCGCGGATAAAATTGTTGCCTTGCAGGGAGGGCACATTGAATATTATGCCCACTCAATACGGGTTAGTCAAACAGTATATTGATTCGGGTGATTTTAGGACACTTGGCATTCTTGCAGAAGAAAGTGTGCCATTAATGCCTAAGATTCCAACTTTTAAAGAACAAGGTGTTGATATTTCTTTTGAAAAGTTCTATTTCTATGCCTTTCCACCAGGAACACCGCAAGAGGTTGTCAATCAATTCACTAATGCGTTAAAAGCCGTGGTGGAAGAGAATGAAGAATATCGCAGTGAGGCGGAAAAATTTTTTGTATCTCCCACATACATGACCCCTGAAGAAACATCTCAATATATGCAAGAAACTTTCCAATATTACGAAGGATTGCTGGAAGCGATAGAGCAATAAAACCTACAAAATTACTAATGTGTTAGATCCTGATTAGGATAGCTTACGAAAAGGATTTCCCAGTCTGCTTCGTTTTGAGGAGGAGAGTTTAGTATAAATGCGCATAACAAAAATTGAAACATTACAACTTAAAGAGCATCCTCGCGAACTTTGGGTACAAATTCATACTGATGAAGGGATTGTGGGATTAGGGGAAACAAATGCTAAACCGGCTCCTGTTCAAGAGCTCATTCACAGTTTATGTGCTGAGCTGTTATTGGGGCAAGATCCACGGAATATTGACCATATTTGGCATACTTTTTACCGAGTATTTAATCATCACGGCAGTTCCGGAGCTGAAATGAGAGCTCTTAGCGCCATTGATATCGCTTTATGGGATATTTTGGGGAAGGTATTAGGGCAACCTGTTTACCGTTTGCTTGGAGGAGCTTCCCGAGAAAAGATAAAAGTCTACAATACATGTGTTGGCTACATGCGATACAACGATCGTGACCGATTTTTAAAAGAGCCGGAGAAATTAGCAGAAGAGTTGTTAAAAAAGGGAATTTCAGTGATGAAAATATGGCCCTTTGATGAACTGAGTCGTGATTTTCAAGGAAATTACATCTCCCCGAAGTTGATTGAAAAGGGGATAGAGCCATTTCGAAAAATACGTAAAGCATTTGGTAATGAGATTGAACTGGCACTTGAAGGTCACGGTCGTTGGAATTTAACAAGTGCAATTCGGATTGCAAAAGCATTAGAGGAATACAAGTTGCTTTGGTTGGAAGACTTGATGCCTGTTAACAATGTAAAAACAATCGTTAAGTTAAAGGAATCTACCACGATTCCAATTGCGGCAAGTGAACGGTTGTTTACTCGATACGAGTATAACGATCTCTTGCAGGAACCCGCTGCAGACATTGTCATTGCAGATCCTGCCTGGGCGGGTGGCATTTCTGAGGTGAAAAAAATTGCTTCACTTGCGGATATAGCTGGTCTCCCCTTTGCCCCCCACAATTGTGGGGGGCCGGTATTACATGCGGTTTGTACACATATTTGTTACAATATTCCCAATCTATGTTATGAAACATACTATTCAGAGATTGTAACGAATGCACCACTTGTCGTTAATGGTTATATTAAGCCGCCACAAGAGCCTGGACTAGGGGTTGAATTGAGACCGGAGGTATTTAGCCGATCTGATTTAGTCTACAGAGTTACTGAACGGGTTTCAACCAGTGGAGAAAAACAAGTGTACAATATCTCGGGAGATGGTGATCCATGGAAAACCAATAGATAGTAAGATGTATTTAATTCAAATATGACTCATAGAAAGGAAGAGATGGATATGCTCAAAAAGCGTTTGGCCATTGATGAATTAATCTTATCAACAATGATCTCAGAGGTAAGAAATCCGAATCTGGCCCGTATGCTCGCTACAGCCGGCCTTGATTCCATTATCATTGATATGGAACATGGGACCTTTAGCTGGCCGGAAATGTCAGCGATGATTACCGTCGCCAAGGGGGCAGGTGTGGCACCTGTTGTACGCATTCCAGAAATTAGGAGGGAAACTATTCTTAAGCCCCTTGATGCAGGTGCGGCAGGCATATTAGTCCCCATGGTTAACAGTGTCGAAGAAGCGAAGGAGGTCATACAACATGTGAAATACCCTCCCGATGGAAAGCGTGGAGCTGCCCTGCGCCGCGGACACAGTGATTATCGAGCTGTCTCCGCTGCAGACTATATGAAGCAAGCAAATGAAGAGATTGCAGTTCTTCTACAAGTCGAGACAATGGAGGCAGTTCATTGCGCCCCTGAACTTGCCCAGGTAGAAGGGGTCGATGCCTTATTCATTGGTCCTTTTGACCTTTCCGTTGATATGGGAATACCAGGGAAAATATGGGACAAATCCCTCCGTCAAATTTATTCAGATATTATTTCCGCTTGCAAACAAAGAGGCGTTGCTGTAGGAATTCAGTCGTTCGATATTGAACAAGCAAGGGAATTAGTGAACCTAGGAGTAAGGTACCTCTCGTTCAGTAGCGATGTCAACATGCTGGTCGATCAAACTGCTAGTGCTGTTAAACAGATCCATCAAAAATTTGTCGTTTAATACTTATGACGGTAAAGTCTGGGCTGTAAAAGATTGAATGCACTGATTGGACATGAAATTCCAGGAATAAACCGAGAGGAACAATTAGAATTAGCCCGCAAAAACCTCGGGTTTGCAGCTGATCAAGCCAGGAAGTTTGGTATTGAAGTCCTTGTTGAAGCGGTTAACACATTTGAAAACGGCCCCTATTTGCTGAGTACAACCCGCCAGGCAGTTGATTTAATTGATAGCGTCGGGCGTGACAACCTAAAGCTTCAATATGATGTTTATCATATGCAACGAATGGAAGGGAACATTGTTTATACAATTCAACATTATCTATCATACATCGCCCACGTCCAGATTGCTGACTCCCCTAATAGAGGGGAGCCTGGAACAGGAGAGATTAATTACCGCTATGTGCTAAGTGTGTTGAAAGAGTCAGGTTACAAGGGATACATCGGGCTAGAGTATAACCCCTCCGCTCGAATAACAGAGACCAGTCTTGTATGGTTGCCTCGTTCCTTGCGTGGTGGAGAGGTTGATCTTGCTGATATTAGAGACCTAAAACTTGAAAGGAGGATATAAATGGAAAGGATAGGATTTATCGGGCTTGGAATCATGGGAAAACCTATGGCCATTAACTTGTTAAAGGCAGAGTATCAGTTGGTGGTTTATAACCGTAGTAAGCCAAAGGTTGACGAATTGGTTGCCAAAGGAGCGGAAGCAGCGGGAAGTCCACGAGAGGTAGCTGAAAAAAGTAGCGTGATTATTACCATGCTCCCCGACTCCCCACAAGTCGAAGAAGTATTAACAGGACCGGATGGGGTCTTTGATGGAGTAAAGAAAGGTTCATTAATCATAGATATGAGCACGATTTCCCCGGTTGTGGCCAGAAATTTGTCGGAAGAGGCTCGCAAGTATGGTGCTAGTATGCTTGATGCGCCGGTCAGCGGCGGTGAACCGGGTGCCATACAGGGAACACTCTCTATCATGGTTGGTGGCTCAACTGAAGATTTCGAAAGGGCAAAACCACTTTTTGAGGTGATGGGAAAAACGATTACTTTAGTTGGTGAAGCGGGTGCAGGGCAGATTGTCAAAGCTTGCAATCAGATAGTAGTAGCTTTAACCATTGGCGCTGTGTCGGAAGCACTTGTTCTCGGATCCAAAGCAGGAGTTAACCCTGCTAAAATTCTCGATGTTCTTTCCGGTGGTCTCGCCGGGAATAAGGTCATGGAAGTACGCAGATCCAACTTCCTGGAGCATGACTTCAAACCGGGTTTTAAAATTGATTTGCACCACAAAGATCTAAGGATCGCACTTGAAACAGGAAGAGATTACGGAGTTTCTTTGCCACTTTCCGCTGTTGTCGACCAAATGATGTCATCTTTGGTGGCCAGAGGTGATGGTTCTAAGGACCATTCTGCGGTATTAACTCTTATT
Organism: Caldalkalibacillus uzonensis; assembly: GCF_030814135.1. NCBI lineage: Bacteria > Bacillati > Bacillota > Bacilli > Caryophanales > Bacillaceae > Caldalkalibacillus > Caldalkalibacillus uzonensis. Next base: position 319,347 of record NZ_JAUSUQ010000002.1, on the reverse strand, counting down.
GAAGATCTTGCCCAACACAAGATCTAATAGTCACATCGGTGCAACTTTTATCAGAATTACCGGATTACGCCGGGGTGAGTACAACCTCGGCTTGTTTGTCCTTATTTAAAGTCTGATTTGATTATCTCAACTCATCATTTAAACCATACTTATTGTCGCTGGGTTTAAAAGAATTAACCTTAAACTATCTAATAAAGAGGTGATCTGATGGGTGATATCATAGTTCCCGCTAGTCAATTGATTAGATTTACCTCTCAAGTATTAGGTCAATCATTACCTGAAGACGAAGCGGAAATCATTGCTGAAACTCTCGTAGATGCAGATTTGCTGGGAGTTGAATCACATGGTGTTAGCCGATTGGCAGGCTATTTAAAGCGGATGGAGGATGGGCTTATTGAAAGGAAAACCCGGCTGACACTTGTCCGAGAAACCCCAACCACAGCTTTATTTGATGCTGCTAATGGGTGGGGGCAGGTGGCTGCGGTGAAAGCTTTGGAAACAGCGATTGAAAAAGCATTACAATATGGAACCGGGTTTGTCGGTGTCAAAAATTCAAACCATTTTGGCACAGCCTCCTACTTTACCAGAATGGCTACTGAAAAAGATTGTATCGGATTGGCCATGACTAACGCTTCAGCGATTATGGTGCCGTTTGGTTCCAAAGAGCCTTCTCTCGGAACCAATCCCATTAGTATTGCTGTACCAACAGGGGAGGGGCGGAATCCTGTTGTTCTAGATATGGCTACGAGTCAAGTGGCCAGGGGTAAGATCATATTAGCCAAGAAAAAAGGGGAGACCATTCCTGCTCACTGGGCTATTACTGTCAACGGTGAACCAACAACCGATCCGGTTAAAGCTTTGGAAGGCTTTGTTTTACCCTTAGGTCCTAAAGGATCAGGCTTAGCTATCATGATTGACATTTTATCGGGTGTCTTAACAGGAGCGTTGTTTGGCAAGCAAATTCCCAAAATGTATGGGGATCAATCTTCCCAACAACTTGGTCACTTTTTTGGAGTCATTCATATCGAAGCATTCATGGATAAAACGCTTTTTTATCAGCGCATGCAAGAAAAAGTACAAGAAACTGTAAACAGTGCACCAATGGAAGGTTTTGACCGCGTATATATGCCCGGTGAAATTGAATTGAGCAGAAAAAAGGTGCGTTTAGAAAAAGGGATTCCCCTTCCAAAAGAGATTTATCTGGAATTAAAAGAAACTGGTTCAAGGTACGGTGTAGATATTGAAAAATTTATACTCAGTAAGGAGGTCAAACAGTAATGGCTTCAAAGTGGTGGAGAAGCAGAGAGGTTGTCGAGGGTGTTGATCGTGGGGGACAGCGAGCACTTTTGAAATCAGCAGGTGTGGCTAAAAAGGACTTGTCGAAGCCGTTTATCGGTGTGGCCAATTCCTATAACGGCATGCATGCAGGGCATGTCCATCTTAATGGGCTGGCTGAGATGGTAATGGAGGGGATCAAGGAAGCGGGAGGACTTCCATTTGAATTTGGTGTCATTGCCTTATGTGACGGAATTGCCCAAGGACATAAAGGCATGCATTACGTGTTGCCTAGTCGGGAGAGTATTGCCGACTCTATTGAAATTACAGCGCAGGCCCATCGTCTCGACGGTTTGGTAATGCTGGGAAGTTGTGAAAAAATTGTACCGGGAATGTTAATGGCGATGTACCGTTTAGACATTCCTTCCTTGCTCGTAACCGGGGGGCCCATGATGCCAGGTTTATACAATGGGGAGAGTAGGGCCATCTATGAGGTTAGGGAAGCCGCGGGTCTGTTTCGTAAAGGAGTGATAAACCAAAAACAGTTTGAGGAAATGGAGCAAAGTGTCACAAGGGGGCCTGGGTCTTGTGCGATGATGGGGACGGCCAATACAATGTCCATCTTGTCCGAAGTGATGGGAGCTTCTCTTCCAGGATGTGGTACTTCCCACGCTGTAGCAGAAACGAAAGTCTATATAGCTAAGCAAAGCGGAAAGCGCATTGTCCAGATGGTGCACGAGGATTTAAAACCAACATCTATTATTACGGAACGCTCTTTCCAAAATGCACTCCGTGTGTCCATGGCCATAGGAGAATCAACCAACACCATGCTGCACTTACCTGCCATGGCTGCCGAACAGGGTATAACTATCACACCTGAAGACTTTGAAGAAGCAAGCCGCACAACACCGCTTACTATTAAAGCGAAACCTTCCGGTAAGCATACTTTGTGGGACGTGGAACAGGCAGGGGGAGTACCCGCCATTATTAAGGAACTTGTTCCTCTACTGCATATGCAAGAAAAAACAGCCTTCGGAACCACACTGGAAGAATCGGTGCGGGAAACCCAGAATTTGAACCCGGATGTGATCCGACCTATAAGCAATGCATATGCTGAGCAAGGCAGTTTAGCGGTATTAAAAGGCTCTCTAGCCCCAAATGGTTGTGTGGTCAAGCAAGGAGCTGTCGTTGGCAAGATGAGAAAACATACAGGTCCTGCACGGGTGTTTGACAGTCAGGAAGAGGCGATCGAGGCAATGAATAATGGAGAAATCAAAGAAGGGGATGTGATTATCATCCGCTATGAAGGACCTAAAGGCGGTCCGGGAATGCGTGAAATGCTTACTGCCACCGCTGTTTTAATGGGTTCTGGACTTGGGGACAGTGTGGCTCTTGTGACAGACGGACGTTTTTCCGGTTCAACAAGGGGACCTTGCATTGGTCATGTTTCCCCTGAAGCTGCGGCAGGAGGGCCTATCGCTTTTGTTCAAGATGGGGATATGATTTCCATTGATATTGATCAACGTACTATTGATCTAATGGTTGAGCCAAGTGAGTTGCAAAAAAGAAAAGAACAGTGGCAACCTAAAGCTCTCAAAGTGAGTAACGGAGTTTTACTGCGATATGCAGAGATGGTATCCTCCGCCGATCAGGGAGCTATCTTGAGGCAACAAATTAATAACCTATCGAGATGAGAAAAAATTTGGGGACCATGTATTTAATGGAAAGGGGATGTAGATTTGTTTAGGAATCTTCTAAAGGAAAAACTAGACCAGAGTTATGATGGGGACACACCAAATTACTGTATCTAAAACAATTGAAGAGCTGAGAATCCCTACACAATAAATGATCGACCAAGGAATGAGGATGAGTGGGTTAAACATTAAGATTCTTTCTAGTAGTTCTAGTAGAAAGACTTATTGATAAAGAGGAGTATTGATGATATAAATATGATATATCAGATATCAAAAGCTTAAAGGTGATGACAAATGTTAGACAAACAAGAGAAAAAAAGTGATTCGTTTTTAACGATTGACCATGGGCAAATCAAATCTTTAAGGGATATTGCCTTGGAAGCTATTAAAGAGGCGATTGTAAGTGGACGATTTAAGCCTGGGGATCACCTAAAAGAAAGAGAACTGTCAGAAATGATGGGGATCAGTACCACCCCTATTAAAGAAGCTTTACGCATTTTGGGTAATGAAGGGTTAGTTAGAACCATTCCACGTAAAGGAACATTTGTATCAGAATTGGTCAATACATCAATTGAAGAAATTTTGATGCTCAAAGCTTACCTAGAAGGATTATGTGCTCGCCTGGCCGCCATGAAGGCAACGGATCATGAACTTGAATTACTCGAAGAGCAAGTGAAAAAAATGGAGTCACTTTTGAAGAGTAACAATATAGAGAAACTGGCTGAAGAGAATACAGCATTTCATGTCCTGATACGGCAAATTAGCAAAAATCCAATGATCATTAAAATCCTTGAAAATGTTTCTACATTTGATAAGGCATTTAGAAAGAGGGCTTTAAAATACCAAATCGAAGCGCATGAAGGATTAAACGAACACAAGGGAATTTTTGAAGCTATAAAGTCTAAGAACCCTGACCTTGCCGAGTTTCGGATGAAAAAGCATATTTTGCGTACCTTAGACAATGTCTTGCGTCACCTTGATAAACATGACAAGGAGTAGCAGGATTAACACTTTTAGGAGGGAGAAAAATGGATTTTAAATCTTTTAGTAAACAATTGGAAACAATTGCCGCGATCACCATCACCCCTTTTGACTCCAAGACAAAAGAAATTAACTGGGAAGGTGTTCGAGAAAATATTAATTTTCTAGTGAATAATGGTGTAAAAGTGATTGTTCCTTGCGGTAATACAAGTGAATTTTATGCTTTAACATTGGATGAAGCAAAAGAGGAAATAAAGCGAACGGTGGAAATTGTAAATGGCAGGGCGCTTGTTGTCGCTGGGATTGGTTACTCTCTCAAAACTGCCATTGAATTGGGAAAGTATGCTGAAGAAGTTGGAGCAGACTGTGTGATGATTCATCAACCCATTCACCCCTTTGTGACCAATGAAGGAGTATTGTCGTATTATCAACAAATCATAGATGCCGTCAATATTCCGTCTATCGTTTACTGGAAAGATCCATCCCTAAGTGATGACGTACTTAAACAATTGGCTCATTGTGAAAGGATTGTTGGGGTTAAGTATGCGATCAATGATCTTCCACGGTTTGCTAAGCTGGTTCAAGAGGTGCCCAACCATCATAATATTACCTGGATTTGTGGAACAGCAGAAAAATGGGCACCATTCTTCTATTTTGCAGGTGCCAAAGGTTTTACCTCCGGTTTAATCAATGTAGCTCCGCAAAAATCTTTCGACATGTTACATGCTTTACAAAACAATGATCAATTCAAAGTGTGGGAAGTATGGAGGGAAACGCTGCGTTTTGAAAACTTACGGGCCAAGTACAACAATGGCAATAATGTTGTTGTTGTTAAAGAAGCCATGGCGCAAATCGGGTTAAAATCAGGCGTAACCCGCGAACCGGTCAACCCTTTAAGTGAGGAAGATCGCCGACAAGTCATAGAAATCTTAAAAATGTGGGATCTGCAGAAACTTAAAAGATAAAGCATAACTTTCTGATAAAATGTAATTGATAACTAGCACTAATGGGAGTGAATAAGCATTGCTAAAAGCACAAAAGGTTGCTGCCTATGGTGATGAAGGATTTAGCCGGTTTTTAAGAAAAGCTTTTGCCCGACACTTGGGGCATAATCCACAGGATTTTGATAAGCCTATTATTGGCATCTGCAATACCCGAAGTGAAATTAATCGCTGTCATACCCATTTTGGACCCATAGTTGAAGCGATCAAGCGGGGAGTACTGATGGCAGGAGGAATCCCTTTGGAGTTTCCCACTATTTCATTAGGGGAAAGTTTTGTTAGTCCGACCACCATGCTATATCGAAACTTGGCAGCCATGGATACAGAGGAAATGATTTCGGCCCAGCCTTTGGATGGTGTGGTCTTAATCGGTGGTTGTGACAAGATGACTCCTGCTCAATTAATGGCCGCTGCCAGCGCCAATATTCCTGCCATTATGTTTACAGGTGGGCCAATGGCTAATGGGGAATATGAGGGACGAACCTTAGGAGCCTGTTCCGATTGCCGCTATTTTTGGCAGGAGTATCGCGGAGGAAATATTGATGAAGCCGAATTGGAAAAAATCAATGAATCGCTGGCGCCGACAGCGGGCCATTGCATGGTGATGGGGACAGCCAGTACGATGGCAGTCATTTGCGAGGCATTGGGGATGATGTTGCCTGGTGCCGCCGCCATTCCTGCCACAGATAACAGACGGCTGGCTCTAGCACAGGAAACGGGCAAGCAGATTGTCAAACTGGTCGAACAAAACATCAGGCCAGCGGATATAATGACGCCTCGTGCATTTGAGAATGCTATACGAATGCTGATGGCTGTTGGAGGTTCAACCAATGCGGTTATCCATCTTGTTGCCGTTGCCGGGCGTCTCGGCATTGAACTACCACTGGAGTTGTTTGATCAGCTGGGCAAGGAAACACCGTTTATCGCCAACCTTAGACCGGCCGGGAAATACCAGATGGAGGAGTTTTTTCATGCCGGAGGTGCTCCTGCAGTCATGAAAGAATTGGAACCCGTCTTGCATGTAGATGAATTAACGGTCACAGGCAAAACGGTCGGGGAAAATCTACAAAATGTCAAAATATTGGAACATTACCGGGATGTCATATATCCCTTTGACCGGCCTTTATATGCCGGAGAAGGAATTGCCGTCCTTAAAGGAAATCTGGCGCCTGATGGGGCTATTATCAAGCCAAGGGCAGCTTCGGAACATCTGCTTAAGCATAAAGGGCGTGCCATCGTGTTTGCTTCCCTGGAAGATATGGAACAGAAAGTGAATGATCCGACTTTGGACGTGAGGGAAGATGACGTCCTCATTTTACAAAATGCAGGCCCAGTTGGTGCTCCAGGCATGCCGGAGGCGGGCATGATCCCCATTCCTAAAAAGTTGTTAACACAAGGTGTCCGCGATATGGTTAGGATTTCCGACTGTCGTATGAGTGGAACCGCTTTCGGCACGGTGATCCTGCATGTGGCTCCCGAAGCGGCGATAGGGGGCCCATTAGCCCTGGTACGGACTGGGGACTGGATAGAACTGGATGTTAAGCAACGAAGACTTCAGCTCTTGGTTTCCGATGAAGAGATGGACCGACGTAAAAAAGAGTGGAAACCAAAAGTCAAAAAGGCTGAGCGCGGTTATATCCGTTTGTTCCAAGATCATGTATTACAGGCCGATAAAGGCTGCGATTTTGATTTTCTGCGTAAGTAGCCATTCAGCCTGGTGCCCTGTCCGACACCAGGCTGAACCGTTTTAATTTATACCCTCCCATGCTGGCGTTATGGTTTAAGTCCCATTAAAGGCCAGTATAGAAAAGCAGACAAAAGCAGTACTGGAACGATAACACTGAATAAAACAAGGCCCATTTTGGCTAAATCTGACTCACGATAATAACCATAACTGAAGGTAATTAAATTGCCTGGGCTTTGAGTTGGCAAAAAGTAGCTGAAGGAACAGGCGATGATGACCAGCTGGGAAAGCCAAACGGGATTGATTCTCCACAATTCCGCTAAACTGATTGTGATCGGTAAAAAAACGGCTGTAATCCCCAACATGTTGGCAAAACCGAGACGAAATAACCCTGTCAAACTAATCAGGAGCAAGGCTGCTCCCAGAGGAGATACTTCGCTTAGAGACTCTCCTATTGTAACAGCAATCCAGGCAGCTGTGCCATTGCTTTGCAAGGCTTCAGCCAATGTATACGCTGCACCAAACAGAATGAGTACGTCCCAATCGATATGGTGGGATGCTTCTTTCCATGTCTGAACCCCCAACTTGGGTAAGCAAGTCACAATAGCAGAGAGCATGGCCACCATCGGAACGGAAAATCCGTGGTAAGACTCTGTCATCCAGCCCGAGAGAGTGACAACAAGCATGACAAGAATCTTAAACTCTTCTCCTTTGATGCCTCCCATCTTTTTCCACTCTGCTTCAATATAAGCCGCACTTTCCGGAATCGCATGCTTATTAACGGGATATAAAAGACTCCCAATGAACCATAAAGTTAATGTAAGAATCACTACAATGGGAAAATTAAGAACAAACCAATAAAAATAGGTCCATTGAAAGCCTGTCATCATATGCAGGGTGGAAGCGGCATAAATCGTTGAACTTGAGCCGGTGATGATGGCCCAAGACATAAAGCTTGAGGTGAAGGCTACCCCCATTAGCATCGTTTTGGCAAAATTGGACGAGCGTTCGTAGGCATGTACAACTTGGATCAATCCCAGGCAGACGGGGATCAGCATGGCTACTCTTCCCGCCGCTGTTGGGATAAAAAAACTCAAAATGATCATGGCCAAAAATACCGACAAGAGGGCAGATGGCAATCTGCCTCCTACTTGTCTGAGTAAAAATAAAGCGATCCGTTTGCCTAATCCTGTTTTTTCAAATGCGGCGGCTAACACAAATGTGGATAGGAGTAACCAAACAAAGGGCTGACCAAAGCCTGTCAAAGCATCGTTAAAGGAATGGATCCCCATTATAGCAATGTAAAGTATGATAGAGAGGGAGATGAGCGGTTGAGGAAGTGCTCTCATTCCCCAACCGGTGAGAGCAAAGACGAGTACGACGAGCATCTTGGCATGCTCTGTTGGGATAAGAAAGAAAAGAAGAAAAGAACTAATATTAAGCAGAAAGAAGATCGTGATTTTACGATTGACCTGCAACATAACACTCATGTTTGTATTGTCTCATCATTTTATTATTTTTCCCCCTCATCTTCCAGTTGGTCCAACTTGGACTCTGCTGACTTCCATGCTTGATAAATATGTTCTTCTGCTCTTTTCTGAGCCAGTTCTGCATCCCGGGCAACAATGGCCTCCACGATGTTTTTATGCTCCAACCAAACTTCGGCGATTCTTTTCGTATTGAACCAGGAAATGGAGCGAACCAGGGCGATGGGGTTGGCCAAGGTAGCTTGTGTCTGGGCTAGAACTTGATTGCCTCCAATTTTAAAGATTAACTCATGAAACTGGTTATTACAGAGAGCCATTTCCTTAAAATCTTGGGAGTGCTGATAAGCATCTAAAATCTCACGCATTTTTATTAACATGTTCTTCAATTCCTGATGATCTTCTTCCGTTCCGTTGACCGCGGCCAATTTGGCCCCCAGCCCTTCCAGTACAGCCCGTAGTTGATAGTAATCCTGAATATCTTTTTTGGATAATTTCCGCACATAAATGCCACGATGAGGGCGGATTGTTGTCAAACCTTCCTGTTCCAGGCGAATCATTGCATCTCTTACAGGGGTACGGCTTACTTGCAGTTTTTGGGCCAATTCTGTTTCCATTAACCGCTGACCGGGACGATAGACACCAGCAATAATATCGGATTTTATTTGTTCATAAACAGCATCGGTAACCGTTTTTGGCTGTATTTTGCTCATAGGACCAAACCCCTTTTATTAGTAAAAATATTATAGTTATATTTTACCCGTTCGGCTTCAATTTGTGGAACATATCTTTGATTATGGTATCCATTGCAGATACTAGTCCCGGTTATATATCAACGCTGTTCTGGAGGAACATATTCACGACGTTGGTGGCCTGTGTAGACAGACAGTGGTCGGATTAGCCGGTTGTTAGCGTACTGTTCAAGAATGTGTGCTGTCCAACCTCCTATACGGCTGACAGCAAAAATGGGGGTAAACAGATCCATTTTAATCCCCAGGACATAATAAGTGGAAGCAGAATAAAGATCTACATTGGGATATAATCCTTTCTTCTCAAAAACCACCCTTTCCACCGCTTCAGTTAACTCATACCACTTTGTGTTACCCTTCTTTTCTCCTATTTCTTTGGACATGCGTTTGAGGATGCTGGCCCGAGGGTCCATCGTTTTATAGACACGGTGACCAAAGCCGCTAATTTTGACCTTATTCTCCAGTTTGCGTTGAATCACAGCTTCAACATTGTCCACGTCTCCAATTTCGAACAGCAGTTTCATTACGGCCTCATTTGCTCCCCCGTGGAGAGGGCCTTTTAATGTACCAATGGCGGAGGTGACAGCAGAATACAGATCCGACTCAGTGGCCGCTGTCACTCGGGCTGCAAAGGTGGAAGCATTAAATTCATGATCGGCATGTAAGATCAGTGCGATATTCATTGTCTTTTCCTCTAAAGGTTCCGGGACCTGTCCGCTGAGCATATACAAAAAGTTGGCAGCTAAGGATAATTTTTTGTCCGGCTGTAAGACATCCTGTCCTTCACGGATACGATGGATTGCCGCCACTAAGGAAGGCATTTTGGCGACCAAACGTAAGGCGATGGAGCGCAGGTCTTCTTGATCCATTTCCCGCACCGGCCGGTCTTCTGTTTGCAATAATGAAACGGCCGAGCGCAAGGCCACCATAGGACTGACATGGGGAACGAATGATCGCATGAGCTCAATCATATTGTTAGACAACGATAATTCCTCAACAAGAGCTTGTTTAAATGCGTTAAGTTGTTCTAGGGTTGGCAATTGCTGGTGATGAAGCAAATAAACGACTTCTTCAAAGGAAGCGTCGTGCTTGACCAGATCTTCTACACTATACCCGGAGTAGATCAGCTTCCCTTCCTTTCCATCAATGAAACAAATGCCGGACGTGCCAGCTATGACATCTTCTAGACCAGCAGCAAAATTAGTTTTTGACATATGATTTTTTCCTCCCCTTCTTTTCAAAAGTGCACATACTAAACGATCATTTTTTATGAAGCAATGACCAAAAATATAGAAAAAATTTTATTCTTTGCACATTATACATTATACAAAACAAATAAATTGATGACAATGCTGCGGTAATCATTAAAAAATTCATAATGTTATTGACCGGGAAATGTTAATTCATTATAATGTGTTATGTATACAAAATAAAGTTGTGGAAGGAGTGAAATGATGCTGCCGCTTCAAGGCATGAAAGTACTGGATTTGACCCAATTTTTAGCTGGCCCTTACTGTACGATGGTGCTGGCCGATATGGGGGCCGAAGTGACAAAGGTCGAAAAATTTCCTCAAGGGGATGATTCAAGGCGGCTAGGCCCTTTTATAAATGGGGAAGGCTACTGCTTTGCCATGCCGAACCGGAATAAGAAAAGTCTGGCCTTGAATTTGAAGTCAGCAAAAGGTCGGGAAATTTTTCTAAAGCTGGCCAAGGAAGCCGATGTTGTTATTGAAAATTTCCGGCCCGGTGTCACCCAGAAGTTAGGCATTGATTATGAGCAGGTGGCCAAGGTTAACCCTGGCATCATTTACTGTTCCATTTCCGGCTTTGGACAATATGGCCCTTATAGTCATAAAGGAGGATTTGATATCATTGCCCAAGGGTTTACAGGGTTTATGCGCATGACCGGGGAACCGGACGGGCGTCCGGTCAAGGTGGGCATCGCCATCAATGATATCGCCGCAGGAGCGACAGCCATTTACGGCATTTTAGGAGCTTATATTCACAAGATGAAAACAGGGGAAGGGCAGTATCTTGATACGTCACTAGTGGATGCCGGTCTGGCCTGGACGGTATGGGAATCTGCAGCTTACTTTGGTGCTGGAGAAATCCCCGAACCCACCGGAACTAGACATAGGCGGTCAACTCCGTATCAAGCTTATAAAACAAAGGATGGGTTCGTGACGATCGGTGCAGGAAATCAACGGCTATGGGAACGTTTGTGTCAACAGGTTTTAAAGCGGCCGGAATGGATAGAAGATCCCCGCTTTATCGATTTAGCAACACGAATGGAGAACATCGATATTCTGGAACAGGAGATCGAACATATCTTAAGGCAGGAAACAACGTCTTATTGGGTCCAAAAGCTGGATGAAGCGGGCATACCGGGCGGTCCTGTGTACACATATGATCAAGCTTTAAATGATCCTCATGTTGAGGCGAGAGAGATGGTGGTTGAACTTGATCATCCCAAACTAGGACGGATCAAAACGATTGGGATCCCGATCAAGTTTTCTAAAACGCCGCTGGCGATTAGGGAGCCGGCTCCGTTACTGGGTCAACATACGACGGAAAAGTTAAAGGAAATCGGGCTGTCAGAAGAGGAAATTGAACGCTTGTATCAGGAAGAAGTGGTATATGCCAAATACGGAGAATATGTGAAGGAGGAAAAATCATGACCCCAAACGATCTGGTGCTTGAAAAAAAAAGAGAAATTGCTACCCTCATTTTTAATCGTCCCCATAAGCGCAATGCACTGACCTATGACATGTGGAAAACGATCCCAGACCTTATTCAAGAGGTAGAAGAGGACCGCTCCATTAAAGTTTTGGTGGTGCGTGGGGTTGATCAGACGGCCTTCGCCGCAGGAGCGGACATCAGTGAATTTCGGACACTGCGCGCCGATTCCAAAGGCGCAAAGATCTACAACGAGGCCACGCACCATGCCGAGCGGACCATTGCCACGATGACTAAACCCAGCATTGCCCTAGTGCAAGGGTACTGCATCGGCGGGGGCTGTGAGATTGCCCTAGCCTGTGATTTCCGATTTAGTGATCCCACCGGCCGGTTTGGTATTACACCTGCCAATTTGGGCATTGTGTATAGCTTGACGGCCACAAAACAACTGGTTGATCTCGTTGGTCCTGCTAATGCCAAATATATCTTACTTTCAGGTCGTCACATCGATGCCCAACGTGCGTATGAAATTGGTTTGGTCAATGGGATTTTCGCAGCGGACGAGATTGAAGAAAAGGTGTATCAATTTGCGCAAGAAATCTGTCACAAGGCTCAGTTCTCAGTCCGCAGCATGAAGCATATTATTGGTTTAATTTTGGGCGGACAAACCAACGATAATGAGGAGACAGAAGCTTTGCGCAATGGATCATTTGACACAGAGGATTATCAAGAAGGGGTGAGAGCCTTTTTGGAAAAACGGAAGCCTCGCTTTACCTACTCGTAGTTTAATCGAGAGAAGGATGATGAGATCGTGGACTATGAGATGGCCAAACAGCGGTTTGAAAAAGCTTTAGCTGAACACCAGCCCGATTTTGAACAATTTTTCTTAGCCAAGTTTTTTGACCTCCAATTCAGTTATGGTGAAGAGACATGCCGGGTCGATGTTCAAGTGGCCGATTATATGTTTAACCCGCAAGGCTCCTTACATGGCGGTGTCATTTCTTTTATTCTTGACGTCGCCATGGGACACCTTTGCAAAAAGTTTCTTGGCCCAGCCGTTACACTTGAAATGAAAATAAACTTTTTGAAACCGGTCTTTAGAGAGAATATTTACTGCGAGTCCCGTTTCATCAAGAAGGGAAAAACGGTGGTGGTGTTAGAGGCCCGGATGTTTAATGCCGATGATGCGCCTGTAGCGGTGGCCACTTCAACATGGCACCGCCTATAAGGCTGTCTCTCTTTTGGGACTATTTATTCAGAATAATTAAAAATTTGGTAAATGTTATGATGCCAAAAAGTTTTGTGGAGGGTTGACGATGATGAAAAAGGTGATCATGGGATTGCTGATTGTGGTTTTGACAATCGGGTTGACAGCTTGTGGCCAGGCACCGGCGGATACTCAAGAAAACGAGACGGAAATTTCAAATAAACAAAATGAAAGCGCTTCACCGGAGGCGGCATTAGACTATCCCACTGAAACATTAAACTGGACCATTGCTTTTGGACCTGGCGGTGGCAATGATATCATGGCCCGTACCCTCATTGAAATCTTGGAGAAATATGATCTGTATGGTCATCCTATTGTCCCGGAAAACCGAGAGGGCGGAAGCGGCGCAGTGGGCTGGGGATTTTTGAATAACCAACATGGTAATCCTTATCACATTTCCACCACCAGCGGCAGCTTTATCACCACTCCATTGTTGTCTGAACCAGGGTTTAACTATGAGCATTTCACCCATATCGCTTTGATGGCGACTGACGATCTGCTCTTTTTGGTTCCAGGAGATGCCCCGTATGCAACATTGGCTGATTTTGTGGAGGCAGCTCAAGCCAACAATATGAAAATCGGAGGGATAGGGGCTGCCAATGTGGATCGCTTAGTGCCCGCCACTTTTGCACAGGAGGCTGGATTTGATTTTGAGTATGTCTCCTTTAATGGTCAAGGGGAGCTGGTAACGGCTATCTTATCCGGGAGTTTGGATGCTATTATGGGAAATCCTGCCGAGGTAGTGGGTCAAATTGACGCCGGGGAATTAAAACCTTTGGCTTTCTCCGGCCAGCAGCGTCTGGACCAATATCCTGATGTTCCCACTTTTACCGAAGAAGGTTATGATGTGAATATTTCCATGCCCAGAGGGGTGATCATGCCCGGTGGTGTTTCTGAGGAAGTTCGCAACTGGTGGATAGAAACCATGAAAAAAGTGGCAGAAACGCCAGAGTGGCAAGCGTATATTGACGACAATATGCTTACTGAATCTATCTTGTATGGTGATGACTTTACGAAGTACCTGGAAGAAACAAACGCTGTATTTGAGGTGATGATGAGAGACCTGGAGATTATAGAATAGGGCCTGAACGGTATTGGGAGGAACATGTATAAAGAAGGTGACCTGGACAGACATGTCCCAGGTTGCCTTTTATCCCTTAATTTGGCGAGGAGGAAAGCTATGAAGATATTGTTTTCCGTGATTTTGCTTATTTTTTCAGTCTTATTTTTCTATCAGGGCTTAAATTATCCTTATTTCACCACTGGAGAGCAAGTCGGTCCCGGTTTTTTCCCGCGCTGGATTGGAGGCTTGCTCATCCTGGTGACCATCTATAATTTGTATCGAGATTTCAAAGAAATCCAAGCGAAAGAAGTGGAACAAGAATCTGAGCAAACTTATGGCAGAACCATGGTAGGGGTGATTCTCTTAACGGCTCTCTTTGTTATGCTGTTAAGACCGATGGGAGCTTTATTAGCAATGATGATATATATTTTTTCCATATTACTTATGTTTAATCGTCAACGTGTTGCTTTTAATTTAGTCTTTAGTCTTGCTGTGCCTATTGGAATTTATTTTGTCTTAAATGTCTGGTTGAATGGTGGTTTGCCTAAAGGGATTCTCTCCTTTCTTTGAACACTCTCATTGCCTACGCTAACGCTTAGAGGCGGGAGATAACCGTCTGGCGTACTGCTTGGTTTTCGCTTTTCGGCCAGACGTGGCGAATGGTGTTTGAAGATTTTACGTGACGGAGCATAGTAAAAAGGAAAGTAGGTGAAGAGAATTGGATATCATATCCAACCTCATGTTGGGTCTTTCGGTTGTCTTAACCCCGACGAATCTCTTTTTTCTTATGGTGGGGGCCTTTGTGGGCATGGTGGTTGGGATTATCCCAGGATTTGGTCCAACAGCCGGCATTGCTATTCTTCTGTCGTTAACCTTTACTCTTGATCCGACTACAGCGATCATTATGCTCGCCGGAATCTATTATGGCTCCATGTATGGCGGGACCATAACCTCTATCTTAATTAACACCCCAGGGGAATCCGCTACGGTGGCCAGTACATTTGATGGTTATCCGCTGGCCCAAAAAGGGCGTGTTGGTCCCGCCCTTGTCATGCAAGCATTTGCCTCCTTCATCGGAGGAACGATCGGTGTTATTTTGATCAGCGCTTTTGCTCCTGTGTTCAGCAAGATTGCCCGGTCATTTGGACCACCAGAATATTTCATGCTCATGTTATTTGGGCTTTGTACTCTGGTTCTCATGATGGGGGAGAGAAAGAGATACGGAGTGATTTCGGCTTTAGTGGGTCTGGCCATTGCCATGGTAGGAGTGGATGTCGTTTCGGGTGTGCCGAGGTTTACTTTTGGCTCTCCGGAGTTGATGAATGGGATCTACTTTCTTCCCGTGGCAATCGGGGTATTTGGGATTGGGGAAGCCTTATACTCTATATATAAAGGAACTCACAAAGAACTGGAAAAAGAGATGATCAAGGTCAACTTTAGAGGAAGTCAGTTTTGGCCTGCTGCAACCGATTGGATACAGAGCAAGTTCACATTTGTGAGGGGCTCGATCATCGGGTTTTTTACAGGCGTTCTACCAGGGGCAGGAGCAACCATCGCCTCCCTGCTTTCTTACTCCTTTGAGAAGAAAGTGTCAAAACAGCCACAGGAATTTGGAAAGGGACATATGCCTGGGCTTGTGGCCCCGGAAACAGCCAATAACGCGGCTTCTTCCGGTGCCATGATTCCATTGTTAACTCTTGGGATCCCCGGCTCGGGAGCAACCGCTGTGTTGTTGGGTGCCTTTCTCATGTGGGGATTGCGGCCTGGACCGCTGCTCATGTCAGAAAACCCTGAGTTTGCCTGGGGTCTAATATCAAGTATGTATTTAGGAAATGTGATCCTGCTTGTGGTTAACATCGTGGCCATTCCCTTGTTTATTAAAGTGATGCAAGTGCCATACAGGCTTCTGGTGCCCGTCATTATTGTCTTGTGTGCAGTGGGTACCTTTAGTTTACATGGCAGCATTATTGAAACGTGGATTCTGCTGATCTTTGGTTTGGTTGGCTTTTTTATGAAGATGTATGGCTATTCTCCGGCTGCCCTTGTTTTGGCTTTGGTGCTAGGGTCAATGGCAGAAGAAACATTAAGACAGTCGCTCATTATCTCAGGAGGGAGTCTGTCCATCTTTCTGACCCGTCCCGTTTCACTGCTCCTGTTCATCTTCGTTTGTCTGCTCGTATTTTCCCCTTTGTTTATTAAAATAACGCAACGAAATAAGAAAAAGCATAATCCGCAGGATTTTGTGCAATAGAAATATAATATTTAATGATACAAGGGGGGATGGCTGTGTTGGAGATGATTGAAATTGAGCAAGTGTTTCCAGCTAAAAGGTTGACCGGCATCAAGGCAAAAGTGTATGAGGAGATCAAAAAAAATCCGGAGATACAGGGCCTAGCCGAAGGGGCAGAAATTGCCATTACAGCTGGCAGCCGCGGGATTGCTAACATCGTCCAGATCTTACGGGACACTGTCTCTGCACTTAAAGCACTGGGGTACCGACCATTTTTGGTCCCGGCTATGGGCAGTCACGGAGGTGCTACAGCGGAAGGACAAAGGGAAGTTTTGAAACATCTGGGGATTACAGAGGAAGCTGTAGGCGCAGAAATTCGTTCTTCAATGGAGGTGGAGTTGATTGCTCATACAGAAGATGGTGTCCCAGTATATATGGACAAACACGCTTACCATGCAGACGGCATTGTAGTGGTTAATCGGGTGAAGACTCATACCAACTTTCGGGGAAAGATTGAGAGCGGTTTGAGCAAAATGGTGACGATTGGGCTGGGCAAAATAAAAGGGGCCAGTTTTGTCCATAGCAATGGTGCACAACATATGGCCCGCAATATTGAAAAGGTATCGAAATGCGCCATTGAGAACGCCAACATTTTAATGGGTTTGGCTATCGTGGAAAACGCTTACGACGAAACGGCTGACATTGTTGGCGTGGCTAGAGATGAGTGGCATGACAAAGAAGCAGAACTGCTCAAAGAAGCTAAAGCCATGATGCCCAGCTTGCCAGTGGATCAAATTGATATCCTTATCGTTGAAGCGATGGGTAAAATCTACAGCGGAGCGGGGATGGATCCCAATATTATCGGTCGGTGGCGAATGGATGATATGCCCGATCCTGAAGTGCCTGATGTGAAGCGCATTGTCGTTTTGGACCTGGACCACCAATCATTCGGTAATGCTCAAGGGGTTGGGCTGGCTGATTTTACGACCCGCAAATTATTCGACAAGATCAACTTGCATGCCACGTACACCAATGCCTTAACCAGCACTTCCTTGCAGCGAGCCATGATTCCGTTCATTTATCCCACTGAGAAAGAAGCGATTGAAACGGCGGTTAAGAGTTTGGGGCCTGATGTGAGTCTGCAAACTTTAAAAGTGGTGCAAATCCCCAACACATTGCATCTCAAACGGGTATTAGTCTCCAAACCTGTTGTGGAAGAAATGGAGAGAGCGCGCAGGGAGTATAAGGTGATCAAGACATGCAACCTTGCTTTTGACCAGCATAAGGAGCTGGTTCATCGGCTACTGGTTTACAACAGGAGGTGCTGACATGTCTAAACCCAGCATTCTATACTTTGATCAAGTGAATGACCAAATGAGAGCCCTATTAAAGCGTCTTAAACCGGAAGGATTTGAATTATGGTTTTGGCATGATTTAGATGAAGATGAAAGAAATGCGAGACTCCCTCAAGCCGACTATTTAATGGCGGCCACTTATCCACTTGATCAACACATTTTGGCGAAAGCCACACAAGCTAAGCTGGTTCAAAAGACGGGGGTTGGAGTGGATAATATTGACTTGCCTAAGGCCACTGAACTGGCTTTACCGATCGCCAACACCCCCGGAGCAAATGCACCGGCAGTAGCTGAGCTGACGATTTTACTCATCTTGGCGTTGTATCGCAAACTGCCTGTTCTACATCAATCTATGAAAGAAGGAAAATGGCTGATGTGGGAATTTCGCAGTTCTTCTTACGAAATGCAGGGGAAGACACACGGTTTGATCGGATTTGGCCAAATCGGCCAGGAAACCGCCAAACGTTCCCGGGCATTTGGCACTCAGATTATCTATTATGATAAATTTCGGGCTCCTGCAGAGGTAGAAGAACAACTTGATGCCCGTTTTGTTTCACTGGAGGAATTATTACAAACGGCGGATATTGTCAGTCTGCATATCCCGCTTTTACCGGAAACCAGAGGGCTGATCAATGCAAAGACACTACAATTGATGAAGAAAAGTGCTGTACTGATCAATGTCTCCAGAGGTGGCGTAGTCCATGAGCAGGCCTTATACCATGCCCTCAAAGACGGGGTGATTGCCGGGGCAGGGATTGATGTATGGGAATCTGAACCTGTCCATGCTGATCATCCGTTGTTGCAATTGGAGAATGTGATTGCCTCGCCACATATTGGGGCGGGAACAATTGATACATTAAAAAGGGTATTGGCCACCGCTTTCAATAATATACAGGCCGCAGAAAACGAGCACCATTTTCAATATAGTGTCAACGGCATTACCCAACTGCGTACTCCAATTTCACAATAAGGAAACTGCAATTTATTGAGGGGGAATTGACATGCGTTTAGCAACGATTACAGTGAAAAAGACCGGCCATACCTGTGCTGCCATTGCCACTCGTAAAGGGCTGTATACGCTGGAAAAAGTGAATGAAAAATGGAATAAAAATTGGGCCACCCAAATGTTTGATATTATTCAAGAACAGCAGCTGGAAGAGATGAATCAATGGTATCGCCAGGAAGGAAAAGAGCTGATTGAAAGCGACAGTGAACATCTCCTCTCTCCGGATGAGGTGAAGTATGAGCCTTTGTACCGTCATCCGCACAAAATCTGGGGGATTGGGCTTAACTATGTGGAGCATGCTGCCGACTTAAGTGAAAAAGCCCCCGATACAGAACCGGCCAGCTTTATGAAGCCTGATACAACCATTATCGGTCCTTATGATACGATCAAAATTCCTCACCAATCAGAGCGTACAACAGCTGAAGCCGAGTTGGGCATTATCATTGGCAAGCCTTGCAAGGATGTCTCTGAGGAAGAAGCCCCCAATGTGATTGCGGGTTTTACCACGATCATTGATATGACAGCTGAAGATATTTTGCAGAGAAATCCTAGATATTTGACACGTTCCAAAAGCTTTGATACCTTCTTCAGTTTCGGACCTCACCTGGTCACGCCTGATGAGGTGGAGGATGTTCACAAGCTCTCGGTTGCCACTGTGATTAATGGCCAAGTTCACCGGCAAAATGTGGTCTCCAACATGACCTTTGGTCCTTGGTACCTTGTTTCCTTCCATTCCAAAGTGATGAGTTTGCTTCCGGGAGATATTATTTCCACAGGTACTCCGGGTGCGGTGCCCATTAGTGATGGTGATGTGGTGGAATGTCATATCGAAGGCTTTGAAAAATTGGTTAATCCGGTTCATGATTTAAAAAAGAGGGTAGATCGATGAAGCATTTCATATGAGCGAGGGTAGACCTTGTCAACCAATGGCTTAAATGAAGTTAAATGGGAAGCGCTTTCTACTGCTTCCTTTTTTATTTTTTGATCGGTTACCTTTTTTGTTGATTTTCAAAATTTTACATTGATCGCATGTCGAAAAATGTGTAAACTTACTAATGTACAAAGTGGACATTACACCAGAGAGGGGAAAAAGAAGCATGGACTTTATCTTATTATTATTAGGTAAGGTTGAAGACTTTCTGTGGGGCATCCCCATGATGGTCATGTTGCTGGGGACAGGCCTCTATCTCACTTTGCGCAGCGGTTTCTTTCAAGTCCGCAAATTTCCAGTTATCTGGCAAGAAACCGTTGGCTCTGTATTCAAAAGAAAGAAACCGCTTACAAAAGATGGTGTACTCTCACCTTTTGAGTCGTTGAGCACGGCGTTGGCCAGTACTGTTGGAACGGGTAATATGGCCGGGGTAGCGACCGCCATTGCCTTAGGTGGTCCAGGTGCTGTGTTTTGGATGTGGGTGGTCGCTTTCTTGGGCATGATGACCAAAATGGCCGAAGTGACGTTAGCCGTCCGGTACCGTCAGAAAACGGAGCAGGGTGCCTATTACGGTGGTCCAATGTACTATATTGAGCGAGGGCTCGGTCAGAATTGGAAACCGTTAGCTGTATTATTCGCCGTCTGTGCTTTGTTTGGGGCGATCGGCATTGCACCGCTCATTCAGCCCCATACCATTGCTGATGCCATGCATCAAACTTATGGCATTCCGACTATTGTTACTGGGGTGGTAGTTGCCTTTTTTGCCGGTCTGGTGATTATCGGCGGAATTAAACGTATCGGGGCTGTGGCCGCCAAACTGGTTCCCCTGATGGCCACGATTTATATCATTGCTTCCTTAATTATTATTTTTATGAACATTACTGCAGTGCCGCAAGCCTTTGCCATGATTTTTACCTATGCTTTCCAACCGGCACCGGTCATGGGTGGTTTTGCCGGTTCAGCCGTTGCAGCTGCTATTCAGTACGGTATGGCCCGCGGCATGTTCTCCAATGAAGCGGGGCAAGGGAGTGCCCCCATGGCACATGCGGTGGCTCAAACCGACCATCCCACGCGCCAGGGATTGTGGGGGGCGTTTGAAACGTTCTTTGATACCATCGTGATTTGTTCCATGACCGCATTGGTGATTCTGACTACTGGTGTCTTTGAAACAGGAGAGAACGGTATCGCTCTGACCAACATGGCCTTTGCGGAAAGCTTCGGCATGTTTGGTTCAGTTCTGATCTCTATTTCCATTTTGTTGTTTGCCTACACCTCCATTATTGGCTGGGCCTTTTATTGGGAAACGGCTGTCACCTATTTGTTTGGTGAGAAAGGCGTACAGATTTCCCGCTGGGTATATGTGATTCCCATTATCTTTGCTGTCGGACTGGAGCTGAACGTGGTCTGGACTTTAGGCTCTATTGCCCTGGCCGTCATGGCCATCCCCAACCTGCTGGCCTTGCTCCTGCTAAGAAAAGAGTTTTTCCGTCTGGTCAAGGAGTTTTTTGACGGCGACTATCTTCGTCAGGATGCATCATCCAAAGAGGAAGTCAAAGCCTGAAAATCATTTTGTCTGGTACAACCGGACAGTCAGTCACAAGGTGGCACGGCCCAAGAGCCGTGCTGTCTTTTTTTTTTGGACAAAAATAAACTTTATACAAGTAGCTACATGTCTATGCACTGCATAGATTAGTATTAACCTTACTCTAAAAACCTGCGTAATCATTTTTCGCTGATACCTGAATATAGTGATAATAAACCTTTTTAGGGGCAGGGACACTTATGACTACAGGGAGGGGAGGTCCTTTATGGATATTTTAAAACGGATTGCGGCTCAGCGCGAGAGAGAGGAAAAGCTGCGTTGGGAAGGGACATTTGCGGAGTATTTGGAAATTGTCAAAAAACGGCCTCATGTAGCCTGTACAGCCCATGCCAGGGTATATAACATGATCAAACATGCCGGAATGGAAGAAAAAGAAGATGGTACGAAAGAGTATCTTTTCTTCAGCCGTGAAATATATGGATTGGAAAAAGCGATTCAGCGTTTGGTGGAAGAGTATTTTCATTCAGCTGCCAAGCGCTTGGATGTCAGGAAGCGGATTTTGCTGCTGATGGGACCTGTCAGCGGGGGGAAATCTACCATTGTGACGCTGTTGAAAAAAGGGCTGGAACAGTTTTCACGTACTGATGAAGGGGCCTTATACGGAATCAAGGGGTGTCCTATGCATGAAGAACCCCTGCACCTGATTCCTCCTGAGCTAAGGCCTGAATTTGAACAGGAATATGGTGTTAAAATCGAAGGCGAGTTGTGTCCAGCTTGTCAGTTGAGACTGGAAGAAGAGTATCACGGCCGAGTGGAAGACGTCATCGTCGAACGCGTATTCTTATCGGAATCCAAGCGGGTAGGAATTGGTACCTTCAGCCCTTCAGATCCCAAATCCCAGGATATAGCCGACTTGACCGGAAGCATCGACTTCTCCACCATTACGGAATATGGATCGGAATCAGATCCCAGGGCTTATCGCTTTGACGGCGAGCTGAACAAAGCCAACCGGGGGCTGATGGAGTTTCAGGAGATGTTAAAATGTGACGAAAAATTCCTGTGGAATTTGCTGTCACTGACTCAGGAAGGGAATTTCAAAGCCGGCCGTTTTGCCCTCATTAGCGCAGACGAACTGATTGTGGCCCACACCAACGAAGCGGAGTACCGGGCCTTTATCAGCAACAAGAAAAATGAAGCCTTACAATCCCGCATGATCGTTATGCCTATTCCCTATAACCTGTCTGTAACACAAGAAGAACGAATTTACGAAAAACTGATTAAGCAAAGTGACGTCGTAGACAAACACATCGCCCCTCACACCTTGCGTGCCGCCGCCATCTTCTCCATTTTGACCCGCTTGAAAGAATCAAAGAAGCACGGTGTTGATCTGTTGAAAAAACTCAAATTGTACGACGGGAAGGCAGTGGACGGCTTTAAAGAAGCCGATCTGGAAGAACTGCGCAATGAACATCCGGATGAGGGCATGAGCGGCATTGATCCTCGCTATGTGATCAACCGGATCTCCAGCGCCTTGATCAGCACCGATAAAGGTTATATCAACGCTCTGGATGTGTTGCGTTCTTTGAAAGAAGGGTTGGATACCCATCCGTCGATCACTAAGGAACAGCGTGAAAAATATCTTAATTTCATTTCTGTAGCCCGTAAAGAATACGATGAATTGGCCAAAAAAGA
The DNA here is from genome assembly GCF_030814135.1 of Caldalkalibacillus uzonensis. Lineage (NCBI taxonomy): Bacteria > Bacillati > Bacillota > Bacilli > Caryophanales > Bacillaceae > Caldalkalibacillus > Caldalkalibacillus uzonensis. Next base: position 296,716 of record NZ_JAUSUQ010000002.1, on the reverse strand, counting down.
AGTGCAAAAAGCATTTGTTTATTCGTATGAAGAGTCGGCCAAAACCTTGCTTGATAACTATCTGGACAACGTCGAGGCTTACTGTAACTGGCAAAAAATCCGTGACCCTATTACCGGTGAAGAACTGGATCCCGATGAAAAGTTGATGCGTTCCATCGAAGAGCAAATCGGCATCTCTGAAAATGCCAAGAAAGCGTTCCGCGAAGAGATTCTGATCCGCATTTCCGCTTATGCCAGAAAAGGGAAAAAATTTGATTACAATTCCCACGAACGCCTGCGCGAGGCCATTCAGAAAAAGTTGTTTGCTGATTTGAAGGATGTTGTTAAAATTACCACCTCATCCAAAACCCCGGATGAAAATCAGTTGAAAAAAATCAATGAAGTGATTAAGCGTCTGGTGGAAGAACACGGCTATACCACCGCTTCGGCCAACGATCTGCTGCGCTATGTGGGCAGCTTGCTCAACCGTTAAACGCCACGACAAGTGTGGTGTAAAGTCATCGGCGTTTTTGATCACACCGGAAAGGAGGGATGATGATGAGCCGCTCCCGTCAGTTTATTGTCTCACAAGATGACTGGTCTTTGCACCGCAAGGGTTATGAGGACCAGCACCGCCATCAGGAGAAAGTGAAGGAAGCGATCAAAAAAAATCTGGCCGATTTGGTCACTGAAGAAAGCATCATTATGTCCAACGGCCGGGAAGTGGTCAAAATCCCGATCCGCTCACTGGATGAGTACCGGTTTCGGTATAACCATAATAAACAAAAACATGTAGGCCAGGGGGATGGGAAAAGCCAGGTTGGTGATGTGATTGCCCGCGACGGAAATCCGGACCAGGCGGGGCAGGGTCAAGGCAGTGGAGCTGGCGATGTGCCCGGTGTTGATTATTATGAGGCTGAAGTCGATGTGGACCAATTGGAACAAATTCTTTTTGAGGAGTTGGAACTTCCTCATCTGAAGCCTAAAGAACAGGATCAAATTACGGTGGAAGATATCCGCTTCAATGATATTCGTAAAAAAGGACTGATGGGCAACATCGACAAAAAACGCACCATCTTGGCCGCCATCCGGCGCAACGCCTTGCAAGGAAAGAAAAACCTGTTTAAAATCTCTGTTGATGATTTGCGCTTCAAAACATGGGAAGAGATTATCCAGCCTCATTCCAATGCAGTGATCATTGCCATGATGGATACGAGCGGGTCAATGGGCCTGTTTGAAAAGTTTTGTGCACGCAGCTTCTTTTTCTGGATGGTACGTTTCTTGCGCCGCAAGTATGAAAAAGTGGAGATGGTGTATATCGCTCATCATACTGAGGCTAAAGAGGTGACGGAAGAAGAGTTTTTCACCAAAGGAGAGAGTGGTGGAACCATTTGTTCGTCCGCCTACAGTAAAGCCCTGGACGTGATTGAAAAACGCTTTGATCCCCAGAGGTTCAATATTTATCCCATCCACTTTTCAGATGGGGACAATTTAACCTCAGATAATGAACGTTGTCTGAAACTGGTGCACAAACTGATGGAGCGTTCCAATATGTTCGGGTATGGGGAGGTCAACCAATACCAGCGGCGCTCCACGCTCATGTCGGCTTATCAGAATATCCGTGATCCACGCTTTCGCTACGCCATTATTCGGGATAAAAGCGATGTGTACAGCGCCCTGAAAACCATATTTGCCAAACGTGAAGAAGAGGTGGTCTGAATGACCCCGGAAGAAAAGAGAGAGCTTGAAAGAGCCATAGCGGAGATTACTGAGATTGCCGAAGGATTCGGCTTGGACTTTTACCCTATGCGTTATGAAATTTGTCCCGCTGATATTATCTATACCTTTGGTGCTTATGGCATGCCCACCCGTTATTCTCACTGGAGCTTTGGCAAAGCCTTTCATAAAATGAAGATGCAGTATGATCTTGGGTTAAGCAAAATTTATGAACTGGTCATCAACTCCAATCCCTGCTACGCTTTTTTATTAGAAGGCAACAGTCTGATCCAAAATAAATTAATTGTGGCCCATGTGCTGGCTCATTGTGACTTTTTTAAAAATAATATCCGCTTTTCCAATACCTCCCGGGACATGGTCGAAAGCATGGCGGCCAGTGCGGAACGGATCAGAGCCTATGAGATTGAGTATGGAAAAGATGAAGTGGAGAAATTTTTGGATGCCGTACTGGCCATTCAGGAACATATTGACCCGTCTCTGTTGCGTCCGCGTCTCCGTTTGAACCAGAACAAAGAGGAAAAGGAACAGAAATCAGTGCCCAAAAAGCAAGGGCCTTATGATGATTTGTGGGCGTTGGATGAACTGAACAAAAAACCGGAACCTAAACCCCGTTTTACAAGATACAAACGCTTTCCGGAGGAACCTGAAAAAGATTTGATTTTATTTCTGGAGGAACACAGTCCTGAGCTGGAAGACTGGCAGCGTGATATCATGACCATGCTCAGAGAGGAAATGCTCTATTTTTGGCCCCAGCTTGAAACCAAAATCATGAATGAAGGCTGGGCTTCCTACTGGCATGTGCGCATTTTGCGTGAACTTGATTTGTCCGAAGAAGAAGCGATCGAATTCGCAAAACTGAATGCATCGGTGCTGGCCCCTTCCCGTACCAGTATCAATCCCTATTACCTGGGGTACAAAATGTTTGAAGATATTGAAAAACGCTGGGACAATCCGACCAAGGAAGAGCAGGAGCGGTACGGACGGAAACCGGGGCAGGGGCGCAACAAACTATTTGAAGTGCGGGAACTGGACTCGGATATTTCCTTTTTGCGCAACTATTTGACCAAAGAACTGGTGGAAGAACTGGACCTGTATGTGTTTCAGAAGAAGGGGAATGAGTACACCATCACAGATAAAGATTGGGAGCATGTACGAGACCAGCTAGTAAGCATGCGGGTCAACGGGGGCTTTCCCTATATCATGGTGGAAGATGCCGATTATGGCCGCAAAGGGGAATTGTTTCTCAAACATTACTACGAAGGCATCGAACTGGATCTGAAGTATCTGGACAAAACACTGCCCTATGTGTATCAATTGTGGGGCAGGCCTGTCCATTTACAAACCGTGGTCGACAAAAAACACGCCATATTCAGTTATGATGGCGAACGAACACACCGGCGTTTTCTCTAACAGGGATTTCATTAACAAGGTGTGGAAAATCGAGAAAAACAAAACCGGTTATTCTTGCTTAGGACGCCTGCTGTATCAGGCTCTTTTTTAACATCTATATCAATTTTTTTTGATTTAAGGGGTTGTTAAAAGTTAAGCCGTGGATTAAAATAAGATTAAATCAAGAAAATTTGATTAAAGGAGGGAGGGGAATGAGCAAGTCAGTTTTAATTGAGCCCCCCTTAGAACAAACATTAGCTTATGAAAAAAAATTTAAAGCATTGGCTGACCGCAAACGGTTGGAAATATTGTATCAACTGTGTAAGAAAGGTAAAATTTGCGTTTGTGATATGTGTGAACTGTTTGACATGCCCCAGTCCAAACTCTCATACCATCTAAAAATTTTGCTTGATGCCGGCTTGATTGACAAAGAAACCAAAGGAACATGGAGCTATTACGGCATCAATACGGAGGCCATCAAGCATCTCTTGTCTGAGGAATTATGTTGTCTGTTCCGCCCCTGTTGTTAACCGGGATAAGTATCAAGAGGTCTTTCTTTTCACTTTTTTAAATCAAATTTTTTTGATATAAGGAGGATACCCATTGAACGTTCATATTGGTTTAAATGTGACTGATTTAGCAAAATCGATTCACTTTTATCAGCAGCTGTTTGGGGAGCAGCCGGTTAAAGTGAAACAAGATTATGCCAAGTTTCTTCCGCAACATCTTAAATTGAATTTTACGCTGAACCTGAGAGACCGCGTTGAGGGCAACCAAGTGGGCCATTTCGGCCTGCAGGTCAGCAGCCAAGAAGAGCTGCAAGCTGAATTGGAGAGGATTTGCTCCTTGGGGTTAGAGGTAAGGGAAGAGTATGACACCACATGTTGTTACGCCCGGCAGGATAAGTTTTGGGTGACTGATCCGGACGGAAATGAATGGGAATTTTTCTATACTAAAACGGATATGAATGACCACCAGATCACCCAGAATTCAGCTTGTTGCCCAACTAATGCGGAGAAGTCTCAAACATCTTGTTGCTAATAGTTTGAAAAAATTTCCTATGATAGGAAGGACATCCGTTTAAAAATCACGAATACTATCATGAGCGTGATGGCAAATATAGGCAGGCCATCCTCATGATAGTTTTTTTATTCTCTGTGTTACGGGTGCGAAACTTTTTTTGACTTATTACGTCTAATGGGGTACGAGAAAGCGAGGTGCATCGTCATTGAGGGATGAAATGTTGGTCGAACTGGCTTTGCAAGGGGATGATGATGCCTTGCGCCAATTGCATGACCGGTATATTGGTCAGGTTTTTCAATATGCTTACACGCAAACAGGTGATTATCACCGGGCTGAAGAAGTGGCCCAAGACGTGATGTATAAGATGGCCGTCAATTTGGCCAGCTTTCAGGGGAAATCCAGTTTTAAAACCTGGCTGTTTGCCATCGGCCGGCGGGTGGTGATTGACTACCACCGTAAATATAAAAAAGACAATGAAAAGATCTGGCTCAACGAGGAACAAGTGCTGCAGGTTCCCGAACAGCGTTCGGTGGAAGGCGAAGTGCTGCGCCACTCGTTGCGGGAACAGATTTTGCGCGGACTTCAACAATTGTCCGTTGATGACAGGACTGTCATCTACTTGCGCTTTGTGGAAGGGTTTTCGATCGATGAGACCGCAAAGATTATGTCAAGAACCACATTGGCCATAAAATCGTTGCAAAACCGGGCCAAGAAGAAACTGGCCGCGCTGATCAGAAGTGAGGTGAACGAAGAAGATGAACAACCTTAGACATAACGGAAAGCGAAAAAGACATTTAGAGGAAAGGACGCTTGAAAAGCTGATGCGTGAACTTAAAGTGGAGCCAACGGAGGAATTTAAGGAAAGAAGTTTTCAGTTTGCGTTAGCCGGCATTGAACAAGCCCGGAAAAAGGCCAAAAGAAAACGTGTGGTTCGCTGGGTACGTGACGCCTTAGCTTATGCCGCTGTGACCGCTGCGGCTGTTTTCCTGGTGTTTCAATTCCTTATCCAATCTGATGATCAGGGTCAATTTCCCCATCAAGCTGATCAGGGGCCGGGCACCACGGAGCCGATGGCTCAACCTGAAGAGTATCAGGCGGAGAATCCTGCTGATGGACAGCCTAACTTCCAAGAACCTTCTGAGGAGTCATCCGTTGCTACTGACCGTCCTCCAACGCAGGAAATCATTATGGAAATTGAAGGGATGGAAGAACTCCAGACATTCCACCTTGTTCAGTATAATCGCATTCCTTTCACCACGTATATACCAGAAGACTGGCAAGCCGAGTATCTGGAGGAGAACGACTTATACGGTGTGCGTTTAGCTCCAGCAGGAAATGACTACGGCATGATGAAAGTCATGTTTTTCCCACCCCACACAACTCGGGAACAAGCAGAGGAGTATATTGTACAGCACGTGATCCAAGGTCGTCAGTTTGAAACATTGCCCCGTGATGAGGAGGAGAGACAATATTTGCCGGAGTGGGCAGTTCATTCTTACTTGTTTTATCCTCAGGACCAAACAGGTGAGGTTCACCTTGGCAGATATCAGGATCAGTTGTTTTATGTGCATAGTGAATTTATAGATGAGGCTGGGGACGGCTGGGGACCCAGAACGGATGTCATCTTGGCTGAGTGGTTCTGGAATACGGGCGAGCCCTTGCAAAGCAAATAAAAGCTGCTAAAAGGAGGCAACAGCCATGTGTGGATTTGTAGGACTGATGCGCGATCATCATGGGGCAGATAGCAGTGAGGCGGACTTGCACAGCATGGTGGATGTGATCAGGCACCGCGGGCCCGATGATGTAGGATATTATACAGATGAGACCGTCATGCTGGGTTTCAGACGGCTCAGCATTATCGATATTGAACAGGGACACCAGCCCTTGAGCGATGCCGACGGGCGGTACTGGATTGTGTTTAACGGAGAAATTTACAACTATATTGAATTAAGGGAGCGTTTACGGGACAGGGGCCACCACTTTCAGACTTCATCCGATACAGAAGTGATTCTGGCTTTGTTTAAAGAAAAGCAAGAAAAGGCGGTTCATGACCTGAGGGGCATGTTTGCCTTTGTCATCTATGACAGACAGACTCAAACCCTGTTTGGAGCCAGAGATCCCTTTGGCATCAAGCCGTTTTATTACTTGGAAACTGAGAATGTCTTTTATGTTGCTTCGGAAGCGAAAAGTTTGTTGGCATCCGTACAAGAAGCGGCATTAAATCAGGAGGCCTTGCAAGACTATCTGACCTATCAGTATGTGCCAGAACCAATGAGCATGGTGCCCAACATAAGGAAGTTGCAACCTGGTCATTTCTTTTGGAAAAAAACAGGACAACCGCTGGTGATGCACGAGTACTGGAAGCCGATTTTTTCTCCGGTTAAAAAATCTCAAGATCAGCTGGCCCATGATATAAGAAAGGTGTTGCAGGACTCTGTCGCGGTGCATATGCGCAGTGATGTACCAGTTGGCGCCTTTTTATCCGGGGGGATTGATTCAACCTGTATTACCGCTTTGGCCAAGGAGATTAATCCTCACTTAAAAACCTTTACCGTCGGCTTTGAACAGCCAGGATTCAGTGAAGTGGATGTTGCCGCCCAAACGGCAGAAGCCCTGGGGGTTGAACATCACACTTATGTGATCAGCCCGGAGGAATTTGTGCAGGAATTGCCCAGGATTATCTGGCACATGGATGATCCTGTCGCTGATCCGGCTGCCATTCCCCTTTATTTTGTTGCCCGGGAAGCCAGCAAACAGGTTAAAGTGGTTTTGTCCGGGGAGGGGGCTGATGAACTGTTCGGGGGTTATGGGATCTACCGTGAACCTCTTTCCCTGAGGTATATATCCGCTCTCCCGGCTGCTATGAGGCGGATCCTTAAACACATTGCTTTGTCCTTGCCTGACCAGATCAAAGGAAAAAATTATATTCTCAGAGGCTGTACACCACAGGAAGAGCGTTATATCGGCAATGCCAAACTCTTTGAGGAAACGGAAAAAAGGGAGTTGCTGAAACGTTACTGTGCAGAGTATGTGTATTCCCGCTTGACCAACCCCCTGTATCAGCAGGTCGCTGGTTACGATCCTGTGACTCAAATGCAGTATATTGATTTACACACCTGGTTAAGGGGGGACATTCTGGCCAAGGCGGACAGGATGTCCATGGCCCATTCCTTAGAATTAAGGGTTCCCTTTCTAGACAGGCAAGTGTTTATGGTTGCTGCCAAGTTGCACGCTGAGTTGAAAGTGACCAGACAAACGACAAAACATCTGCTGCGGGAAGCGATGAAGGGGATTGTACCTGAACATATTTTGCACCGTCCCAAATTGGGCTTCCCGGTTCCTCTCAGACACTGGCTCAAGGATGAGTTGTTTGATTGGGCATGGTCGCTCATCAGGGAGAGTGAAACAGATCATCTCCTTAACAAAGAATATGTCTTAAAGCAACTTGAAACCCACCGGGAAGGCAGCTTTGACCAATCTGTCCGGCAGCGCTGGGTCAGTCACAAAGGAAAAGGAGATCTCAGCCGATATTTGTGGGCCGTGCTGGTGTTTATGATCTGGCATCAGATTTTTATTGAAAAGAAATTTTCATTTACTGCTGACCATGACACAATTGATTCAATGGTTCATGTTGGATGAGCTGCTATTCCTATCTTTGATCATCACATAGTGATTGAACTGGCTTTAGTATGAGCGGAAACGGCATGCTTCATACCCTTTGAGCAATCCCTTTTCCAAAATTCGGTGCACTAATCAAACCAATTAGGGTCATACTATGGACAAAACCTAACTGGCACAGAGAGGTGCATCATATGTTAACGGAAGATCAAAAGCGTGAACTGCATACAATCCTGTTGACCCGTTTGCGTGAATTACGGCACCAGCTGGCTTATAATGAGCATTTTGGGCAGGAACAGGAATTGGTCAAGGAATCGGTGGGGGAACTTTCCAATTATGATAACCATCCCGGTGATCTGGGGACAGAAGAATATGAGCGGGCCAAGGATGTGGCTCTTAATGAACATGCGGAGCAAGAATTGGCCGATGTGGAACGGGCTTTACGGGCCATGGATGAAGGTACTTACGGGATATGTGAGGTGTGCGGCAGGGAGATTCCCTTCGAGCGTTTGCAAGCCGTGCCAGCAACAACCCGTTGTAAAGCCCATGCAGCCGATACCTTCGTCTCAAAAAAAAGGCCGGCTGAGGAAGATATTTTAGAACCCCCGTTTGGCCGTTTTGAATATGATGACCAGGATGTGGTTGTTTTCGATGCGGAGGATGCCTGGCAAAGCGCAGCGGCCCATGGATCATCTGACACTCCCTCGGACTTTTATGATCCAGCCAAAGAGTATGAAGAGATGTTTGCTGAATCTGATGAACGGGTGGGTGCCGCAGAGGATGTGGAAGAGTTTCTGATAACCGACATGGAAGGAAACTATATTGGCGTTAACGAGGAACATGAGGTGTATGAAACATACCTGGATGAACACGGCGTTACCTCTGTAGTAGAAGATAGTGGTCTTATTGATGTAGTGAATGAGGATGAGCCGGAACAGGATCAGGATCCAGATTATCGACGGAAAAAAAGCTGAAATTGCAAAAACACTGCAAGATCGATCAAAAGGGATATGTGAAAACACACAGCAAGCATGGGGTAACAACAAAGATTCGGGGGAGCACGATGCTCCCCCTTGTTACATTAAACGCTATTGTTGGCCAAGCGCTTTCTCCAGTTCAAACCAATAGTAGCATAAAGCAACCAACCCTTGATCAAAATTTTCCAGATGGAAATGTTCGTTAGGGGCATGGAAGTTTTCGCTGGGCAGACCAAAGCCCATCAGCACGGCTGGTAAATTTAACAAACTGTGGAATGTTTCCACAATCGGAATCGAACCTCCCATCCGCGTATAGGCCGGGGAGACCCCATAGGCTTTTTCCAGTACCCGTCCAGCGGCTTGAATGGCTGGGTGGTCAAAGGGTGTCAAGAAGGGCTTACCTTTGTCAAACAGCTGGGTGGATACTTTGACACCAGGGGGGGTATGTTTTTCAATGTGCCGCTGAATTAAACGGGTGATCTCTTCCGGGTCTTGATCAGGGACAAGACGGCAAGTGATTTTGGCATGGGCCTGGGCCGGCAGAACGGTTTTGATCCCCTCACCTTGGAATCCACCATAGATACCGTTTACCTCTAACGTTGGTCTGACCCAAGTCCGCTCCAGGAAGGAGTATCCTTGTTCTCCAAACAGCTCGGGGACGTCCAACTCTTGGCGCACCTCTTCTTCATTAAACTGTAAAGCGCGATACGCTTCTCTTTCTTCGTCTGTTATTGGCTGCACCCGGTCGTAGAAACCTTCAATGGTGATTTCTCCCTTTTCATTACGCATAGAATCCAAGATGTGTACCAGAGCATGAATCGGATTCTGCACGCCCCCGCCAAAGAGTCCTGAATGTAAATCCCTTTTTGGGCCTTGCACATCAATCTGTAAACCACACAACCCCCTTAATCCATAGCAAACGGTGGGTTTCCCTTTTTCAAGCATGGGCGTATCGGACACAACAAGTACATCAGCCTGCAGCAATTCCCGATGTTCAGCAACAAAGGGATCCAGGTTAGGACTGCCAATCTCCTCTTCTCCTTCAATACAAAACTTGATATTGACCGGCAGGCGGCCTTCAATTTGTAAAAGAGTCTCCACGGCTTTTATATGCATGAAGGTTTGTCCTTTATCATCACTGGCCCCACGGGCATAAATTTTGTTATCTCTGATGTCAGGTTCGAAAGGAGGCGTTTCCCATAAATCAAGGGGATCAACAGGCTGCACATCATAGTGGCCATAAATCAATACCGTTGGCTTACCTTCGGCATGCAGCCAGTCCCCGTAAACCACAGGATGCCCCTTGGTGGCCATGACGCGTACATTTTCCAAGCCAGCTTTTTTCAAGGACTGGGCCAACCATTCTGCTGCCTGTTGCACATCTCGTTTATGTTCCGACAAGGCACTGATACTGGGGATGCGCAGAAATGCTTTCAGTTCTTCCAAATGCTGGTCCCTTTTGCTTTGCAAGACCTTTTTCAGTTGCTTGTTCACGTTAGTTCCCTCCTGAGTACTGGGCTCTCTTTCCATTGTAACCAAAACAAACGGCTCAAAGCCGGGTTCGGGCAGCACTCCTCGGTCTCATTGGCACATATCACCTTGGCAACAATTACTAAGCCTTTTGTTCCGGTGAATCTAGTAAGATAGTAGTTGTAAATCTGTTAATTCTGACACCATACAAGAGACGGAGGGGTACAATGATCAACGTCAGGAGGCCAACGTTCTTCTGGAGTTTTGTTGTATTGCTGGCAGTCTCCCTTATTGTTAATGTACCAACAGGTGAGGCACAGTCTGTCGGTGATGCGATGGCCCGCGAGGCCAAAACATTAATAGGAACACCCTATCAGTTTGGGGGGACAAATCCCAGTCAAGGGTTTGATGCTTCAGGCTTGATTTATTACCTGCACCAGCAGCAAGGGATAACCATCCCCCGCACCGTCAAGGATCAGGCTCGTGGCGGCCAGACCATTAGTGTCTCCAACTTGCAGCCCGGGGATGTGCTTATATTCAAAGATTCCCGCGGCAATCCTTCAATCAGTGCGCTATACATGGGAAATATGCAAGCCATTGCCTCTCTGCCTTCAACAAATGGCGTCCGTCTCCATTCTGTTAATACCAAATGGGCCCGGATTTCCTGGTTGCTAAACGCTATATCAACAATCCGGCCGTTCAAGACCAATCCCCATCCAGGGAAGTGCCTGCTGCACACGATAAAGCGTCCAATCTAGCCGATAACATCATTAGAACCGCCGAAAAATATTTGGGAACGCCCTATCGGTATGGGGCCAAACCAGGATCAGGCTACTTTGACTGCTCCCTGTTTACTCAAACCGTTTTTGCTGAAAACGGTATCCAGCTTCCCCGTTCTTCACGACAACAGTCCCAGGTAGGCACTTATGTACGCTGGGGAGAATGGGAGAAAGGGGACCTGTTATTCTTCTGGACCCGGTCAACTGGTGAAGGGAATGTTGGCCACGTGGCCATTTATGCCGGTGATGGCAAGATCATTCATACCTGGGGCAGCCCTGGTGTCACTTATGACCGCATTACAGACCGCACCTGGCGGGAAACCTATATGGGTGCCAAGCGTGTCATTCGTTAAGCTCAGGATTGCATTGATTTCATCAGATTTTGGTCATTTCATTAGGCGCTGGCAAATTTTGATGACACTGTCAAAGGTATCACAGCGCTGAACCTCATCCAGCGTCATCCATCTTGCTTCTTTTACCTCCCTGGGGTGGATATCCAGCTGTGCTTCCTCCTCAACCTCCATCAGATAGATGAAATCCACGTGCATGTGGGCTTCTTCGGTGGGGGTTGAGGGAATATACTCGTGTAAGATCAAGTAGGGAGTGGGCAGCTGTGATTCCACCTCTTCCTCTATCTCAAACTGCTCTCCAGACAGAATCAAGCTTGCCTTCACTCCCGTTTCCTCCCACACTTCTCGTAACGCGCCTTCATGGGGGAGTTCATTAGGTTCCAAATGACCTCCGGGAGGCAGCCATTTTTTAAGCTTATTGTGATAGACGAGTAAAACTTTGTCCTTTTGCCGGTTAAAGACAACGCCTGTAGCTACAAAATCATTTCGCATCTGATCACTCCGTCCCCTAAGCAAAAATTGCGTTAATTTCTGTTTCTCTTATTCTATCAAAAAATGTGATCAACTGTAAGAAAGTGCTTCAGCTGTACGGAAGGACATCTTCTTTTGTCCAATCTCCTCCCCCAACCCACAGTGTGAGTTTGCCGGTTGGACCGGTAAACAGGTGAAAGGCCACCATGTCATTGGCCAGGCAAACCTTTAAACTGGGGATATTATCCAGGGCTACCCGTCCGTATAATTTACCCAGGGAATGGATCGCGTATTGAACTATTTGTTTGGCAATGTCCTTATCGCGGTAGTGCTGATGAACGGCTATATACGATTCATCAATCCCATAATTGGATACAATTAATAAACCAATCAATTTTTTTTCTTTGAGTGCACATAAAACAAGCGTTCCTGCAGAGGAAAGCTGGGTAGCGTCCGCTTGTTCCAGCCAGTTGATCCCAGTACGCGTAATCCGCCGGTCTCCATGCCGTTTAAGAAAGGTGATTAAGGCACGGCGGTATTTCTCCACTTGCGCACTAGTTAGCTTGTGCAGTTTCATTAGTACTAACCCCTTTACGGTATGTTTTAAAGGTAAGGTATTGGGCATATTCGATCAAATTCTCCAGAGATTTACGCCGGATATGCGGTTCATCAAATTTCATGGGTTTGGCATTGGCTTCAAACAGCCACAACTGGCCTTGGCTGTCAACGCCAATATCCAGAGACATCTCACCAAGATGATGATAATGTTGTTCCAACTCTGTGGCCACCAGTAAAGCCAAATGTTTAACTTCAGTTTTGATCTTTTCCGTCTGTTCCCGGGTGAACACCTGGGGCAGGACCTGATCTGGATCTTCTATTCTCCCACCTTGGGGCACATGGGTGGTAATGCGGTTTGTGCCGGCCACACGGACACCGATGCCAGTGACACCCCATTTCCCGTATTTGTTTTTTTGGATCAGTGTGCGTATATCAAATGGACATCCTTCCACCTGGGCCAGATCAATGGCTTGCTGGATGATATACGGGGAATCGATCTTTAATTTTTGGAATCCGCTCCACAACCTCTGGAAAGAAGTTGTCCATAGCCGTTTGGTTTTCAAGCCTTGATGGAAGAACAGCACATAGCGCCCATGGGCATCGTCATAACATGCTTTAAAAATACCTTTTCCTGCTTTGCCTCTGGTTGGTTTCAAATACACATTCCGGTGCTCGTGGATCATCTCAGACAAACGCTCCTTGTCATCTAAAGGCTGTGTGCGGGGGAGATAGGCGGCTGCCTCAGATTCGTCTTTGAGCAGCCGGAACAGCTCTTCTTTATCAAAAAAACAAGGGTTAAACAAGGTGATTTTGGGATGTTTCTCCAGGGACTGCAGGCATGCCCGAACTTCACTTTTACGCTCAAACGAGCGCAAGGGAATACGGTTGTACACCACATTGGGCAAAGGAAATTGACAGGACAGCCATTTTTTTAGCTGCGGATGGTACAGATAGCCCTTGACTTCTTCTGTGAGCCAGTTCACATTTTCAGGGGTAAAGACAAAGACAATCCCCCCTTTGTACCGTCCGGTTTTGATCACATCAATAAAGTTAGGCTTCGAACCGATAAACGAGCCGTGTTCTCCCCGAACAGTTAGGATGCCCACCAAGGGACCAAGCAGAGGCTTTCCTTTTTCAATGTGAATAAAAGCATTGATGGTGAGGGGCTTGGGGTAGAAATAGAGAGGGGGCCGGGTCAAGCGCAGCTTGAGGGGCATGCGGTTGGCTCCCCAATAGATGAAACGGTTTCTTGTTTGTCCCGACTTTGTTTTGGTTAACAAATACCATGTTTGATTGGCAGGGGAATAGGCGATTGTTGCTTTCTTCATGCCCATCATGGTCTCACATCCTCAGTGGTAAACTCCGCCAAGTAGAGGGCGTATTCTAAAATCTTTTGCCGGGTCAATACCTCACTCTCTTTTAAGCTGGCATGGGTGAATACATGGCGCCCCGGCTTGGAGTTGGCTTCAAACATCCATGGATGACCGCTTTGGTCAATGCCGATATCAAAGCCGAGTTCGCCGATATATCCTTCAATTTCCTGGTCGATGGCACGGGATAAGGCCAGTGCAGCCTCTTCAAGCTCTAAAAGAACGCGTTGTTGCTGGTGCAGGGGAAAGCATTTTTTTATGGCTGCATGGGGTGACAGTACCTTGCCTCCCGTACGCATATGGGTGGTCACACTTCCTTTGCCAGCCAGTTTGGCGGCAATGGCTGTCACCTCCCACTGCCCATGTCTGTTCTTGTTGGTATGCACCCGAAAATCGATCTGCCGCCCGTCTAAGGTCATTAAGGGGATCCCTTGCTGAACGATGTAGGTTTTGGATGATTTGTGCCGCATAAAGTGTTGAATGGCTTTAGAGAGGTTTTTAAAACGAAATAGTTTGTTTTCATTTCTGCGCCGGTAGCGGAGGAAATAACCTCTGCCCGGCAAGTGGTAGAACTGGGCGATGCCCAGGCCTAAGCTGCCCGAGGACGGTTTGAGGTACACCATGTGATAGGTATTCAACATCCGGGCGATCTGGCCGGTATCAGGGTTAAAAATCGTTTCAGGAATGTAGTGCTGCACCTCCTCCACATGATGAATCTTTTCATGGATCGTCCACTTGTTAAAAAAAGCGGGATTAAAGATGCGCACACCTTCTTTTTCAAGGGCTGTTTTAGCCCAAGAGACCGCCGCTGACCGTTCCTGCACCCGGTTGGGCACCCGGTTATAAACCACATGGGGAAACGGGACCCGAAAGCGGCGGAAACTGAGTTTGCCGGTTTTGTCTTTGATCAAAAAGTATCCGTTGATTTCTTTTCTTAAGTAAGAAATATCTTGCGGTGAAAAGACAAAATAGGAGGCCGGTACATCCTGGCTGGCCATTAAAAAGCGGCGCATAAAGTTGGTGCGTCCGCCGATGGGGGAAGCGTCATAATGGGTGACACCGGTGGTTAAGATGCCAACCAATGGACCAATAGACAGCTGACCGGATTGAAGATGAAAATGGAGCTTTCCGGGAAAAGGGATCTTTAGGGTGCGCCACAAATTAGCAGAAACAAAAACGCGAGATGGATAAGGTGATCTTCTGACACGGGCTTTCACTTTTTGTTGTCCGTAAACGAGTGTGATCTCCCTTGTGCCTTGAACCGTGGAGAACAGTTCCGGACTTAAGAAGACAGTACGTTGTGATGAGGTGTGCTTGTGGATGCGGCCAGTGATGAGTATTCCCATCGTTTTAAACTCCCTTCAAAGCATGAAAAACATAGCTTGCATATTTAGCCGGTGCATAGATGGCGTTAGCCAACGCTTCATAATCACGACTGAGACGGAAGGAGCGCCGTCCGGGTTTGGAGTTGACTTCCAATAACCACACTTTACCTGTACGCTCAATGCCCACATCGATGCCCAACTCCAGCAAGGGACCGTGTTTCATTTCCAATTGGTAAGGAAGGCGTTTGGTTAAAAGCTTTAACTGTGCATAAATATCTTTCACTTGTTCAGGTCGATAATACTTGTTTAAAAAGGGACTGACCTCTACTGCCGTTCCTCCGCCATGCAAATTGGATGTCAGCTTTCCTTTTTGACCTGCACGAATCACTTTTCCCGTTTCTGTCCATTCTCCCTTGTCGTTTTTTTGCAACAAAATACGCATATCAAATGGGGTCTCGTCGGGAGTGGTCAGTTGCAGATAAGGCTGGACAATATATTGGCGCTGTCCAACATATTTTTTTAACCACATTTCGCAGGGCGTAAAGGAGGGAAAGCTGGTTTGCAGCAAGTGATTGTGCCATGTCCGTCCCTGAACATGGATGCGGCCCTCAGCTATTATCACTTTGAGGACACCTTTGCCATGTGTACCGGAAGACGGCTTAAAAAAAAGTGCTTCATGTTGCACCAGTTTCTTTCTCCACAATGAACCCGGGCGAAAAAGAAATGTTTCCGGCAAAAAGGGGGCTAGGTTCTCATCATCCTTCAGCATGTTGTAAACCTTCCATTTTCCAGGCAATCCCTTGCCTAGTAAAAGAACACTATAGTTTTGTTGTAAACGTTTGATCACCGGAGCCACATCACGTACATGTTGGCGACTCTGGTAAAAAATGCGATCATAGATCATCGTGGGAAAAGGATAGGTTCCTTTTTTCCACCTTGCCTTGTTTTCATCATAGCGGTAGCCCCAGATCAAACGGTTGGTCCAATCAATCGAGCGCGGGGAGAAGACTGTCACCTGTATGCCTAATGTTTTGGCATGTTGGGAAAGGTGCTTGAAAAACACTTTTTCAGGAAACGGGGGATCCGAGGGTAAAACAAATTCAACCAGTATGCCAAGATGGGGTTGTTTAACCATAGGCCCACCTCATTTTTTGGACATGATGAGAAAAAGGGTATAGTCAAGTAAACGATGCACGGAAGGGCGTCCTTTACTCTTAAGGCCTTTGTCCGGTAAGGTGTTATCGGTTTTTGACGGTTTGGAATTGACTTCTAGAATATAGATGCGTCCGGTATGTGTCAGGGCCAGATCCACACCCAGCTCACCGAAGTGACCATCCTGAGTTTGATCGATCACCTGGCAGACCCGTTTGGCAAGGGCGGTCAGGTTGCGCCGCGTTTCTTTGACTTGGGGAATCTGGCATTTACGGAGTGTCTCCAATACTTTGGCTACTTCCCCTCCCCGGGAGATATTGGAGACAAAACGATTTGCGGATCCGATTCGTGCCACCATGGACGTGACTGACCATTGGCCCTGGCCGTTTTTTTGCATCAAGGCCCTGAAATCGACCGGGCGCCCCTCTACATGAAGGATAGGAATGCCTTCCTGAATCATATAATGGTGTTTGTTAATGCGCTTGCTCAGGTAAATAACAAGCGTTTTAAAGCGGGGAAAGGATTTAACGATTTCCCCGTTAAGGGTGCTGTATTCCGACGTGAAACCGGTCCGCAGCCGTTTGATTTTGTAGATCCCCCGGCCTAAGGAACCATGAACAGGCTTTAGAAAAACGGTGGGATATTTTGATAACATCATGGCTAATGATGCTTTGCCATCAAAACGATGGGTTTCCGGTAAAAAAGGTTTAAGTTGGTCCACCTTAGATAAATGGTGATGGACGGTCCATTTATTTAAAAAGGTTTGATTAAAAAGGGGGATGTTTCGTTCCTCCAGTTCCTGTTTCAATCGTTGATACATGCTGCTTCGCTCTATTTTTCGTGACGGAATGCGATTATACACCACATCTGGAACAGGAAAATACCGCCTGTGCCATTTGCCATTGTGGTATGTCCAGCCCAATATGGGCAGAGAGAGTGGGGCTAAATCCTGCAAGGTCACAATATAGGCCATCATGCGGCGTCTTTCTGCAAAGTAAATGACTTCTTGAAAGAACAGATTCATTTCTCCAAAGGGCGGCTCGGTTTTGACGGTCGAACTGACGAGGACGGCCAGCACAGGCTGGGATTGAAGAATCTGAGAGGAAGGTGGCTCACTGACGGGAAGGATATGGGCATCACTGACAACAGGCAGGCTGCTCATGCCGCTGGCACGGTCAAGTTTGTTAAAGACAGAGTGAGGTTGTACTTGATGATCACTCGTGATTCGTAAGTGCTCCATGACACTCTTCCTCTCATCGCCTGCTGGATAGTATAGATTATGAAAGGGCAAGAGACGGGGTGAAACTTTGAGAAAGGTTGGGCTGTGGGAGACAAAAAGAGCCCCCAGCCACAGGCAGGCCGGGGGGTCCGTTTTTATTCACCATATAAGACATATTGGGCAATGTTTTTTGAGTGGTCGCCAATGCGTTCCAGGTTACTCAAAATATCCAAAAACACAGCTCCAGCGTTTCCGTTACACAGGTTGTTGTTCAAGCGGGCAATATGGTTTTTACGGAAGCGTCGCTCCATCTGATCCAGTTCCCGTTCGTTTTCCAGTACTTTTTTAGCTGCTTGATGATCATCGTGTTCCAAAGCTTGTAAAGCCTGGGCAATGGTCTCATCCGTCAGATTGATCATCTGCTCCAGTTCTCCCAGTGCTTCCTTGGAAAATTCCACTTTGTTGGCAATGGTATACTCAGCCAATTCCACAATGTTTTCAGCATGGTCGCCAATGCGTTCCAGGTCATTGATGGTTTGCATTAAGATTGATGCTTTCCCCGATTCTTTGGCGTTTAATGCATTTTGCTGAATTTTGACCATGTATTCCGTGATTTTTCGGTCCAGCTCATTGACCAGTTCTTCCTTTTGCAAGGCCAAGTTCCTTACTTTCTCATCTTTTTTAAAGAAATAGTTGACAGCATCGGCAAGGGTCTCCCTGGCGTAGCTGCCCATGCGTAAAATTTCATGCTGAGCCTGTCCCAAGGCCACAGAAGGAGTGGCTAACAAACGGGAATCCAGGTATTTGGGCTTAAATTCCAGCTCCTCCATTTGACCCGGGATGATCTTGCTGACTAATAAAGCCAGGAGTGATACAAATGGTAAGAAGATGAGGGTATTGGTCACGTTGAACAAGCCGTGAGCATAGGCAATTTGCATTCGAATATTAACGTCAGAGCCTAACCATAGCACCAGATTGTAAACCAATGGCAGGGCAATGACAAAGATAATGGTACCAATGATGTTAAAGGTGACGTGCACCAGCGCTGCACGTTTCGCGGCAATGCTGGCTCCGATGGCAGCCAGGACAGCCGTGATAGTGGTTCCGATGTTGTCACCAAATAAGACGGGAAGGGCTGCTCTGAGCTCAATCATGCCTTCATCCGCGATGGTTTGCAATATACCGATGGTGGCGCTGGAACTTTGGACAATCATGGTGAACACCGTGCCGACCAGCACACCCAGCACGGGATTGTGTGAAAGCTCAACGGTTAAATCAACGAAAACAGGCAATTCCCTGAGTGGCTTCAAACCTTCACCCATCGTGCGCAGGCCCAAAAAAAGCATGCCAAAGCCAAAAATAACTTGTCCTATATATTGATAATTTTTTTTGCGCACAAAAAAGAGGAAGAAAGCGCCAACAGCTATAATGGGCAAGGCGTATTTTTCAATTTTGATCCCGATAATAAAGGCCGTCATGGTGGTGCCGATGTTGGCGCCCATAATGACGCCAATGGCCTGTTTTAAGGTCATTAAACCGGCATTAACCAGACCAATGGACATCACGGTTGTTCCGGTTGATGTTTGCAACAGAATGGTGACTACGATACCTACCAGTACTCCCATCACCGGATTGGAGGTATATTTGGCCAGTAAGCCTCTCATTTTATCGCCGGCCGTTTTTTGCAGACCGTCAGACATAAATTTAATGCCAAACAGAAAAATGCCCAGTCCGCCGATGAAATAAAAAATCATTTCTTGCCAGTTCATCCTAGATTGGCCCCCTCAAGACGATGTGATGGTTAATATTCTAGAAATGATTTGTGGTTACCGAGTGTAGCGTACAGGTTTAGTGTTAAGAAATTGTTAAGAAGATGTTAAGAAAATGTTAAGATTTTGTAAGCGTTTACGTCATGGCGGCTCAGGCTTATGTTAGCGTAATCTTCTCTCTGACAGCGATTTTGGTACTTATCTTTGCATAGAGACATGCTAAAATAAGATACGTAGAAATATGTTAAAGTTAGACATCACTGGAGAGAAAGGAACGCTCATGAAAACGATTTTCCGTTTGTTGACCCAGCTTTCATCCCGCAGATCCATATCTTATCTGGCCGGTCGTCTGGCCAAATCGAAGTGGAGCAAACGCTGGATCCCCCATTTTATTAAAGTGTACCGTATCAATGTGGAAGAAGCAGAGAAACGGCCTGAGGAATATCCCCACTTAAATGCTTTTTTTACCCGGCGTTTAAAAGAGGGGGTGCGCCCCATTCATCCTGAACCAGATACGGTGGTCAGTCCTGTGGATGCGATAGTGACGGGAATTGGAGAGATCAGAGAAGGCACTATCCTGAACGTGAAAGGCCAGCGTTATACTTTGGCTGAGATGCTGCAGGATACTGAGCGGGAAAAAAAATATCGTAACGGCTATTATCTGGTTCTTTATCTGAGTCCGACCGATTATCACCGCATCCATGCCCCCATTAGCGGTGAAATTATTCACACCCGCTCGATTAAAGGGAAAGTGTATCCTGTCAACCGTTTTGGCATGCAGCATATGAAACGGGTGTTGAGCCGCAACCGGCGGCTGATTACCTACCTGCAAAACGAGTATACTGAGGTGGCCATCGTCAAAGTGGGGGCCATGAATGTAGCCAGTATCCAGTGGAGTGAACGGTTGCAGTCCAAACGGGTAGAAAAAGGTGATGAACTGGCCTATTTTGAATTTGGTTCGACGGTAGTGTTGCTCATTAGGGAGGAATCGTTCCAGTTTATACATGGATTGACGGAGGGGGACCGGGTCAAAATGGGCGAGCCGGTCGGCCGTATGGTTATGTATAAAGACTTACTATAGAAAAGGGAAGGGTGCCCTTTGTTATGGGGGCATTCTTTTTTATGAAAAGAAATTTGACAATGGAATCAATTGATACTTAGTTCCTAAAAAAACAGGATCATCTGTCTCTTCTATCTCGCCATTCGTTTGAATATTTTTTTAATAATTGTAATTATTTCAAACTTTGGCAAGGAGGAGAGATAATGAAAACTGGCCTGTGGGGGAAATACGTTGCTGTTCTGCTGATGCTAACTTTAATCACCATGGTCCCGGTGGCCAAAGAAACGGCTGCCTGGTCCAAAAAGGAAGGAGCTGAGGCCACAGGAACCCATGGCATGGTATCCACTTCCCACCCTTTGGCCTCCCAAGTTGGAGCCGATATCTTAGAAAGAGGCGGTAATGCCATCGATGCCGCTGTGGCCATCCAGTTTGCCCTCAATGTTGTGGAGCCCATGATGTCTGGAATCGGGGGCGGCGGATTTATGATGGTGTATGATGCGGGTTCACAAGAAGTTACCATCGTTAACAGTCGGGAGAGAGCGCCGGCGGGGGCTACCCCTTATATGTTTCTGGATGAAAACGGAAGGATCATTCCGTTTGCCGTCAGATCGACCCATGGGAACGCCGTCGGAGTTCCGGGAACCTTAAAAGGACTGGAAACGGCATTGGAAAAATGGGGAAGCCGGTCATTGGAGCAACTCATCACCCCGTCCATCCGTTTGGCCGAAAAGGGCTTTGAAGTGGACCGTCAACTGGCACTTGCCATTGAGGAAAACAAGGAGAAGTTGTCCCGCACTGCAGCTAAAGATGTTTTCTTGCCTGATGGTGAGCCTTTACAAGAAGGGGATTGGCTCATTCAGCGTGATCTGGCTCATACGTTGAAACTCATTCGTAAACATGGAGCGGCCATCTTTTACGATGGAGAGATCGGGGAGGCCATTGCCGAAACCGTCCAAGCATTTGGGGGAAGTATGACAATTGATGACTTAAAAAGCTATGATGTGACGATCGATCAGCCGGTATACGGGGAATACAAGGGCTTGCAAATTGCCAGCATGCCCCCGCCAAGTTCAGGAGGCCTGTTTTTATTGCAAATGATAAAGCTCCTTGAAGGGTTTGACATTGGTCAATATGATCCCCGTTCGGTAGAAAAGTATCATCTTCTCTCTGAAGTGATGCGCCTGGCTTATGCAGACCGGGCCGCCTATGCCGGGGACCCCGAATTTGTGGAAGTTCCCATGCGCGGGTTGCTCCATCCGGACTATATTAAAGAGCGTCAAGAAGTAATTGAGATGGGGAGCGTCAATCCTGACGTCCAGCCCGGAGATCCCTGGGCTTATGAGGAAGCTGAACCAAGCTATGCTGTAGTTGACCAGGAAGAGGACAGGATAATAGGGGAAACAACACATTTTACGGTGGCTGACCGCTGGGGAAACGTGGTGTCCTATACGAGTACCATTGAACAGATTTTCGGAACAGGTATCATGGTACCAGGTTACGGCTTTATGTTGAATAACGAGTTAACCGACTTCGATGCCCGGCCAGGAGGTGCCAACGAGGTTCAGCCCCATAAGCGGCCGTTAAGCAGCATGACCCCGACGATAGTGTTCAAGGATGGCAAACCGGTCTTAACATTGGGTTCGCCAGGGGGGCCGACAATTATTGCTTCTGTTTTACAAGTGTTTCTCAATGTTTTTGACTATGATATGGGCTTAAGAAAAGCAATAGCAGAACCCCGCATCTATAACAATCATACCTCTGCCACGCGATGGGAGGAAGGCATGCCCGAAGAGGTCCGCAATGCCTTAATTGAATGGGGACATCGTTTAGAGACTAATCCCAGTTCCATAGGCAATGTCCAAAGTATTTTCATTGATCATGAACAAGGCCTGTATTACGGCGTAGCTGACTCACGCAGAGAAGGATCAGCCATCGGTATTTCCAAACCGGGAAAAGGCAAGCGAAAATAGTCTCTTGGTCCATTAAAAATGATCTATGTTTTGAAACGAAACGACTATTTGACGTTGCGGCTGATTTGTAGGAAAGCATCAACTGTTTTTTCAATATCTTGATCACTAATATGGCGGTGGGTCATCAGGCGAATCAGAAACGGTCCGAAAGCGTTGCCAAAAATGTGATGTCTTTCTTTCAAGAGAGCCAGTACATGTTGGGCAGATACACCCCAAGGGGAGACATCAACCATGACGATATTGGTTTCTACACTGTCCGGGTCCACGTTTAACCCCTTAATCTGGGCAAGACCAGTGGCTAATGCTTTGGCGCGGCGGTGATCATCTGCCAACCGGTTCATCATGTCAGTCAGGGCGATAATTCCCGGAGCGGCGATCACACCGGCTTGGCGCATGCCTCCGCCCAAACGTTTGCGCCATTTACGTGCTTCTTCAATCCAAGGTTTTGGTCCAGCAAGAATAGATCCCACCGGCGCACTTAACCCTTTGGACAGACAGACTTGGACGGTGTCGGTATACTGAGTAATGGCTTTAACATCCACACCAAGGGCAACAGCAGCATTCCATAAGCGGGCCCCGTCCAAATGAACGGGTATTTGGTGTGCCTGGGCTAATTGATAAACTTGTTTCATATAGTGCAGGGGCAGCACCGCTCCTCCAGCTCTGTTATGGGTATTTTCCAGTCCAATCATAGCTGTCCGGGGAAGGTGAATATCATTGCCGCGAATAGCTTCGCGAATCGCTTCGATGGGCATTTGTCCTTTGGGTCCACTTAAGGTTCGTGTTTGTACCCCCGCCAAAGCACTGACTGCCCCGGCTTCATAATAAAAGATATGGGATTCAGCCTCTAAAATCACCTCGTCCCCGGGACGGGTATATGTCAAAACAGCAATCTGATTGCCCTGGGTACCACTGGTGACAAACAAAGCCGCCTCTTTGCCCAGGATTTCTGCGGCCAGCTCCTCTAAACGATTAACGGTAGGGTCCTCACGATAGACATCATCCCCCACTTCAGCTTCAAGCATCGCTTTGCGCATGGCTTCAGTTGGTTTAGTGACCGTATCACTGCGCAGGTCGATCAAGGTAACTCCCCTCCTAAGATCAGATAAGTACACATATTATTTATTTTATTAGTAAATGTCTGTCAGTTTCAAGTCTGTGTATAGAAAGATGGGAAATCTAACAAAATAAGGAAGCATGTTAAATCTAATTGGCCTGAGGTGGAAATGTGATGGACGAAATCTTGCTCACCCGTGCATTATTTGGAACGACAATGGCCTTTCATATTATTTTTGCCACTATGGGTGTGGCCTTGCCCTTAATGATTCTGTCAGCTGAAATCTTGTATCAGAAAACTAAGGATAAAGATTATGCTGTGATGGCCAAGCGGTGGATTAAAGGGTTTGCCATTTTGCTGGCCGTTGCTATCCCTTCAGGTACCATAGCCGGTGTTCAACTCTCCTTACTGTGGCCCGGTTATATGAAAATTATTGGGGAAGTGGTTCCGCTTCCCTTTCAAATAGAAATATTTGCTTTCTTTATTGAAGCACTGTTCTTATCTATTTATGTTTATGCGGCTGACCGTTTGTCACCTTTGATGCGGATTGTCAGTGTCAGTCTGGTGGCCTTTGGTGCAGCAGCTTCAGCTGTGCTGATTACTAATGCCCACGCTTTTCAAAATACGCCGGTGGGGTTCAGAATCGTGGAGGGACAAATTGTAGACGTTGACCCGTGGGCGGCTTTCTTTAATCCCAACTTTATCGTGGCTGCTTCTCATGTATTGGTCACCGCCTACATGACCGGGGCTTTTATGCTTGCGTCGGTGGCTGCCTTTAAAATGTTAAAAGCATCACCTGGCAGTTCCCATTTTGTTTATTACCGCAAAGCTTTAATGCTGGGGTTGATTATAGGTGGTCTCTTTTCCATTTTCTCTGCTGTCACTGGTCATGAATCAGCCATTCATCTCCATCACTACAATCCTGAGAAGCTGGCTGCAGCTGAAGGATTGTTTGAAACCAGAAGCCATGCTCCACTAAAAATTGGCGGGTGGACTGATCCGGAAACACAAGAGGTAAAGTACGCCATCGAAATTCCAGGCTTACTTAGTTTTTTAGCGGGATATTCCTTCGATGAGGTAGTGAGAGGGCTGAATGACTTTCCAAAGGAGTATTGGCCACCATTATTTGTTCGGGTTTTGTTTAATGGAATGGTGGGTATCGGCATGCTGCTGATTGTTCTTTCTATTATCGGTTTTATTTGGCGGCATATTCTCAAACGGGACGTCTTTCCCAAGTGGATGATGAGCTGTTTTGTTGTCAGTGGCCCACTAGCCATGCTCGCTATTGAACTAGGTTGGATTTTTGCCTGCATAGGTCGGCAACCGTGGGCCATCTACCGGGTCCTGTCTACAGCTGATGCGGCGACCACCGCCGGTCATATTGCGCCGCTCTTTGTTTTGTTTACTGGTTTGTATGTGGTGTTGGGGATTATTACTGTCCTTGTTCTTTATTTCTACTTCAAACGTCACCCGTTGGCCGAAGAAATCCCCGTTTAATAGACAAGGTCATTCTTTGTCAGAGAGGAAGAATAAAATGACTGATGCCTTATTGGCAATTACCATGCTTTGGATTTTTGTCATGATTTACGCCGTTGCAGCTGCAATCGATTTTGGTGCCGGATTTTGGGCCATGTTTTACATGAAGCGCAAAAGGAATAGAGCGACCACAATGGTCAACCGTTTTCTGTCCCCTTCCTGGGAAGTGACCAATGTGTTTGTGGTCTTGATCGTTGTGGCGTTGTTCAGCTTTTTTCCAGGGGCTACGTTTACGCTGGGCACCGTGCTGTTGATCCCAGGCAGCCTGGTCTTGCTTTTGCTTTTGGTGCGCAGCGCTTTTCTGGTTTTTGCCCATTCCGTCCAGAAATATAAAGCATTGTTAACGGTGACATCCGGGGTGACAGGATTGCTGATCCCAGCGATTCTGGTTCTTGTATTACCCATTGCCCAAGGGGGATTGATTGAGGTGGTGGAGGGACTGGAGCGCCTCGATTTCAGAGCGTTGTTGACCAGTACCCGTACCTATGCCTTTAGTTTCTTGGCTGTGGTCAGCTCCTTGTATTTGTCAGCCTTATTTTTAAGTGATTACGCCAACGAAGCAGGAGAGAAAGAAGCATATCGCATCTTCCGCCGCAATGCTCTATTTCTTGGACCGGTCTTGGTGCTGGCCGCCCTTTCTATTGTGGGAGCTGTCAGGCGGGAGGCTGAGTGGTTTTATGCCAATTTGGAAGCTAATGGTATCTTGTTGATCCTGTCGCTGCTTTTCTTTGTGATTGGCTATGGGGCACTGTTTTTGCCCCATACTAAAGAATCTTCCCTCCTAGGACGTCCGCGACTGGCGGTGATCAGTACGGCGGTGCAATTTTTACTGGCCAGTGCTACCTACGGAATGGCTCATTTACCCTATCTCGTTTATCCGGTGGTCACTCTGGAATCGGGCTTTACCCATCCCAATACGTTTCGCGCTCTATTCTTGTCTTTTATCATCGGCTTTCTGATCTTAACACCTGGTTTTGTCTACTTTTGGAAAATGTTTTTAAAAGACACTGGCTATTTAAAGCAGGAATAAAAGATGCCGATAAAAAGAGTACAAATAATATCCGTTATAAGGGAGTGTTGGGATTGTTTGTGATTGTCTGGACCTTGTTAAATGTAGCGTTGTTTATGTCTGTTCGGCTCCTGTCTGGCAAACCAAAGACATATACAAGATAAACAGCTAAAATATAATATAGGCAAAAAAAGTGACACAAAGGAGCTATGCATGATGGCCAAAATTATTCTATTAGCTGGACACGCCAAGCTGCCCCAAGGGATGGCAGCGAAGAGCGTGTATGAAACATTGACCATCACAGCGGAGATTGAGGAAAAATACGGTGTCATTGTCGATGCGTCTTGCACTTTAGCTACGGAACATGCCCAAGAATATTTGGGACGGCTGTTGCGCGGGTGTAGTCTGCAAGACGGTGTGGAGGAGTTGGTAACGAGAATACAGACCTATTACCACGGCAAAGCACAGCAAGCTCTCATCGCAGCGGTGAAGGACTTGCACCGTCAGTATCTTCACTATCGGGAGCGGATCTGATGTGGTGCAAGTTCCTGGATACTGATCTGAGAAAATGAACAAAAAGTACGAATTATCTGTTGACAATGAGTGTAAAACAGTATAAATTAAAAACAGAAACACAACAGGCTAGCCATCTTCTCCGTCAAAATAACGTAACAGAATACAAGGCGAAAGTTTGGTTGCAATCCACCGCCCGGATTGTTTTCCCAGACTAAGGAGCCGGTTATCACCCCTTTTAGGCCAGCAGATAAAGGGGGATAACTGGCTTTTTGTGTTCTTTTAGAAACTGATTTGCTCATAGATTAACATAGCGGAGGTGAGTAGATGAGAGGTGCATTAAGCGGTGTGCGTGTGCTGGATTTAAGCCGGGTATTGGCTGGTCCGTTCAGCACCATGATATTAGGTGATTTGGGAGCGGAAGTGATTAAAGTGGAAGCACCCGGCGGAAGCGATGATACCCGTGCCTGGGGTCCCCCATTTAAAGCTGGGGAGAGTGCTTACTACCTGTGTACCAACCGCAACAAAAAGGCGCTGACCCTTAATCTGAAAACAGAAGAGGGGAAGGCTGTCTTGAAACAACTGGTCCGGCAAAGTGATGTCCTTATTCATAACTTCAAGCATGGCACCATGGAAAAATGGCAATTGGGCTATGAGGATTTGAAAAAACTGAACCCCCGCCTTATCTACTGCTCGATCACAGGATTTGGCAGAGCGGGGCCATATAAAGCATTGGCCGGCTATGATTACATTATCCAGGCTATGAGCGGACTGATGAGCATCACAGGCAGTGAGGAATCGGGACCACTGAAAGTGGGAGTGGCCATTACGGACGTTATGACCGGATTGTATGCGGTGATCGGCATCACGGCTGCCCTGTACGAAAGGGAACAGTCCGGAGAAGGGCAAAGTCTTGATCTGGCCCTGTTTGACGCTGCCATCAGTGCCCTGGTCAACGTAGCCAGCAACTATTTAATTTCCGGCCAGTTGCCTAAGTTACTGGGCAATCATCATCCCAATATAGTGCCTTACCAAACTTTCCCCACCAAAGATGGGGAGATGGTGTTGGCCGTGGGCAATGACAGGCAATTTAAGAAACTGTGCAGGCTGATTGATAAAGAAGAATGGGCTGATGATCAACGTTTTGCTACTAACGATCAGCGGGTGGAGCACCGCTATGAGCTTGCGGATCTTCTCTCTGCAGTGTTTAAACTGAAAACGTCAGCCGAATGGCAAGATCTATTCAATCAGCATGGCATTCCCTGCGGACCGATCAACAACATGGCTGAAGTGTTTAATGATCCTCAGGTGGCGGCGCGTCAGATGGTCGTTCCCATAGAACATCCGACTGCCGGTGAGATACGTGTGGTAGGCAGTCCGTTAAAGCTGTCCCGCACCCCGGTTCAGTTTCGTTATCCGCCGCCGCTGGTGGGCGAACATACGGAGGAAGTATTGAGAGAACTGGGGATGGATGCCAAAGGGATTGAAGCCTTAAAAGAAAAAGGCATTTTATAATCTGATCAAAACTTTAGGAGGGGTTAAATCATGATGAATTTTGCTTTTACTGAAGAACAAGACATGTTGCGCAAAATGGTCCGCCAGTTTGTGGACAAGGAAATTATGCCTTACATCAAAGAGTGGGATGAGCAAGGAAAGTTTGATCCCAACATTTTAAAGCGGTTGGGTGAGCTGAATCTGATGGGAGTCTGCATTCCGGAAAAATACGGTGGAAGCGGCATGGATTACAATTCGCTTGCTATTGTATGTGAAGAGCTTGAGCGCGGGGATACCGCCTTCCGCACGGCCGTGTCAGTGCATACGGCTTTGAACAGCATGACCTTGTTACAATGGGGAAATGAAGAACAAAAACAGAAATATCTTGTGCCGCAGGCCAAAGGAGAAAAAATTGGAGCTTTCGGCTTAACTGAACCCAACGCCGGTTCTGACGTGAAGGCCATGAACTCTACAGCGGTAAAAGAAGGAGACTATTACATTCTCAATGGCCAAAAAACATGGATTTCCTTGTGTGATATGGCCGATCATTTTATCGTTTTTGCCTACACAGACAAAAGCAAAGGTCATAAGGGAATCTCAGCCTTTATTGTGGAGCGGACCATGCCCGGCTTCTCCTCCAAAGCGATTAAAGGCAAGCTGGGTATTCGTGCCGGTAACACAGGGGAGATCTTTTTTGACAACATCAAAGTACCCAAGGAGAATTTGTTGGGCGAAGAAGGAGAAGGATTTAAAATCGCCATGTCTGCTCTGGATAACGGACGGTTCTCCGTGGCAGCTGGGGCCTGCGGCTTGATCATGGCTTGCCTGGAAGCCAGCGTACAATATTGCCATGAACGCAAAACGTTTGGGAAAGAGATTGGCCAGCATCAACTTGTTAAGCAGATGATTGCCAATATGGAAGCCAAACTACAAATGGCCAGGTTGCTGGTGTATAAAGCCGGCTGGCTTAAAAACCAAGGTATCCGCAACACCCGTGAAACATCCCTGGCCAAGTGGAAAGCGTGTGATTTTGCTTTCGAAGCGGCCAACGATGCGGTGCAGATTCATGGGGCTTACGGTTATTCCAACGAATATCCGGTGGAGCGGCACTTGCGCAATGCCAAAGCACCGGTCATCTATGAAGGAACACGGGAAATCCATACTTTGATGCAAGCCGACTATGTGTTGGGCTACCGTCAGGACAAACCGCTCAGAAAAATGTTGCCCGCCTGGCCGTTTGAAGAAGAAAAAGATTTGGTGGAGCATTAAATGCACGTTGGGCACTAGAAAAAGGCAGTCGGTCTGGGACTGCCTTTTTCGTGTTGGGCTTGCCCCCGGGAGACGGTTCTTATCTACTAAAATAGTGATTGGGTTGGCTGTGGTTGTCAGACCCATGTGCATTTTAAGCCTGTCTGGCAAAAGAAAAGAAAGAAAATCTTTTTTTAGGTTGATGTTCCTCCTTGACTTGCAATAAGGCTTTAAGTTCTGTGATCTTGTGTTCAAGTTCATCCAGTTTGTATTCCAACTGAGAAACGGTAGCTGTCAGGCGGTCCAGTTCCCGGCGGTGGATGATCATTTGCTCATAAACGACTTCGTCAGCTTTAGTGGAAATACTTTTTTCCAAGTTTTCAAGCTGAGCTTCAACTTTGGTTAGAGCCTGTTTCACAGAGGAATCATAGAGAGAAGTTGCAGCGGTTTGGTTTGGTTCTGTGTCCTGTTTGGGCGAGGTGGGGTCAGTGACTGACAGGTTGCTTCCTGCCCCGCCTTCATTTGATTTTTCTGTAGGTGCTACTTTTTCCAGAGGCACCCCGGCATGCAGTTGATCCCTGATCTGTTGCAGTAGTTTAATATGCTGTTCTTCAAAAGTGTAATGTCCCCGTGCATTGGTTTGATAAGGCAGATTGAAGTTGCGTACCCAGCGTTGGATTGTACGGGAGCTGACACCTAACCTTTTGGCCACTTCTTTCGTTTTCAAAGCTTTGCCCATGCCCATTCCCCCTCGTGATATTTTGTGTTTTATATTCGAGGGAAAAAGGCAAGTCCCTGCCTGCTTGACAAAGGTAGTGCCAATTCAGCAAAAGAAGTGGTTCTCATGTTTTTTGTGCCTGTATTCGACAACGGATTCGTTTAAATTTATATTAGGAAGAAGCGAGCGGGAGTACTTCCCATTTTAATGAGTTCCTATTGCGTTAGACATGATTCGAAAATGTGTACACCGCGCTTCTCCATTTCTTTAATATACAGGTCGCCAGGGACAATGACTTCCGGAGGGAAGACGCCCCGTTTACAGATGGCATTAACCCCAATCATTTGAGCAACCACTGACACAGTATAAGCGGTACATTTAGCCATGGCTGTTACATTCAAATTCCGGTCGTTATAGGTGATCATCTCGTATTGGTAAGTGGCTTGGCGGCCTGCTTTAAGTCCTTTGACTTGCACTCTTAACAGGACCACATCATCTTTGTCTCCCAGTGTGACAATTGGGGTAAGCACTTCGCGCAGAACATCACGGGGTTTTATCTGTACACCGTTCACCGTCACAACATAATCTCGTTTGGTCAGATTTAAATCCACCAGGAGCTTCATTTTTTCTGCATGTCCTGGATAACGAATTGTTTTGTAGTCCAACTCTTTCAGGTGAGGAAATGAACGGGAAAGGGTTGAGGTTCCGCCGGCCGTATGGAATGCTTCCAGAGGGCCGAAGCGCTCAAAGTAGATTGTTTCTACCTCAGATAAAGAGGGAACCTGATAAGTGGTGCCATGACGGATCACAAGAGAAGGGTCAGTATAGTGATCAAATACACCTTCCAATGAAAAAACCAGATTGTAGCCCAATGGAGGCTCGGGACGAAGTGGAAGCCCACCCACTCGCAGGTGAATGGCAGAGGCTTCATCCAGTTTGCTGACCCCATATCCCGCCAGGATATTGGTCATACCCGGTGCTACGCCAAGATCTGGGATCAGAGTGACCCCCGCTTTGTGAGCCAGGTCATGTAACTGCAGCACCTTATTCGTTTCCTCACCAATATGACCGCCCAGATCGCAGAGGTGTGTGTCTGACTCGATGGCCGCTTTGGCTACCTTTTCATTAAATGTATAAAACAGCGCATTTACCGCCACATCATATTTATAGAGAAACTGAACCAATTGTTGATGTTGGGAAGCATCAACATGAGCGGAGGTAAGCTTGGGTGAATCAATTTGTTGACATGCATTTTGTGCCTTTGCTGGATTGACATCCGCCAGTACAACACAGGCGACATTTGGGCTCTGAACCAGATCCCTGGCTACTTCCCTGCCCATTAACCCGGCACCTAACACAGCGACCTTCATCATCCTCACTCCCTCGGTGGTGTTTGCTGGTCACTTAACGGTTATCAATCTGGGCCCGTTGCAATTTCCCGCTATAGTCCACGTAGATGCTTTTCCACTCTGTGAATACGTCCAGGGAGGCTAAACCTGAGTCACGGTGGCCATTGCCGGTTTGCTTGATCCCTCCGAAGGGGAGATGGATTTCGGCTCCGATCGTCCCCGCATTGATATAGACAAGACCGGAATCCAGGTCGCGCATAGCCTTAAATACACGGTTCACATCTTGTGTGAAAATGGCGCTGGATAAGCCGTAAGCCACATTGTTGTTCACCTGGATCGCTTCGTCAAATGATTCCACAGGGATGATGGACAAGACCGGACCAAAAATCTCTTCTTGGGCAATCCGCATAGACGGGTTCACATCGGTAAAAATCGTCGGTTGATAATAGTATCCTTTGCTAAGTTCTCCGTCGTTGGCTATTTTCCCCCCGCATAAGGGATTAGCCCCTTCTAAAATGCCGATTTTCACATATTCATGGATGCGTTGCAGGGCAAATTGGGTGATAACAGGTCCCACATCAACCGTTTCGTCCAGTCCGTTACCAAGGGTCAGTTGCTTGGTGCGCTCTAGCAGGCGCTCTTCCAGTTCATCACGGATATGGCGGTGAACGATCACCCGGCTGCAGGCCGTGCAGCGTTGGCCGCTGGTACCGAATGCACTCCAAATGATGCCATCAACAGCCAGATTCAGGTCGGCATCATCCATGACTATGATGGCGTTTTTGCCCCCCATTTCCAGAGATACTTTTTTTAACAGACTGCCCGCTTTGCCGGCAATGTGTTTTCCAACCTCAGTAGAACCAGTAAAGGAGATCACATTCACATCGGGGTGCTCTACCAAAGCATCTCCTACGGCCGCTCCTGAGCCATAGAC
The DNA here is from genome assembly GCF_030814135.1 of Caldalkalibacillus uzonensis. Classification (NCBI taxonomy): domain Bacteria; kingdom Bacillati; phylum Bacillota; class Bacilli; order Caryophanales; family Bacillaceae; genus Caldalkalibacillus; species Caldalkalibacillus uzonensis. Next base: position 264,642 of record NZ_JAUSUQ010000002.1, on the reverse strand, counting down.
CAGATTGACCACTCCTTTGGGCACACCGGCCTCCTCCAAAATCTTAACCGTTTCATAGGCCATGGCAGGCGTGTCGGTAGCCGGTTTCCACACCACTGTATTACCTGCAACCAAGGCAGGGAACATTTTCCATGTGGCAATGGCAATGGGAAAATTCCATGGTGTAATAATGCCTACGACCCCAACCGGGGACCGAACACTCATAGCATGCTTATTGGGCATCTCAGCGGGGACAGTTTGCCCTGCAAGGCGGCGGCCTTCACCAGCCATGTAAAAGGCCATGTCAATGGCCTCCTGCACTTCGCCCCTAGCTTCGGTCAGGACCTTGCCCATCTCTTGGGTTAACGTGCGGGCCAGGTGCTCTTTTCGTTCCTTCAACAGTTGCCCAATGGCATATAATAATTCCCCGCGTTCTGGAGCAGGAACCAAACGCCAGTTTTTTTGAGCTTCTTTAGCGGCCTTGACAGCGGCATGCACATCTTTGGTTGTTGATTGCACCACCTGCCCCAACACTTCTCCGTTGGCCGGGTTGATATTATCCGCCACAGAGGCATTGTCCGGCACCACCCACTCCCCGTTAATGTAATTGCGATAGGTGAAGATTTGTTCACGTTTTCCCATATTGTTTCCCCCTTACGCAAAATGGATATTTTCAGCGGGCTATTATCATTTTTATGAAGCAATGGTGATAATAATCAGAAAAAAATAAAGCAAAAAGCCGGCCGGCTATGAAGCCGACCGGCACATCATGATCATTTCAGCATGAAGAATCGGTTTGTTTGGGGATGGAAAGTCCAAACAAAGGCCGCAGATAAAGAGCCACATAGGTTCCTGCCAAAGCCATCACTGCCCACACCCAGCCGTGCACGCTAAAAGAGGCAATGCCGCTGAAATAGGCACCAACGTTACAACCAAAGGCCAAGCGGGCACCGTAACCCATAAGCAGGCCCCCAATAATAGAAGCCGCTGCTGTTTTAAGGGGGATTTTTTTCAAAACGAACAAGCCGCCTGCGGCAGAAGCGAGGAAAGCCCCTGTGATGACCCCAAAGTTAAGCACACTGGTTGTGTCAAGGAAGACCGACTGATATAAACCTTCTGCTCTTGGTCCTTGCCAGTAGACCCACTGGGTGACATCGACACCTAAGGCCATGGCGGCTTTTGATCCCCACAAAGCGAAGGCCGAGGTAACGCCCCAGGGCTGTCCTCTCACCAACAAAGTCAGGGCATTTAAAGCGGCTAACAACAAGGCACCGACCCATAATGGCCATGCCCCGCGGAAGATGCGTACCCAGCCCTGAGTAGTAGGCAAGGCAGCCATTTTAGGCGGGTTTTTCTTCCTTTCAATATACAAGGTCAGAGCAATAATTCCGCCAAAGATGGCCATTTGGATCAGCCAGCCGCCTAAATAGCCAAGAGGCGTGATTTCGGCTAGTGAGATGGGTGGCAAAGAGGGCATCTGATTCACCCAGAAATCAAAATGGGCAGCACCAATCACAGAACCAACAATGAAAGCCAATAAGGTCAAAAACATGGATGAACGGCCGCCACCGACGGCATACAAGGTTCCAGAAGCTCATCCGCTGCCCAATTGCATGCCAATACCAAACAGGAAGGCACCCACCACAACACTGACACCAATCGGGGAAACAAAGCCAGCCGGTTCAGTACCAAACAAGCCTGTCCCAGTAGAAAAAATAAGGGCAAACAAGGTGCTTGCTGCGGCTAGCATGAGCATATGGGCTCGTAAAGCTTCACCGTTTCCAACCGCCATAAACCGGCGGAAAGCGGAGGTAAACCCAAAGCGGGCATGGAAAAGGGTAAACCCTAGCAATAGTCCAACCCATAACAGGATTGCCATTTGCAGATCAGCGATCTGATAGGTCACGTAGCTTAATAGAAACGCTCCTGCCAGCCCAAGGGCAACCAGTGTTGTCTGACTGGCAGGAAGCGCAGGTGCTTCCAATCTGACTTGTGATTGCTCTTGTTGCTGGGATGTTGTTGTTTGCATTCTCAGATTTCACCTCTAATCCCTATTGAATTTGTCTGTTTTATATGGAATTATTCTAGTCTATTTATCCTATGCTGTAAAGTACCTTTTGTTTGGAAAAACAGGTGATGCAGTTCCCATAGACACATGAGTTAGAATCTAAATTTGTTATAATAAGAGATAGATTATTTTAATGTTTTTGAATTTAAAAATGACAAGAAAGGGGCATCTGATGATGAGCACATTCCGAGCTCTCCTGGTCAACAAGACAGACCAATCGTTCACTGTGGGGATTGAATCTCTGTCTCTTGATGATCTTCCTGAGGGTGAAGTTACTGTACGCGTGGCCTATTCCAGTGTGAACTATAAAGATGGACTCGCTGCCATTCCCAACGGCAGAATTTTGACCCGCTATCCCATGATACCGGGCATTGATTTGGCGGGGACGGTGGTCCGTTCCACAGATTCCCGTTTTAAAGAAGGGGATAAGGTCATAGCCACCAGTTATGACATCGGTGTATCCCATGAAGGTGGCTTCAGCGAGTATGCACGGGTTAAGGCCGATTGGGTTGTTCCCTTACCTCAAGGTCTTACCCTGAAAGAAGCAATGGCTTTGGGCACGGCCGGGATTACAGCAGCTCTTTCTGTTCATGGTTTGGAAGGCCATGGGGTAACTCCCGATAAGGGTCCAGTGCTAGTGACTGGAGCCACCGGAGGAGTGGGCAGCCTGGCTGTGGCTATGCTGTCGAAGAGAGGCTATGATGTGGTGGCCAGCACAGGAAAAGAAGCGGAACATGATTACCTGCGTCAATTAGGCGCAAAGGAGATCATTCATCGCCAGGAGTTAACCCCTGAGAAGATTCGCCCTCTTGACCAGCGCCGTTGGGCAGGGGCTGTTGATCCTGTCGGTGGAAAAACACTGGCCTATGTGCTTAGCGCAATGGATTATGGAGGAACGGTTGCTGTTAGCGGATTAACGGGCGGAACTGAAGTAAACACCACCGTCTTTCCCTTCATATTAAGGGGTGTCAACTTGTTAGGCATTGATTCAGTCTACTGCCCCATGGAGCTGCGTCGGATGCTTTGGGAGCGCTTAGCCAGTGATTTAAAGCCGGATCGATTGGATGTGATCACGACCGAGATCACTTTTGACCAGCTCCCGCAAACCTTGTCCCAGATTTTGCAAGGCAAGCTGCGAGGACGCCAGGTGGTGCGGTTGTAGAGCTTGATTGATGAAATGGGCTTATGTATTTTGCTATAATAAAAAAATAAATATTTTTCAAAAGTTATCGATGCACAAAAGTGTTATATAGAAAGGGGAGGAGCGACTGTGAAACTGTTGCGCATCAATATGGAGAATTTGACCTATCGTTATGAAGATCTCCCGGATAGTGAGCTGTTGTGGGGAGGAAGGGCTTTAACCTCCAAAATCGTTCATGATGAGGTGCCTCCTACCGCCCATCCATTGGGTCCTCACAACAAACTGGTGCTGGCTAATGGTGTTTTGACCGGCTCTCTGGCCTCCAGTGCCGAACGCAGTTCCATGGGTGGGAAAAGCCCGCTCACGGGAGGCATTAAGGAGAGCAATGCAGGGGGGACAGCCGGACTAAAGCTGGGCCGGCTGGGTTTAAGAGCAATTATCTTTGAGGGTATCCGGGATGATTTTCAAATTATCCGTATTCACAAGGATGGTGTAGAATTTGAGCCTGCCAGAGACCTCTTGGATCAGCCAATTAGCGAGGCAGCAGCAAAAATCCGGCAGCGCTATGGTGAAGATGTGGGCCTGTACATGATTGGTGTGGCTGGAGAACGGAAAATGCTTACGGCGGCGATTGCTAACATGGATAAGGATAAAAGCCCCACCCGTTTCTACGGCCGTGGTGGTTTGGGGGCTGTGGCTGGAGCCAAAGGGATCAAAGCCGTCATTTTGGATGACACAGGTGTGGAACGCAACAAGCCCAAAGATCCCCAAAGATTCAGATCGGCGATGAAAATATACGCCCAATGGTTAAGAGAAGCACCTGGAACGGGTAAAATTTTCCCTGAGCTAGGGACTGCCGCCATGGTGAAAACCACCAATAAATTGGGGGCTTTACCGACCCGTAATTTTTCAACAGGCAGCTTTGAAGGGCATGAAGCCATTAGCGGGGAAACATTACGGGAAACCATCTTAGCCCGGGGAGGAGAAGGCACACCGACCCATGCCTGTATGCCGGGCTGTGCCATCCGCTGTTCCAATATATATGCCGATGTAAACGGAAAGCGTATCACATCGCCCATTGAATACGAAAACATTGGCTTATTAGGCTCCAATCTGGGCATTGATGATTTGGATGCGGTCGTCGAGCTTAACCGGTTGTGCAATGAGTATGGTGTGGACACCATTGAAACGGGAGCAGCGATTGGGGTGGCTATGGAAGCAGGGCTATTGAACTTCGGGGACAAAGAAGGGGCCATCAACCTCTTGAAGGAGCTAGGTGAAGGAACGCCGCTGGGGCGTATTATCGGTGGGGGAGCTGAGCTGGTGGGCAAAATTTACGGTGTACGCAAAGTGCCGGTGGTTAAGGGGCAAGCCATGCCGGCTTACGACCCGCGGTCCATCAAAGGTTTGGGAGTCACCTTTGCCACTTCTCCCCAAGGGGCAGATCATACTGCAGGCCAGACGGTACGGGCCCAGGTGAACCATCATGACGCCAGCGGACAAGTGGAGGTTTCCAGGGAGGCTCAGAAAGTGAATACCATTTTTGATATTCTAGGTATTTGTTACTTTGCCTCCTCTGCGGTAGCTGGCCGGTTTGACCTTCTGGCTGACATGGTATCCGGCTATATTGGCCGAGAGATCACCGCAGATGATATTGTTGGTTTGGCCCAGGAAACGTTACGCATGGAACACGCTTTTAACCGTGGAGCGGGTATGACCAAAGCCCACGACCGCCTGCCAGAGCATTTTTATGAGGAGATTAATCCGGCCAGTCAAACGGTGTTTGATGTCCCAGAAGAGGAATTGCTGGCCATCGGTACCGAGGGGCGCGTCTCGTGAAGGTTCAGGTAAGGTCCCACTTGCATTGGCGCCCTGAATTAAGCGGAGAACATGAACTACAGGAACCGGTGACCATTAAAACTTTCGTTGAAAATTTAAACATTGCCTGGAACAGGGATGTTTTGATTGTTGTCAATGAGCAGATTGCAGAGGAAAACTACGTCTTGCAAGATGGGGATCGCATTGATTTGCTGGTGCCCCTTGTGGGGGGATAACAGAAGGTATCAGGACAGCAAAGCACCTGTTGTGGCTTAGAGCCCTCAGGTGCTTTATAATCAATCAAAGGGACAGTGAAGCGAAGATGTGGCATTTTTTAGAGGAGGATGCCTATGTTAATCGTGACTACTGATACAGTGCCTAATAGACAAATTAAAGAAGTGATTGGCTATGTGAAGGGCAATACTATTCAAGCCAGACACATCGGCAGTGACATTATGGCTGCACTGAAAGGCATTGTGGGCGGTGAAATTAAGCAGTATGATGAGTTGTTAAACCGGGCCAGGCAAGTGGCTATCAGCCGGATGGTTCAAGAGGCAGAAGCAAAAGGCGCCAATGCCATTGTCGGGTTTCGTCTGCACAGTTCAACAGTGATGAGCGGGGCTTCCGAGATCATTGCCTATGGCACAGCTGTGGTGATTGAATAAAGGATGATGATGAAATGTATAGCATCCTCATCATAGAAGACGACCATAAAATTCGGGATCTGCTTGCCTCATACTTGCACAAGTACGACTTTAGGGTGAACACCGTGGAAGATTTCCGGCGGATTAAAGAAATCGTTCAGCAACTGTCCCCTGATCTTATCTTGCTGGATATCAACCTCCCCTATTATGACGGTTTTTACTGGTGCCGGATCATCCGGACGTTTTCTTTGGCCCCGGTTATTTTCATTTCGGCCAGAGTGGGGGAAATGGATCAAGTGTTGGCCATTGAAAATGGGGGAGACGATTATATTACCAAACCTTTTCACATGGATGTGGTGATGGCCAAAATTAATAGCGTACTACGGAGAACATACGGGGAGTACAGCGACCATCAGCAACCGCGGCATATGATTCAGGTACAGGGCCTATGTCTTTATGTTGACAAGCATCAAGTGGAGTGGAAGGGGAAAAGAGTTGATTTGACACATAATGAGACCATACTCTTGCAAATGCTGCTGGAACACTATGACCGCATTGTCTCCAGAGAAGCGTTACTCTCAGCATTGTGGGATGATCACACGTTTGTCGATGACAACACCTTGACTGTCAATGTGACACGGGTGCGCAAGAAACTGAGAGAGATTGGCATCAAGGAGGCCATTCAAACCCACCGCGGTGCGTTTAAAAGTGTGAGCCGAATACGGGTCCGCCAAAACATACATGTTCTCTCCTAATCATCTGTTAAAATATAGCCAACACCCCGAACAGTTTTGATATCCGTATGATAACCAAACGGTTCCAATTTTTTACGCAAGTGATGAATAAACACCTCGACAATGGCAATCGTAGTATCCGAATTAAAGCCCCAAACCCGATCATAAATCTGTTCTTTAGTCAAAATCACCTTTTTGTTATGGATCAGATACTCTAGCAACTCATATTGTTTTGCGGTGAGTTTGATGGGATGGCCATCAACCAAAACCTGTTTATCTTTTCCAAAAAGTTCAATCCCCCGGTAACGTACCGTCTGTTTGGTGGTCAAAGCCCCGCTTCGTCGCAATAAGGCACGAAGACGCGCTTTTAATTCCGGCCCTTGGAAAGGTTTGACAATATAATCATCTCCGCCTAAATCCAATCCTTTGACCCGGTCTTCCAGTGAATCCTTAGCGGTCAGAAACAACACTGGAGTATCTATTTCCGCACTTCTTAATTTCTGTACAATTTCAAACCCATCTAACCCGGGTAACATCACATCAAGTATAATCGCATCATAAATTGCTTGCATTGCTAAAAATAATGCTTCCTCTCCATCTGTTGCACTGTCCAGGACATACTCATCGGAAAGGATCTCAATAATGGAGTCCAGCAAATCCTGATGATCTTCAACGACTAACAGACGCATCAACATTTCTCCTTATATAGGATCATAAACAGTTACTATTTTAATTTAAACACAGGCTGGGCTGCACAAGGGTATAAAGGTGGCAGGCAACGCTTGCTTGCCTGCCATGAGACGTCTGGTCTCTTTTTCATTTCAGTTTTTTTTCAGCTATGCGTTTCACAAAAGTTATGGCCAGCTCCAAAGCGAAAAATTTCGCTTACTCATCCGGCTGGACGGCCTGTTCTAAGGTCAGCTCCACTTCAAGTGGCAAGCCGTCGCGATACGCTTTCACTTCAATAGTGTCCCCGATTTTGGTTTGAGATATTTACGCAGATCAATGCTGTTGCCAATCTGTTCACCATTGATGGCCACAATCACGTCCCGCTCCTTGAGTCCCGCCTTGTCAGCCGGAGACAAAGGCTCTACTGCGGTGACGACTACTCCTTGGTTGACATCACTAGGCAATTTCAATGTTTCCTGCCAGTGATAGCTGTCAATGCTGGCTAGATCAAGCAACTGAATACCCATATAGGGCCGCAAGACTTTACCATAGGCCATCAGATTTTCAATAACGGGGACGGCATCATTAATGGGAATGGGAAACCCCATGCCTTCAATCGGTGTGCCTGAGAAGCCAAGTGAACCGGATTGCAAGCCATATTCGGCAATCTTCAAGCTGTTGATGCCGATGACTTGCCCGGCAATATTAACCAGTGCTCCGCCGCTATTGCCCGGATTGATGGCTGCATCAGTCTGAATGACGTTAAGTTCCCAGCCGTTTTGCACCTCAATGGAACGCTCTTTAGCGCTGATAATCCCCATGGTCACCGTCCGGGAAAACTCAAGTCCCAGCGGATTGCCAATGGCAATGGCCGGCTCCCCGGTGCGAATCGCATCAGAATTACCAAACTGGGCCACCGTAGTGACATGGCCGTCTATGCTTAACACAGCCAAGTCGGTTAAGGCGTCAGCCCCGACCAGTTCAGCCGACACGCGTTCTCCGTCACCCAGAGATATTTCCACTTCCTTGGCTCCTTCAATCACATGGTAGTTCGTCACAATATAGGCTCGGCCATCTTTCTTTTCGAATACCACTCCTGAGCCTGTTCCCCGTTCCACATCACGGATATTCTGTTGGAAAAAATCGGTGGTCTGCTGAATATTCACCACGCCGACAATCGCTTCAGACACTTTTTCGACCACTTCGGTAATATCTGAGGTTACTTCAACTGATGTTTGCTGGACCTGGGTTGCCACATGACTGCTGGCTTGAGAAGGATTGTCTGTCGCTTTTGAATCCTCTGTCAAACCGCATTTGATGATAAAACAAGGACAACATTTATTTACTCCGTTCTTAAAGCTTGGATTGGATCAAGCTTTGCCGCTTTATTTGCCGGAAATACACCAAAAACAATGCCTACAATCAGAGAGAAGCAAAATGCAACAAGCGAAACAAGCATGGAGTAGGACACCGAAATGTCTGTGACAGATTCCAAAACTTGGCCCACAATAAAGCCTAAGCCTACCCCAATCATTCCACCCAGCGTACTGAGAACAACGGCTTCAATTAAAAACTGAACCAGAATATCCCACCGCTTGGCACCAACCGCTTTACATATCCCGATCTCCCTTGTTCGCTCGGAAATAGAAACAAGCATAATATTCATAATCCCAATCCCGCCAACCAATAGAGAAATCCCTGCGATGCCGCCAAGCATCATGGCCATGGTATTGGAAACAGAACTTACCGTTTCCATTAAATCCTGTTGATTGAACACATAACGTTTGAATACTGTTGTTTCTCAGTACACGCTGCGCTGTAGAGAGAGGCATTAAAATCACATCGTCGCCGCTTTCCCCTAATGCAGATCCTTCTGAAGCCAACACACCAATCACCTTATAGGACATTCCATTCACTTGTACGTATTGCCCAACGGAAGATTCTGTTCCAAAAGATATTCATGGTCCATATCGGTGATAAATCTCCCCTGCGCCGGTTGGGTATCACGAACGGTTTGATAGGATGCTGTGACTCCCGTGAGGGAAACCTGAATCGATTGATTTCCATTTTTGACATTGACACGTCCAGAGACGACAGGTGCGATATCCTGAACTCCGTTAATCTGACTAAAACGGTCAAGATGATTTTCTGTCAACTTCACTTGATTAGCGTTGATGATATTTACTGTTAATACATTGGTACCCAGCCGGTTGATTTAGCTGGTGATGTCCTGACTTGAACCCTGACCAATGGCAACAAGGATAATCACGGAAGAGACTCCAATAATAATCCCTAACATCGTTAAAAACGAACGAAGTTTGTTCCTGCGAATGTTACGAATCGCTGTTTTAATGGACTGGAAGAGACCCAATGAGATCACCTCTTTCTTGAAACAGCTGTCCGTCTCGAAGATAAACCACTCTTTTTGAGTGCTCGGCAACTGAAGGATCATGTGTAATCACGATGATGGTGTGTCCCTGTTCGTTAAGCGATTTTATTACTGCAATGATTTCTAAGCCGGTTTTACTATCCAGCACACCGGTCGGTTCATCAGCAAGTAAAATCGGCGGATGACCCACTAAGGCCCGGGCAATGGCCACCCTCTGCTGTTGTCCGCCGGATAACTGGTTGGGCAAGTGATGGGCACGTTCCTCCAGTCCCACCTTTTGTAAACATTCATAGGCAACCATTTTCCTCTCCTTGGTCCTCATTCCCCGGTAAAGTAAAGGAAGCTCAACATTTTCTAACGCCGTCATATGACTTAACAAATTAAAGTTCTGAAAAACAAAGCCGATCTTCTTATTGCGAACAATAGCCAGTTCGTTTTCCGACAGTTTGTCAATCTCTTTTCCATCCAGAATATATTGGCCCGAGTCGGGGCGATCAAGACAACCTATGATGTTCATCAGCGTTGATTTCCCGGAACCTGATGGACCCATAATGGCCAGAAACTCTCCGGTTTTGACCTGTAGGGAAACATCTCTCAAGGCATGAACAACTTCGCCACCCACTTGATACGTTTTAGTTAAGTTTTGGATATTAATGATCGTCTCTGACACGGTTATCTCCCCCCATTCGGCATTCTTATCATCATGCCTTCGCCGAAGGAGGGGCGGTTTGTTTGAGAGATCTGAGCCATTGGCAGTTGAACGGTCATCCCTTCAGTCAATCCGTCCACAATTTCAATATAATCTTCATTATAGATTCCTGTGGTCACGACTTGTCTGCGGAATGTAGGCTCTTCCCCATCAGATGATGCTTCTTCAACCAGCACAAATTTTTCATCATTCATTGAACGAACCGCTTCAATCGGTACATATAACACATCGTCCTTACGCTCGATTAAAATATGTGCCTCAGCCGTCATGCCCACTTTCAAATGGTCCGGTTCTTCGATATGTATAGTCACATCAAACGTTGAAATCCCATTGGTGACCGTCCCTTCTCGAGCAATTGACGTCACTGTCCCCGTATACTCTTGGTCAGGAAAGGCATTTACGTTTATGATCGCTTCCTGTCCTTCTTTAATGTTAGAAATATCCAGTTCATCCACTTGTAATGTTACTTGTAAATCATCGTAATTGGTAATATGCATGACGACTTGACCTGGCGTTACGCGTTCCCCTTTGATGACATCAAGCGACGTAACAATTCCGGAGGCCGGAGCTACAATCTCTTCATCCTCTTCGACAAATGTGATTAATTCTTGTCCTTCTTTTACCTCCTCTCCTGAAGACACAAGCACCTCATCGATTTCATCATTCACTAAAGCTTTCACATCAACACTTGTCACAGCCTCAATACTTCCTGAACCGGCAACTTTCATTTCCAAGGTCCCACGCTGTACCTCCACGGTCTGTGCCTGGGCCACCAGCAGTTCTTCACTCTTCACATTAAAGAACCATATTCCTCTGCCTGTATTATGAAAAGAGATCCTTAATTTTTGCTTAATTCTCTTTGGACCATTTTAATCTTGATGATTACTAGACTAATGGCTGCTACCACCTTTGCCATTCATGACTTGAACCCTGCTTGCATTATCGAGCATGGTGAGGAAGTCCTTCAATAGGTAAGTAGTGTTACTTAAGCTTCGTTTAAACATCTATATTCTTCTTGACTTTTTAAAATATATTTTTATAATGAAATCATAAAAATAAAGCATTCGGAACTAAATTCCGAATAACGGAAATTTGATTGCAAGATTAACATAGAAATCATACCCATACTTATAGTCAATGAGGTAGGTGGAGGGTGTTGACTTTATTTTTAAAATTATACTAGTATACAAGTATGGTAATTGTGTCTAATGGAGGGAATGGTTTGTGATATTAAACCAATTAACGAGTAAAGATAAAAATTCAATTGGAACCATGGTTTATGATTATTTGAAAGAAGAAATTCTTAATTTGTCTTTACCCCCAGGTTTATCTATTAGTGAAAATGAAATAGCCGAAAAGTTAAATGTCAGTCGTACTCCTGTGAGGGAAGCGTTTTTAAGGCTATCTCAAGAAAATTTGATTAGTGTTTATCCTCAAAAAGGCTCAATTGTGTCATTAATTGATCTGGATCATCTCGAAGAAACAAGGTTTATGAGAGAACACCTGGAGGTTGAAACTGTTAAGTTAGCATGTGAAACGTTTTCGAATCATGATCTGTCAAAGCTTAAAAAAAATATACAGGAACAAGAGATTGTCATCAAGGAAAAAAATTACAAGCAATTTCTTGGGTTGGATGATGAATTTCATTCCCTTATTTTTTCAGGCTGCAACAAATCACGCATATGGAATGTGATTAAAAATATGATGAGTATTAACTTTGATCGTGTTCGGTTACTCAGTTTATATGAAAAGTTTAATTGGGAAACAATAATATCCTAACATTATGAAGTTGTAGAGGCTATCCAAAATAATAAGCAGTTATTAGCCGAGAAAGTTATACGGGAACATTTAAATCTTGTTGATATTGATCAAGAAGAGCTTAAACAGAAATATCCGAATTATTTTAAATGATGTTCTGATATGACAGTTGAATCTAAGGGCTCTTTGCTCTGATTTGAAAACGATGCCAATTGTAAAAATGTTAGAAAAGTGGTGATTAGAAATTTAGGATATTAAATTTGATATATGTTTTGTGAAAGGGGGGATCAGTTTTTGTAAGCTTGCACTAATGGGAGGAATTCCAAATAAGGAAGATTATCGCAATAAAATTTATGGAAATATAAGGGGGATAGAAAAATGAAAAAACTGATATGGGTGTCAATTGTATGTGTTTTAATAACCATTCTCTCTGCATGTGGTGCTGACAATGAAACGTCAACTACTTCAGAAGAGCCAAATAATAATGATGGTTCTGTTGAAACTATACAGTGGAAACTTGCTCACCTTGCGGATGAAAACCATATTTGGCACAAAACAGCTTTAAAGTTTGCTGACTTGGTCAACGAAAAAACCGGAGGACAAATTGAAATAACAATATTTCCTAATAGTGTACTGGGTGGAGAAACTGATGTTATTAACAGTATAAAAGCTGGAACTGTAGACTTGGTTATTTCAGGTGAGACAATGGCAAACTGGGCACCCAAGGCCGCATTAATGGCAGTTCCATACGCATTTAGAGACGAAGAACATTTAAAACGTGTGATAGAGGGGGAAATTGGTAAGGAAATTGAAGCTGAAATCAAAGAAAAAGTGGGCTTAACACCATTATATTATCATCAGCGTGCTCCACGAAACTTAACTTCCAATGATCCCATTAATACACCGGAAGATTTAAAAGGATTTAGAATGCGTGTTCCCAATGTGCCCCTATTCTTAAGTGTCTGGGAAGCAGCAGGTGCGAATCCTCAAGTGATGGATTTTAACGAAGTGTTTACAGGACTGCAGCAAGGCGTCATTGATGGTCAGGAAAACCCTGTAGATCTTATTCACAGCGCAGGATTTTACGAAGTCCAAAAATATGTGAATGAAACTGAGCACGTCTATTCATGGATCTATGTTTTAGTAGGAAACGAGCAATTTGAATCTTTAACTGAGGAACAAAAACAGGCGGTGTTAGCTGCTGCTGAAGAAGCCCAAGCATATGGACAAGAATTGTTTGCTACAGAGACTGAGGGTTATATTTCTAACTTGAAAGATAAAGGCATGATTTTTAACGAAGTGGATCAAGATGCTTTTCGTGAAGCCATGCTCCCTGCTATTAAACAAAATTTATCAGACGAGCAGTATGAATTATATGAAAGAATATTAGAGGTTGAATAAGCATAATAGCTGATGCACACTTACGTGCATCAGCATATACTTTTTACTTGATGCAACAACGTAGTGTCATAGGGAGGCACAATCGTTATGAAAGCACTGAAAATAGTGGATCGAACTTTAGAGACATTGACGATAATAACATTTGTTGGAATTATTATCTCGGTTATGATTCAAATTCTTTCCCGTTATTTACCGTATTCAGCTGTTTGGACAGAAGAACTGACCCGGTTTTTGTTCATTTATTCGGTATCCTTTGCAGCCCCACTGGCCTTAAAGAAAAAGGAATACATTAATCTTGACATTATTATTAACTTATTACCTTATAAGGTAAGAAATTTTTATTATGGATTTATCTATCTTTTGATTGTGATTTTATGTTCTGTTATAGCTTTTCAAGGGTACACATTTGCCAAGATAGGATTGGGTCAAAGCTCTGCAACGATGGCGATTGATATGTCTATCATTCATTCAAGTATTGGTATATCCATGGTTTTTGTTGCCCTTTATGCCTTTTTTCACATGTTAGATCATTTTAAAGGGACCCAAAGCAAGAATGGAAAGGGGGTTTAGAGAATGCTTGCGCTAATATTGTTTCTATCATTTATTATATTGATCTTTCTTGGTGTTCCGATCGCCTTTAGTTTAGGGATTTCTTCAATATTATATCTCATGTTAGCAGATATTCCTTTGTCAATTGTTCCTCAAAAAATGTTTGCGGGAATAAATTCTTTTGTCCTTCTATGTATTCCTGGATTTATTTTAGCAGGCAATTTAATGAACGCCAGCGGTATTACTGAACGAATTATTGCTTTTACCAATAACCTTTTTGGCCATATTCGCGGAGGCCTGGGTTTGGCAAATGTCGGATCGTCAATGGGATTTGCAGGTATTTCTGGAACAGCCTTAGCGGATACAGCTAGTATTGGTTCTGTCTTAATCCCAGCAATGAAAAAGCAAGGGTATGATGCAGATTTTTCTGCAGCACTTACATCTTCGTCATCAACTGTAGGCCCTATTATTCCACCGTCATTGCCAATGATCATTGTAGGAACATTGGCCAGTGTCTCAATTGGAGACTTATTTCTTGCAGGTGCAATCCCAGGTCTTCTTTTAGGGGTTAGTTTAATGTTAATGACCTACTTTATATCCATTAAGCGGAATTACCCAAAAGGATCAAAACAACCATGGTCTGTAATTGGAAAATCGTTTGTTGATGCATTTTGGGCCATTATGATGGTATTTATTATTCTTTATGGTATTTTAGGCGGATATTTTACCCCAACCGAGGCATCCATAGTCGCTGTTATTTATGCCTTTGTTGTAGGTATGTTTATATACAAAGAACTCAAAATTAGAGATCTTCCTTCAATCTTACTAAGGTCAATGAGAAGTACCGCTTCAATCATGATTCTAGTTGGCTTAGCTAACTTATTTGGATGGATTTTGGTTAGTGAACATATTCCACAGTTAGTTGCTAACGCGATATTAGGCATTTCAGAAAATAAAATTATCGTTATCTTACTTATTAATTTACTGCTGTTATTTGTTGGAGCGTTTATGGAAACAATAGCGGCTCTTGTCATCTTATTCCCTGTCTTATTACCAGTGGCTACAAGTGTAGGTATGGACCCCATTCATTTTGGTGTGATGATGGTATTGAATTTAATTATTGGCCTGTCTACACCGCCAGTTGGGGTTTGTTTATACGTAGCCTCAAGTATTGGTAAAGTTTCCATATGGCAAACAACGCGCGCGCTTATTCCATTTTTGTTGGTCAGTCTTGTCGTGCTGCTGCTTGTTGCTTTTATACCTGAATTAACACTATTCTTACCTGGTTTGTTTGATTAATAGAGAGGAGTTTATGCATGAGAGCTGTTCAGGTTACACAAAAAAGACAAATTGACATTATCGAGAAAGATAAACCACGCATACTAAATGAAAATGAAGTATTAGTCAAGGTAAAAATGGTTGGAATATGCGGATCTGACATGCACATATACCACGGAAGTAACCCGCTTGCAACTTTGCCAAGAGTTATCGGACATGAAGTAACAGGAGAAATAGTTGAAGTGGGTAAGCATGTTAGCCGATGTTTAGTTGGAGACAAAGTAGTTATCGAACCCATTATCACTTGTGGTCAGTGTTATGCCTGTCGTAAGGGAAGAAAAAATGTCTGCACAAATTTAGAAGTGCTAGGGGTTCACCGTGATGGTGGTATGCAAGAATATCTGGTCATTCCCGAGGATTTAGTTTACAAAGTTGATCAAAATATGGATTGGTCAACAGCGGTTCTTGTAGAGCCATTTACCATTGGTGCCCAAGCGGTGTGGAGGGGGAACGTACAGGCTGGAGATGTTGTGCTCATTATGGGGGCTGGACCAATAGGGCTTTGTTGTTTGCAAATGGCCAAACTACGAGGTGCAAAGTGTATAGTCACAGACTTAAGAGATGAACGTCTGGAATTTGCAAAAATGTGGGGAGCAGATTATATCATCAATGCAAGCAGAACCAATGTTATTAATGAAGTGATGAGCATTACAGGCCGTGAGGGTGCAAATGTCGTTATTGACGCAGTTTGTACACCACAAACCTTTGAAAATGCTGTTGATCTTGCCTCTGTTGCAGGACATATTGTTATTCTTGGCTTCAATACTGGTTTTTCAAAAATCGTCCAGCTGCCGATTACAAAAAAAGAGTTGACAATTTGTGGCTCTCGATTACAAACAAATAAATTTCCAGAGGTAATCAAGTTGTTTCAAAATCAGTCATTACGTGTCGATGGAATGGTTACTCATCAATTCCCGGTCGAAAATATTAAGCAAGCCATTGAACTTATTGAAGGTTATCCTCATCAAGTAAGGAAAGTGGTTATATCATTTGACTAGCTACAATAAACAAAATAATTGGGATTATAGAACTTTAAGTCAAAACAATGAACGATTAAAGTTGCTGGAGGATTGATTAGGATGAGAATGGTATTTAGATGGTTTGGTGAAGGGAATGACAGTGTTCCTTTAAAATATATCAGGCAAATTCCAGGAGTTGAGGGTATAGTCTGGGCGCTTCATGATATGCCTCCCGGAGAAGTTTGGCCTATGGATAAGATTGAGAAAGTGAAGCAGCAAGCTGATGAGTACGGTTTAAACATTGACGTGGTTGAAAGTGTCAATGTTCATGAGGATATTAAGTTGGGACTCCCCACTCGAGATTATTATATTGAAAACTATAAAAAAACAATCGAGAATGTGGCCAAAGTTGGCGTAAAAGTTATTTGCTATAATTTTATGCCTGTCTTTGATTGGCTAAGGACAGATCTCTATAAAGAGCTTGAAGATGGATCAACAGCTTTATATTATGAAGACTCAAAGATTAGAGATATTAACCCGATGGAGTTAGTTGAAAAAATTGCCAAAAACCCTCAATTTTCAATGCCGGGATGGGAACCTGAAAGATTAGAAGATCTCTCAAAGTTATTTGAAGCCTATTCAAATGTGACAGAAGAAGATTTATGGCATAACCTGCAGTATTTTTTGGAAGAGATTATACCCGTAGCTGAGAAGCATGATATAAAAATGGCCATACATCCTGACGATCCTCCCTGGTCTGTTTTTGGACTGCCAAGAATTATTACGAATAAGGAAAATATAAGCCGATTTTTAAAATTGGTTGACAGTCCTTATAACGGTTTAACGCTGTGCAGTGGTTCTCTAGGTGCTAATCCCACTAATAACGTGGCAGAAATGGTTAGAGAGTTTGCTGGTCGAATTCATTTTGCCCACATAAGGAATGTCAAGATTTTTAAACATGGTGACTTTATAGAAACATCGCATCGAACGTCAGATGGTTCATTGGATATTTGTGATATTGTGAAAGCTTATCATGACATCGGCTTTACTGGCTATGTCAGACCGGATCATGGAAGGCATATCTGGGACGAGGAATGCAGGCCGGGCTATGGTTTGTACGACCGAGCACTAGGCGTGATGTATTTATGGGGAATTTGGGATGCGCTTGAACAGGGCTAAATAAAAATTTATAGCATGGAGGAGGAATACAAATGATCCCGGTTAATCAAAACCTAAAAGGCAAAGTAGCTGTTATCACAGGGGGAAGCGGTGTTCTCTGCGGAGCAATGGCAAGGGAGTTAGGTAGACATCAAGTGAAAGTGGCTATTTTAAATTTAAATAAAAATAAGGGACAAATTGTTGAAAAAGATATCAGGGCGTTGGGAGGTGAAGCTATTGCAATCCCCTGTAATGTTTTGGATGCACAAAGTGTAAAAGAGGCTGAAAAAGTAATTACCAAGGAATTTGGAGGCTGTGACATTTTAATTAATGGCGCAGGAGGTAATCATCCGAAAGCGATAACAACACATGAAATTTTTGAGGCAGAAGATCTTGAGAAAAAGGATGTCACTACATTCTTTGATCTAGATATTGAGGGAATCAAGTATGTATTTGATTTGAATTTACTTGGAACCATCATTCCAACTCAAATATTTGCCCCAAAAATGATCAATAGGAAAGGGGCTGTAATCATTAATATATCTTCAATGAGTGCTCCGTCTCCTATGACCAAAGTTCCGGCCTATAGTGCGGCAAAAGCGGCTGTAGAAAACTTCACAAAATGGTTAGCAGTTTACCTGGCTGAGACAGGTATTAGAGTGAATGCGATTGCACCGGGATTCTTTTTAACAGATCAGAATAGAAAGCTCTTAACGAATGAAGATGGCTCATTAACTGAAAGGTCTCAAAAAATTTTGTCTCATACTCCCATGAGAAGATTTGGTAAACCTGAGGACCTACTAGGCACATTATTATGGTTGGTAGACGAAAATCTTTCCGGATTCGTAACAGGAATTACAATTCCTGTTGATGGTGGTTTTATGGCTTACTCTGGGGTATAAATAGAGTTACTGAACCCTATATTAAATATTAATTGGAGGAAAATATTAGAAATTTATCGTCTTGGTTGCCGTCTAAAACTTGACCATAGATGGGCACCCCTGCGCGGGTGGTCCCCATCCCAAATTCATTTGGGGCAACTTGCTATGATAACCTAATTGTGCCCACGTAACCACCTCAAACCATTCTTCTAATGTTCCGTTATACACTTTT
Organism: Caldalkalibacillus uzonensis; assembly: GCF_030814135.1. Lineage (NCBI taxonomy): Bacteria > Bacillati > Bacillota > Bacilli > Caryophanales > Bacillaceae > Caldalkalibacillus > Caldalkalibacillus uzonensis. The sequence continues at coordinate 246,215 of NZ_JAUSUQ010000002.1, read as the reverse complement.
TGGCAAAGGGAATCATGTGCAAGCGGACAGTCTTTGCACTCCTTAGGACGTGTAAACTTCAATGTTTGGTACTTTGAGTCAAAACTGTCATACCGATAAGAGTATTCACGGACGCATGTTGGCGCAAAATGGTGATCGAACCCTACGGGTTCAGGTTCATTCCGTTTATTGTAGGCAATGATCGATTGGGCCCCCATGTGATGAATTTGTTCATAAATCGGCAAATAGTCGTATCCTGCATCCATGGTGACATATTGAATGGACAACGGAGTGAACCGCTTTTGAACACCTTTAAGAAGGGGAATCGCTGCTTTGCCATCATTCAGGTTTCCTGATGAAAGGATGGATTGAAAAATGTACTGACTTTGTGTTCCTACAGCAAAAGGACCTTTGAAGCCAAACCAAAACTCGTTCTTGCCCTTACTGTTCTTTTTCACTCTCCATTTTGGGGTCAAAGGTACACAGGAACGTAGTTCCTCCAACGAGGCATTTAATTGGGCTTCAATCGGCTTCTCATATAACGGAAGTTTGATGCTAGACTGAAAAATGGACACCGAGAATCGAGAATGCTACAATAAATTCTAACAAAATCGAGGTGTCCAGGGATGAGCCAGAAATAAGACAAATCTATAAAAGGAGTGTGTTCATAATGGTTGGAGTAGAAATTGATATGGTTGTAACAGACAGCTTGAAAGCATTGGAATTATACGAAAAAGTATTTGATATCGAGCGTGTTGAGGTTTCAGATTTTCCTAAAGGTGAAAATGAAGTCATTTTTGCCCTATACGGAGTACGCTTTCACATGTTGGATGAAAACCCAAAATTCGATTTGAAAGCACCAAACCCGGATGAACCTAAAACGATTTGGTTTAACATCCTTGTCCCTGACATCAAGGAAACATTTTCAAAGGCGATCAGTGCGGGCTGTACTGAGGTGCAATCGGTGACTGAAATGCCTGATTATGGAGTGTCAAATGCTATATTTATTGACCCTTTCGGCTATCAATGGATGCTGCATCAAATACACAAAGAAGTGAGTTTTGAAGAACGCACACGACTTTGGGAGGAAAAAAAGGATAATTAACAATTGGTGCATTATAAGCATAATACGAAGTTAAATTGGTTTGCATCTTTATATTTTGTGCATCAGTGGCTCTGCAAGGTATTATCCTGGGGTGTGCCTTCCGTGGCCCACTCTGAATCATGGGGCATGGTCCGTCGCCTAACAACGGATTACCACAAGGGCACGGGCGGGTAATACATGAAGTATGGCTACGAAGAATGAGCATGATGCAAGCCGTGCCACATCGTCAAAGCAACCGGGTCGGTCGGTGCATAAGCCCGCGAAGCCGATCAGACTGCGTAATTTTCTCGATTCTGTGTGTCCATTCTATTGACAGAAGTCCATTTCAGGATTTAAGCGGCGACTGATAGCGATGTGACTTTTTCTGTGGCACTCCCTGTTCTCCGTATGTTTTCAGTTCTACTTGGAAGTTGGGGATTTCTTACATTGAATCAACCTCTTTTATTTTGTTCTTGTCCCTCCGCTTGTGATAATTCTATAGTAATACATAATAATTACGTTGCCAACACAAAAACGACAATTTGTACTAATTGTTCGATGCGATATAATGAAAAAGCGAATCAACCTTCTAACCTTCCGCTTACGGAATCGAGGATGCCCCCGACTGAACCAATTAAAAAATCCCCGTCATGGGTGACGGGGATGCACAGAGGATCTTCTCATCACCGGATTACCGGACTTCCCGGAAATCCGTTCTTTTTGCAATGGGGCCGATACCTGCCTGTGGTAGCCTTTAAGATTTTATGAGATAGGAACAGATCTTTCGGGCTTATTTTTTTGGCCTGAACCAAAAAATTCATTAGTCAGTTTAAACACTTTTGGACTTAAAAGTAAAATGGCGATTAAGTTTGGAATCACACCTATTCCCATTAACAAATCAACAATAGACCAAATCATTTGCAATCCGCCAATAGATCCAATTAATGTAAAAGGTAAAAAGAAATAACGATAGAACTTCCCTAATTTTTCTCCGCCAATATACCTGGCTAAAGATTCGCCATAATACGAAATGGTAATGATGGTTGAATACGCAAACAAAATTAAACTGATTCCCACAATATATTTTAAACCTGGAAAAACGGTTCCATAGGCCAAGCTTGCTAAAACGGCGGGGGATGCATCAGATCCCAAGACACCACTTGTTAAAATTGTCAAGGCTGTAAGGGTGCCTATGATAAATGTATCGATAAATACTTCTGTTACTCCCCACATCCCTTGTCGTGCCGGATGATCCGTTTTGGCAGTAGCATGCGCGATTGGGGCTGTTCCCATTCCCGCCTCATTAGAGTAAAGTCCTCTTGCTATTCCATACTTAATCGCTTCCATGACAGCAAATCCGGCGACACCACCGCCAACTGCCGAGGATGAAAATGCCCCTGTAAAAATGGAAGAAATGGCACTTGGTAGATTAGAAATATTGGCCAAAATAACGATAATACCTCCACCTATATAAAGAAGGGTCATCGCGGGAACCAGTTTCTCCGTTACTTTTCCTAACCGTTTAACACCACCTATCGATACAATACCTACTCCAATGAGAAGAATAACACCAATAACTCCTGGAGAAATACCGAAAAGTTCATCAACGGTCTCTGCGATGGCATTCGATTGGACCATGTTTCCGCCCAGACAAACAATGGCTAATGAAACCGTAAATATTGTCGCCAAGAAAGGAGATTTTAACCCTTCTTTCATATACCAAGCAGGGCCACCCAAAAAGTTGCCTTCTTTGTCCTTTTTCCGATATGCAATACTTAAAACGATCTCTGCGTATTTTGTACACATGCCGAATAAAGCTGAAAACCACATCCAAAAAATAGCACCCGGACCACCTAACACCAGCGCCGTAGCAACACCAACAATATTTCCGACACCTACTGTTGACGATAAGGCCGCTGAAGCAGCTTGGCGGGGTATTAGTGTTCCTTCCCCTTCGATTTCGGATTCTTTATCAAAAAATCTCCCTAAGGTTTGCTTTATAATAAAAGGAAATTTTCTTATTTGAAGGAATTTTGTTCCTATTGTAAAATAAACTCCGATTCCGACCAATGATATGATCATCCAAGGACCCCATATGTACCCTGTCAATGTACCGATGATCTGTTGAAACTGTTCCATTTCTGTTTCATCCCTTTCTTTTACAGTGATTTACAAATTCTTCAAACAAACACATATACTCCGGATAACGATCAATCATCATTTCAGGATGCCATTGAACTGCAACAGCAAACCGATCTCCTGTCCATTCAATCCCCTCTATCAAACCATCGGGAGCAGTCATCGTCACATCAAACCCGTCGCCTACCTGACAAATGGCTTGGTGGTTAAAACTATTTACCCCTATCGTATCTTTTTTAAAAATGGAGTGTAGTCTAGACCGTTCTTTGATGTGCACGATATGAGTGGGGTGATATTTGGGCGCTTCTTTGACCGTATGATTAAATCCTTCGGGTCTTTGCCGCTGCAGATCCTGATAAAGGGTGCCACCAGCAGCTACATTTAACACTTGGATACCCCGACAAATTCCTAATACAGGAATTTCCATTTCATATAACACTTTCTTTGCCAGTTGCAATTCATGAGCATCTCTCTCAGGGTCAATCAAACCTAATCCGTATCTCGGCAATTCCCCGTAATGTAGTGGGTCAATATCGGTACCACCGGAAAATAAAATCCCATCTAACAAATGTAGAATTCCGGATAGACTATCGATATGCTTCGTTATAGGTAAAATAATGGGTGATCCGCCTGCCCTTTCAATAGCTTTAATATAATCATCCGCCAAAAGTTGCCATTCTTGTCCGGGCAACCCTAAACCAGTTATTAACCCTAGTTTTTCATCTTTTGAGTAGTTTGCACATATACCAATAATCGGTTTCATCATTGACTGCCTCCTCTGCTGTGACCAAATACCTGTAAATTTGTTTGTTTCGCTATTCGCCCTGTTCATTTACATCGAAAACATGAATACTCCCTCCTTCCTTGAAACTAAACACTGCAAAACATATGCCAACTTTATCACCCGTCGAATACAAGCAAAATGAAGGAATACACGAAAAGGTCATTGTCATTTTGACAAGTCAAAATGACAATGACCAAATAAATATTTATAAATAAAAGAAAGAAACTTGTTGTCAAAATGACAACAAGTTTCTTCTTTTGATAATTATTATGTATCCATTCGTCGTATTCTCCGATATAAAGTAGACAAGCTAATGCCTAACTCCTCGGCAATTTTCGTTTTACCTTTTAGAGTCGTTCCATACTGTTGTAATAACCCCTCAATCATTTTCTGCTCCAGTTGTTTTAAATTACAGTTTTTTGAATCCTTCTCCGCAATAGAAACATTCTTTAGTTTTGCAGGAAGGCTTTCATATTGAATAACATCAGAACTCTCTACATGAATTGCATATTCGATGGTATTCTCAAGTTCCCGTACGTTACCGGGCCAATGATAAATTAATAGCACTTTTTCCACTTCTTCGGAAAAACCCGTAATCTGTTTGGAAAATTTTCTGCTATAGGTGGACAAAAAATGATTTGCCAACACTAATATATCTTCACGGCGTTTTCTTAGTGGAGGAATATGGATAGGAATGACATTTAACCGATAGTACAGATCTTCTCTAAACTCATCTTCTTCAATCATTTTTTCCAAATCCCTATTTGTTGCCGCGATAATTCTCGTGTTTAGGTTAATCGGTTTCACACCACCTACCCTTTCGACATACCCGTATTCAATCGCTCTTAAAAGTTTGGGTTGCAGATGTAACGGTAGATCACCGATTTCATCTAAAAACAACGTTCCGTTATTCGCCAGTTCAAACTTTCCGGGTTTTCCTCCCTTTTTGGCTCCCGTAAAAGCGCCATCTTCATATCCGAAAAGTTCGCTCTCGATTAAGTTCTCAGGAATAGCAGCACAATTCACGGCAATAAATGGTCCATTTTTTCGATCACTCATTTGATGAATCAATCTTGCAAACAATTCTTTTCCTGTTCCACTCTCCCCTTGAATCAAAACATTCGAATCTGTACGAGATGCACGGATAGAAATATTTTTTACTTCCTCCATTAACTTGCTTGAGCTTTTAATATGGTCTAAGCCGATCGAGAAATACGAATAATCCGCTAGCAATTTATAGGCTATATTGCCCATATCGTTATGGTCTTTAAAGATATATAGAATCTCTGTTTTATCCTGATTTGGGTGTATCGGTTTTGCTGTTACAAATACTCGTTTATCCCCATAAAATCGGCCGAGATTACATTCTCGATTTTCGAATGTCTCTCTTTTCTTAAGTATTTTTTCAACATCATGATCCGGAAGGAATGTACGAATATTATCATGCTGATGAATATCATCATGGAACAAATTTCTTATCACTTCATTAAATACTGTAATTCTCCCAGTATAATCAGTTAAAATAATGCCCGAATCAACCGTATTAAGGATAGTAGATATTCTTTTTGCCGTTTCTCTTTCACTAGCTTTTGACGCAATGAAATCAGCTAAATTTTCTAAAAATGAGCTTAAATTTTGCTCCATCTGTTGTTGTTTTTCTTTCAATTCATCAGTAAAGGCTCCAATTGTAATGGCTCCGATGACTTTATCATTTTTTTTGATCGGATAAATCATCATCGTGTCTTTCAAGCAGATGTTTCGAACAGGACAAGATATACAAACCGTATGTTCCAGCGGATTATACATAATCAATGGCTTCCCTGTTTTCATAACATAATCAGTTGCCGTATTCGCAGGTAGATTTAATCCTATATATTTTTCATAACGCCCCGTTCCTACAATGCGAAGTAGATTTTCGTCTACAACTGAGAAATCGAAATCAATTAACGATTTTGTCGTTTCGATTAATTTTCGAATCGAGTCTCTGATTTCATATAACAACGTAGTCATGTCGGAAAATTCCCCCTAGTACACGAAATTAAATATTAATTTTAGTCAAAATTATTTTATAGCTGCACCAATGGCATTAGTCAATCAAAAGTTGGATGGGGAAACAATACCTCTGATCCCCTTTTAGTTGTTGAGACGGTATTAAAATACTTCCTCTCCTATTTTGTCTCTCCGCTTGGTTTAGTTTCATAGTAACACATAATAATTAATTACATTATCAACACAAATGGTGTATCAGGAATGCTCTGATGAAAGAACCGGCAATGGGGAAATGTGATGATGAAGCTCGATAATGGAGCTTTAATCGGTCTTGTGATCGCCGTGGTCTGCGTGAGTATATTTGTTTTTTGTAAACTTACTTTCGTCATCCCAATCCAATTCAGGTGCAATGATATTACGGTGGCAACAAAGCCAATGAGGGCAGAAGTTGTGAAGCGTATCACCGTGTTGCTATTAAAAATATAAGGCACCCTGCGCGGGTGCACATTTGTGATTGATGTGAAAAAGGGGGAAATACAGTAAGGGTTATGTCTATTGTCTTACTCAGTGACTGCCTCATCATCTTCTTCTGCTTCGTCAAACCCTTCGTCTGCGGGTGCATCTTCGGTCTCACTAAAAGGATCTTCTTTAGTATCATCGAGAGGAGATTCCTCTGGCTCATTCACCGGTGCCTCTTCTGGTTCATTCAATGGTGCTTCCTCTGGACCATTCATTTCCGGCTGGTCCTCCAGCATCGGAGCTTCTTCACCGTCTGCACAACCGACTAACAGAGCAGAAGTCAAAGCGGTTACCAGAAAAAGTTTTTTAAACATCTGTTAACCCTCCCTTTAGATTCAAGCCGGTAAGCGAGAGCTGTCCGGCTTGTTAGTTTGTATTATAGAGGCCATTTTTGAACAAAATGTAATCAATCTATGACCAGAATGTGAGTGATGTAGGAAAAAATTTAGAATGGTAATCGATGCATCAATATTAATTTCGTTGTACAATAGGAAAAAAGGATGACTCTCTCTGGTCAGATCATCCAGGTTTCAGCATGACTCCAAGGTTAAGGGAGAGGGAAGCGTGATCGATATGAGTAAAGTATTCTTTGTTTTCATAGTGGGAAGCGGGCTGCTAATCATCTCTTACCTTTCCGGTCTTGGTTTGCACGCGGTTGCTCAATTGATAGGTTTGAGTTTAAGCAGAACCACTGTTTCTGTCATGTTGTATGGCTTAGCCATAAATTCCATTCTTCTGCCTGCTATATTCCATTTAAGCCGGAAAGTGATAAATAAGAAGATTGAGGCCATGTTTCCGCTAGACTCTTTTCAGAAATTAAGCCAAAACGATAAGCTGTTTATTGCTGGACTCTTACATAAGCAATATAAAAAGCTAAATGCTCATATTTATAAGCTAATGAAACAGAATAAAGGACGAAGTGACCATTCCATTGCTCGTAAGGAATTATCCTACCTTTTCAACCGACGTGATTTATCCAGATACTTCCGTAACAAGCTGGCCAACAATTTAGAATTGAGCCGCCCGGACCTTGAAATTTTAAATTTAATGTTCCATCCAGATCATCAGGTCAATTTTGAAGTCATTCATTTGAACAGGCTACACATGGAGTATCGGAACAAGCCTGAAGAGAAGATTGAAAAAATCAATGAATTAAAAGGTTTAGGCTATAAGTTTCTAGAAGGTTTTGGCTATATTAAGATTCATTACAAAAATTAAGTCCTTAACTGCTATCCATAGACTCATCTTTGAAGCTTGGCTTGAGCCAGGCTTTAATTGTTAACGTCTCTCTCAATCTACCTCGCACATTAAACCTAGAAAGGAAAGGTCCAATGGAACATCTCATTAATGCCAAGGTAAGAAATATTCAAATATCAGGGATTCGCCAGTTTTTTAACAAGGTGGCTGAATATCCGGATGCGGTCCAGCTTACCATCGGCCAGCCAGACTTTCCCACACCGGAGCATATTAAACGTGTCGGCCGGCAAGCGATTGAGACTAATCAGACTACTTATACGCCCAATGCCGGTTTACCCCAATTACGGGAAGCAGCGGCCCAATTTGTGGAGCAAAAGTACGGTTTGCGTTACGATCCTGCCACTGAGGTAGTGACCACTATTGGCGCCAGTCAAGCCATTGATATGACCCTAAGAACCATTCTGGAGCCGGGGACAGAGGTCATTTTGCCCGGACCGGTTTATCCCGCCTATGAACCCATTATTCGCTTATGTGGAGCAGAGCCGGTTTATGTGGATACCAGTGACACGAACTTTAAAATCCGGGCCGATCGTTTGCAAGAGAAACTCTCTGAGCGGACCCGCTGCGTGATTCTGCCCTACCCCTCTAATCCGACAGGATGTGTGTTGGATTTCTCTGAAGTGAAAGCGATCGCTGAAGTATTACAAGAGCGGGACGTCTTTGTTCTCTCAGATGAAATCTACAGCGAATTAACTTACGATCAGCCCCATGTTTCCATTGCTTCTATACCTGGCATGCGGGAAAAAACCATTGTGATCAACGGTCTGTCCAAATCCCATGCCATGACCGGCTGGCGGATTGGCTTCGCCTTTGCTCCCGCCTATGTGGTTGAGCATATGCTAAAGGTGCATCAATACAATGTGAGTTGCGCCAGTTCCATCTCCCAGTATGCAGCTGTAGAAGCCTTGACCAATGGTAAAGATGACGCTCATGTGATGCGTGAGGAATACCGGCAGCGCCGGGATTATGTGTATGACCGGTTGACTGCCATGGGGATAGATGTGGTTAAACCTGCGGGAGCCTTTTATTTGTTCCCATCCATCAAAAAATATGGCTTATCCTCGCTTGAATTTGCCCTGAAACTGCTTGAACAAGAGAAGCTGGCTGTTGTTCCGGGAGATGCGTTTTCATCCTACGGGGAAGGATTTATCCGCCTCTCCTATGCGTATGGGATGGACACTTTGGAAGAGGGTTGCAAGCGACTGGAACAATTTGTATCCGGGCTGTCATGAGATCAGGATAAGCTTACCAAAGGAGGCACATTGATGCGTATATATATTGTCGATTCGTTTACTGACCGTCCTTTTGCAGGCAATCCTGCGGCCGTCTGCCTGCTCGATGCCTCCCAGAGTGAGATGTGGATGCAACAGGTGGCTGCAGAAATGAACCTGTCTGAAACGGCTTTTGTGATGAAAAAGGAAGATGGCTTCTCATTAAGATGGTTTACGCCTGAAGTGGAGGTGGATCTCTGCGGGCACGCCACATTAGCTGCGGCTCACATTTTATGGGAGAAAAAAAGCGTTCTTCCAGAGCATGCTATAGCGTTTCACACCTTAAGCGGCACTTTAACCGCCAAGGAGCGGGCCGGCTGGATCGAAGTGGCTGAAGAGATGCCTTATGATTATCAAATGTTTGACTATATCGTCAACAACTTTGCCTTTCATCACTTCCTGTATAAAACGGAAGCCCTGGATGAGGTGGCTCGTGTCATCAAGCCAAACGGTGTGTTTAAGTTGCGCAATTACGTGGCCCATGACATGCCCAGGTGGTGGATCTATCAGTATTTCCCTTCTACTTTTGAAGAAGACCTGCAGCGTTTCTGGGAGAAGGAGCGCCTGTTTCTGGAGCTGTCGGCACGGGGGTTTACGGTGCAGCTGCACGTTCACTACCGGATGGAAGAAAGCCGGGTGGCTGATTTTCTGCCCTACGTGGAGAACAGGGACATCTCTATTCTGACCCTGATCAGTGACGAAGAGTACTTCAGAGGCCTGGAGCAGATGAAAGCAGAGATTGAACGGGATCCTGAGGCCACTTTTGTCCAAGAGTTCGCTGAACTGGAATGTTTGGCGGTCAAAGCATGAGGGAATAGTTTAATTACCTGTTGAAGATACTGGCAGAAAAGAAGGAGGAGGTGCAGCATGACAGATAAGCAATACAAGTTAGCCACATTTGCCGGGGGATGCTTCTGGTGTATGGTTCCTCCGTTTGAGGAGCAAGAGGGGGTGATCCGCATTGTCTCCGGCTATACTGGCGGTCATCAACCTCATCCCACCTATGAGGAAGTGTGTGTGGGCACAACGGGCCATTATGAAGCGGTCCAAATCACCTATGATCCGGAACGCATCACCTACGATCAACTGTTAGATATCTTTTGGCGGCAAATCGACCCGACTGACCCTGGAGGTCAATTTTATGACCGGGGGGATTCTTACCGTACGGCTATCTTTTGCCATGACGAAGAGCAACGGCAGAAAGCAGAGGCCTCCAAGCAGGCACTAGAGGAGAGGGGCATTTTTGATAAACCGATCGTGACCCAAATTCTCCCTGCTGCTCCATTTTATCCAGCGGAGGAGTACCATCAAGATTATCACAAGAAAAACCCTTTCCGCTACAAGCTGTACCGCCTTGGCTCAGGACGGGACGAGTTTATAAAGAAACATTGGCGAGCGGACAGAGAGTAGATGGGCCAATTTGTAACGCTAGTCCACTCTTCTTTGAAATTGTTTATAAAATACCCATAGGAAGGCACCATGGACAAATATTCCCATAGTCGAGTATCCCATGATATGAAATAGATGGTCTCCACCAAACATTATTTTAGCCGACCAAAATGTTGGGAACAGGCTTACCAGCACTTGCCACTGCCACGGCAAGAAGAAAACGGCGAGCGGAGCGATGATCATCACACCTGCTCCTTTAGCCAAAGCCAGCCCCTCCACCTTATTAGCAGCAAAAGCAGCTAAAAACAAGGCAAACACCGGCGTTAAGAAAGCTAACAAGAGGAGCAGGTTCCATAATTGGACCGCGCTTATGGATGCTAACCGGGTAAAATAAAGGACAAAGAGACAAAGCAGGATCGTCAGGAAAAACGGAATGCCCAGCCGAACCACTAGATACCCTGATTTTTGCAACGGTGTGGCGGCAAAATACTGAATAAGCTGCTCGTCCCGTTCATCAAGCATCATAAAGCCGCTCGTCATACCCACCATTAAAGGGACCAGCTGCAAGATTATGATCAGTATCAAGTCATAGTAGTCCGTCAAATCAAACCCTAATGTGAGCTCCAGCCACTCGCTCAGCATGGGAGGAACATATCTGAACACGATGGCTAATAATATGCTTCCCAGCAGAGCCAGGACCAGCATGGGGTCGCGGCAAATGTTTTTCAGATCAGCAAGGGCGAGTTGCAAACAGGGTTTCATACCATTGATCCTCCCATTTTAAACACGATATGGTGGCGGAATGAACGGAACGCCCACATATAGGCCAGTCCGATCCAGCTGAACAGAGTGAAGAAAAGGAGCAGGATCAGGCTTTTTTCCAGCGGAGAAAAAGGTGAGCTGATCAATAATAAAGATGCTTGCGTAGGAAGCACGTAGTATAGCGGCGAATCATAGATGTTCAAAAAGCCAAGCAAAGGAAGACAGAACCAAACACTATATAGCGGTGACAGGAGAAAAAATCCATTGAGTGATTGGCAGCGTACAGCCACTGCCATGCCGATTAACGTAAATAAAACGGATGTCAATAATACACCTGAGATGAATAGAAAAGTCAGGTGTGCGAAACCAAAAACTGTGCCGTGTATAATCACACTGGTTATCAAAGAAATCAACCCCAGCGACAATACTTTCGACATGATATAATCCCGGATTTGAACCGGGGTGACAAACAAGTTGTCGAAGATGTTCTGTCCCTTCTCCAACAAGATGATTCCGCCGATAAAGAAATAGCCCAGAGCACTTGGGTCAGAAAAAATTATCAAACTGGCAGCCAGAGGTTTCGCTTGTTCTGGCAGAAAGGAAAGCGAGGCAATATACATCATCGTGATCACAGCGTAGGCCAGATAAAATCCATGCCGGACTTGAAATTTGATATCTTGCTTTACAAGCGCCATCATTGTGCTCATGATAATGATCTCCCCGTTACATCAATAAAGATTTCCTCTAACGTTGTTTCTTGGGTATGCATGGTTTCAATCTCTTTCTCCTTAATCAGCTTAAGGAATTTTTGATTGCTGCCGATATGTCGCAGCTTAAAGTCCGCTTGTTGAGTGGTTCCATTCGCTCTGTACTCCACCCGTAACACCTTGTGGCCTCTTTCAATCTTAAGCCGGCGGGGAGAATCAATGAGGCTGATCTTCCCCTCCACAATAAAGGCCACCCGGTCACAAATCTGTTCAGCAAAGTTCATATCGTGGGTGGAAATGATGATCGTTTTTCCCTGGTACTTTTTGTCTAAAACCAAGTCTCTGACCATTTTTTTATTTTGCGGATCGAGGCCTGAGGTTGGTTCATCCAGAAAGATCAATTGTGGTTTGTGGAGCAAAGCACGGCACAGATTGAGGCGCATTTTCATCCCTTTAGAAAAGTGGGCTACTTTCGTGTGAGAGACATCTCTGAGTCCAACGCGGGCAAGCAGAGCCAGCGGATCCTCTTTTTCCACTGAGTACAGGGAACCGAAAAATGTGAGATTTTCCAGTGCGGTGAAGCGGGTATAAAAGTTTGGAAACTCAAAAGCGACACCAATCTGTTCGAAAAAATCAGCACCGGTCTGCTTCACTTCTTGACCCGCTACCTTCACTTTGCCCTCGTAATTTTTCAGGATGCCGATCAAAATTTTGAGGATGGTGCTCTTTCCTGCACCGGAGGGGCCTAAGAAACCAAATATTTCCCCTTTATTGACCTCAAAGTCGATCCCTTTTATGGTGTAGTCCGTGTTACCTGGGTAACGGTATGCCAAGCGGTTGACCTCAATCATTGTCAGCATCCCCCTCTCTTATTAATCCGTCGGCTATAAAAGTGATAAGGAGATCCATGGTTTGTTCATACAGATCTTCCCCTATCAATCGTTTTTGACCGGTTAATAATATTAAGGCACGGAAGATGCTGAGAACGAGCTGGGGATCCAGGTCGACTATACGCTTGTCGGCTTGCCACTGCTTGATGAGAGGGAGAAACAAATGAGCATCTTTGTTCAAATGCTCGTTTATGGTTTCAGGCGGTAATTTTCTAACGAGATGGCCGACTACATCTTCCTCAAACATGTGCTGGAAAAAAGGATTGCTTTCGATAAGGGCTATCGCATCTGTGAGGAATTGTTTCAACCCTTCTTTCGTTAGATTTTGTAAGACATGATTGTGTTTCAGTAATGCCTCGTGAATAGCGGCCTCTTCTTGCTCAACAATGGCAAAATAGAGTTCTTCTTTCGATTGAAAAAACTTATAAAATGATCCCTGGGCGATACCAGCTGCTGCTGCTAATTCAGCGATACTCGTTTTCTTAAGCCCATACTGACTAAACAGTTTTTTACCATGTTCAATCAGTTTAGTCCGGATGACTTCTTTTTCACTCTCGGTAAATTTTCTGGCCATGGGTCAACACCCTTTATATGAATGTATGAATGATTTTATTTTTTATTCATAACGCTTTAAAAGCAATATAAAGCAATTCCCCAGGAACGTCAATATCTGTCTATGGTTAAAATCATGTTGCTATCAGTGGAGAAGGAATTTATATTTTTATCTCGAACTGGTAAGTAATGCATTGTTTCTTTAAGAGATGGAAACCGTAGCAGAAACAGAGAAGCAGAAAGGGTGCGCTTTATGGGCTATACCATTCAAGCGATGACAAGTGAACATTGGGAACAGGTCCGGGAAATATACTTAGAGGGGATTAAGACAGGGATGGCCACGTTTGAGACGGAGGCTCCCTCATGGTACGCATGGGATCAATCCCATCTTCGGCATTGCCGGCTGGTGGCCAAAGACGGGGAGACTGTCCTGGGGTGGGCAGCCTTGAGTCCAGTATCAGGGCGTTGTGTGTATGCCGGGGTCGCTGAGGTCAGCATCTATATTGGGCAAAGGTACCGTGGGAGGGGAATCGGAACAGCATTGTTACAAGCATTGATTAAAGAATCTGAAGATAAGGGCATTTGGACTTTGCAATCGGGCATTTTTCCGGAGAATGAATCCAGTCTTGCCTTACATAGCAAGTGTGGGTTTAGAGAAGTGGGGAGACGGGAAAGGATCGGACAACTGAATGGAGTGTGGAAAGACATTATTCTGATGGAGCGGCGCAGTTCAGTGGTAGGGGGTTAGTTGCGACTAGGTGGGAACGGATGAGACAAAACGTCTGATCAATCAGCGCGGCTTCTGTTTCTCCCTCGTAACCGTAAGCATCTTTTTCTCCATTAACAACTTTTCCAATTCAAATGGACCGATGTATCAAAGTGGAACACGCCCTTTTATAGATATTGGAGGAAAAGGGGTATGAGAAACAACAGTAAAAAGACAGAAGGTCACAGTAAGGCAGATCATGACGTGTCTTAAGGCCCAGGTCTAACGACCATTTTGAGGAACCCTGACAAGTTTCGCCAAAATATCTCTTGTCAACATACTAGAATAAAACTAATAGATTAAGTTTAATAGAAAGGGGTTCCACCAATGATAAAACAACTGGTCGCTGGGGCACTGGCCTTACTTTTGCTCGGCTCTTCCTTTTCAGCTGCTTTAGCCAGCCCCCCTGAAAGATGGATCAATGTTAATGTTAATGAGGAGCAGGAAGAGGAGAAAAGTTTATTTAACAGCGAGCACTATGACTTTGTTAAATATTCAAAAATCGGGGCCAAACTGAAAGAGATTGAGAAGCAAAGCAACCGTGTGCAGGTGGAGGTAACAGGCCAGTCGGCGAACGGCCGTGCCCTTTATGTGGTTACGATTTCCGATCCGGCTGAAAAAGGACGCTACGGCAAGCATCAAAGCTTGAGAAGGCAAATGTTCAAGAATCCGGAAAAAGCACAGGATTGGATTGACCGAAATAAGGATTTTAAAGTGCCCATCATGATCAATGCTTCCATCCATGGAACAGAATTTGTCGGCACCGATGCTGCTCTTCAGCTGATCGAACGTTTTGCCTTTGACAACGATGAGGGAACAAAGAGCATCTTGGAAAGTAACATTCTGATTATCAATGTGGTGGCCAATCCGGACGGGCGGGTCAAAGCCACCCGTTTTAACGGAGCCGGAATTGACCTTAACCGGGATTTTATCACCCAATCTCAGCCTGAAACAAGACAAACTGTAGAACTGATCACCACATGGCATCCTCTGGTCTTACTTGACTTGCATGGTTATGTGAACTGGGTCAAAAACAAACCGGGTCTAATCGAACCATGCACCCCTCCTCATAATCCGAACTATCAATACGATTTGTTTATCAAATGGGCATTAAATCAAGCAGAAGCCATGGAACAAGAGATTGTCAGCAATCGGGACAATTATGAAGCCGAAGTGTATCGAAATATGACAGGCACCTATATCCCCTATCGTGACGATACGGCCGGATGGGACGATTATCCCCCGATCTTTACCCCTATGTATGCCATGTATCACGGGGCTTACGCTTATACCCTGGAGGCACCCACAAATGACTGGGACGGTGTGCGCTGGACCTATGATGCCGTAATTGGGGCCTTAAAGTTTGTCACTGAAAACCGAAATGAGATGCTGAGAGACCAGATCGAAATGTTCAAACGCGGCATCAATTTTGATCATCCTTATCATCAAGAAGGGTTCTTTCCCAAAGCTTATATTTTACCGGTAGATGAAACAGATCCAACGGTGCCCCTTAAAGCTGTTCGTCATCTGCAGGTTAATGATATCGAAGTGGAACAGGCCAGACAAGCGTTTACCGTGGACGGAAAAACTTACCCTGCTGGCACGTTTATCGTTAAATTGGATCAGGCCAAAGCAGGATTAATCAACACCATGTTGTGGGAAGGAGAAGACATTACCGATATTATTCCTGCTATGTATGACATCTCCTCCTGGAGCTTGCCGCTGTTGTGGGGCTTTGAAGCGATGCCAACCCATACTGAGATTGAGGTTGTGACTTCCAAGGTGAATCATGTGCAGGAGCACGGTCAATTGGTTGGCCAAGGACCTTACCTGATTCCAAACACATCAGTCAAAGCGGTTGAACTGGTTAACAAGCTCCTGTTTTCCGGCATTAAAGTTCAAAGAGCTTCCGATGGCAACTTTTATGTTGAAGCCCAAAAGGGCAACACATTGAAAGCATTGGTCAAGGATTCCGGGCTAACCTTACAGTCAGCCGTGATTCCCGAAGAAGCCAAGGAGTTGCAGCATGTTAAGGTTGCCATTTTGAAAGACGGAGGGATGAATAAACAGCAATCCCATGCCGGCACACGATTAGCCTTGGAACGTTTAGGATTTGAAGTGACAGAGCTCCACCCCAGGGAAGTAGCCAATGAAGGACTGGAGAATTACGATGTATTTATCTATAGTGCCACAGATCAATTACTTAGCTTGAATCTAAGTGAGGCAAACCGGGAATTTGGCTTGGAAAATCAAGCCCAACTTGATGCTCTCAGAGAGAATGTTGGTCAGTTTGTGGACAACGGAGGAAAATTCATTGCAGTGGGAGCAGGTGGTTCCCGTGCTGCTAAATCTCTTGGCCTGACGGACGTTACCGTAGAAACAGGCGGTGGAAACAGTAACGGTATCGTCAAGGTGATTCATAACGAATCTCAGCTAACTGTGGGTTATGGCTCCGAAGATATCGGCTTTATCTACCGCCCTGTCTGGTATACTGATATTGATGAGGAAAAAGTAAAGATCATTTCAACGTTTGCTGATACGCCTGACTTCTTTATGTCCGGGCACTGGAAAGGCAAGGAGCAAGCCCAAGGCCAACCGGTTATCATTGAGCACCGGGACAAAGATGTAACGCTGATCGGTCTGGAGGCCGGATTCCGTAATCACACTGACTATCTGTTCCGTTTGCTGTCCAACGCTATATTTAGGTAGTACAAAGCTTGCAATATACGTCTAAATAAAAAACGTCTTCGACCACAATGTGAAGTGAAAAGGAGACTGATTCCTTACTTGGAGCAGTCTCCTTTTTGTGATGGTTAAAGTCCGTGTTTATTCCCCTCGTTTACGGCGCTCGGTCACTGTTTCGCCCCCGATTCCCCAATTATCGGTTGCCACCTCATCAATGACAACCACCGTCGTTTTTGGATTCTTCCCGAGGACATCTTTAAGCAAGTTTGTGACTCCAGCAATTAATTGTTGTTTCTGTTCCACCGTCACAGGCGTTTTTTCTTTCGTGATCTTAATGTTGACATAAGGCATCTGTATCATCCTTTCTAACGTGTCATAGATTCTGAGTAATGGATTCTCACTTCGTTATGTGGAAATTAGCACCACTTAGCAGATGTCTTTCGCCGGGGTGTCAGTAAGGCCGGGCTTTACTCTGTTGGTTAGCCGTTGTCCGACCCCTAAGACAACCATGCCACAAAGCAAAATCATGGCTGCCAATAACAGAGCAGAGTCATAATGTCCATTGTGGCTGATTAAAATGCCGGCCACAGCAGGAGCAATCATCTGGCCAATCCCATATACACCGGTCATGATTCCAATCACTTTGCCGCTTTGGCTTGGTGCAAGTCTTCTGGCTTCTGATATCGCTAGCGTGGTAATGCCCATAAATGTTGCGCCAAACAAGCAGGCACCGCTAAGGATACCAAAAAAGGTGGGGACATAAACGGGCAAGGCAACACCGATCATCTGGGTGAAGAAAGCGAGTTGCACTGTGTTGAGATTGCCCCATTTTGTTGCCAAGAAGGCCCAAATGTAGCAAGACGGGATGGCGGCAATCCCTACAAACACCCAGATTAAAGCAGAAAAAGAGGAAAGTTCAGGCATGCTCTGAACCAGGGCAACCAGAAACGTGCCGCTGACAATATAACCAGCGCCCTCACATCCGTAAGCGGCAATCAGCCAGGGCAGGATTATCTTGGTTGGGTGTTTGGCAGGTGTTTGAAGTTGTCTCCCTGTCCCTTCCCTTTTGGCAGACACTGTTCCTCGCAGTGCTGTCACAGTTAAGCTGCTCAAGGCGAGGGCCAAGACACCTAAGCCGATCCAAGCGCCCTGCCATCCAAAATAGAGGTCAAGCACAGGAACCAATAATCCACTGAGCACAATCCCCATGCCTACACCGCTGTAAAACAGCCCTGACCAAGACAAACGCTGGTTCTGAGTCAGAAAATCCAAAACAAGACTGGAAGCTATAACAAAGACGATGCCACTGGTCAGCCCTGACAGAAAACGGATAAACAGCCACAATCCATAATGGCTTGTCATACCCATCGCTATAGTCGTCGCAATGTTGACCAGAAGAAAAAGTAAGTAAAAAAAGGTCTGACGTCTTCCAGCTAATAATCCGGCTGCCAATGCACCTAGAAGGTAACCTAAGTAATTACTTGAGGCCAGATAGCCTGCCATGTCATCCGTCAGTCCGGTACCGGACTGCATCGGTGGTAGAATGGCAGTATAAGCAAAACGCCCAATCCCCATGGCGATCATAAGAGCGGCCATTCCCCCGGCCAGTATCAATAGAGGAGGTGCTTTATTGTTCATGATCATCTCTCTCCTGTTACAAAAGAGTAGAAATATTCACTTCATTTCCAACATAACAAATGATAATATATTAAGTAAAATGATAATATAAAATCTTTTATATCGATAATATCGATATAAACATTATAAAAGCCACCATGTGCATGGAAGGAGGGGAAAAATGGATATTCAAGACCTTATTGTCTTTAAAACTGTGGCAAAACAGGGGAGCATTTCCCGGGCTGCTCAGGAGTTGGGCTATGTTCAATCCACAGTGACCTCCAAAATACAAAGGCTGGAGTCTCATTTTAAAACGCCTCTTTTTTACCGTCATCGCCATGGAGTGACGTTAACCCTGTCAGGTAAACAGCTGGTTAACTATGCGGAGAGAATTCTGAATTTAGTTCATGAAGCGGAGAAAGTAGTCACCGATTCAGATGTCCCCCGGGGCTCTATTACGATCGGCTCCATGGAGACAACGGCTGCGGTCCGTTTACCAGACGCTCTATCAGTTTTTCATTCCCGCTACCCAGAGGTTGATTTGTTGTTAGCCACCGGTCCAACTGAAGAGCTCGTTAGAAAAGTGTTGCACTATGAACTGGATGGGGCATTTGTGGCGGGCCCGATCCGTCATCCTGATCTTGCCCAACAAGCAATCATTGAAGAAGAATTGGTTCTGATCAGCCCAAGATCCACAGATACCGTTTCTACGGATGAAGATCGTTATGCATATAGTAGTCTGGAAAAAAACACGCTTCTTGTTTTTAAGCAAGGTTGCTCTTATCGAAAAAAGCTGGAGCAATGGTTGCATGCGGAAAATATTATGCCTCACAAGATCATGGAGTTTGGTTCATTGGAAGCGATTATAGGTTGTGTTCATGCTGGATTAGGTGTCTCCCTCTTGCCTAAATCGGTCATTCAGCGTATCACTGCTCCTAAAACATTGGTTTGCCACGCCATACCTATTGAGTATGGCAAAGTGACGACCTGTTTTGTTTATCGTAAGGAAATGGTGTTGACCAAAGCAGTTGAGAAACTGATCGATACTGTAAAAATGGTATTGGAAAACGACTCTGCCTCTACACTTAAACAGTGACCATCATAAAAAAGAGGATATCGCTGAGACATCCTCTTGGGCCGGTTCAACAACTTATTTCCGGTTCAATCGTTCACTGACAGCTGACAATACTTCCTCAGCTGTTAATCCCTCTGCATTGATGACGGAAACTTCGGTTGCTAGTTCCTCCATGCCCATGACGTTGTCGTCCTGCCCGGATACAACGCAACAGTCACAGTCAGGGACATTCCCTCCGTTTAAAGAGACAACTTCATGTCCATTTTCTTGGAGAATCTGCTTAACATTGCCCAAACTATCTTCCACCGCGATTTTAGCCATGTTTCTCACCTCCATTCATTTAACAGGCATCTGTTAAGGCTGCGATAGCAGCTTTTCTTAGTATTAATCTTCCGCTGCAGATTATTCACTTGGTTTAGATCAGGATGTATACTCAGCATCACTTGACAAGATTATTAAAAAAAGTGTGCTCTACTTAGAAGCACACCATAGAACGTAATCTAAACTCGATACGTCCAAAACTCCTCGTACTGGACCCAGCGCAAAGCTTCAGGTTCCTCCGCTGCGATCTTTTGTTCCAACTCTTTCATCATCTCCTTGGTCTGGGATAAGTGAGCCTTCATCGCTGCGATCTTTTTATCTGCCACAGCTCTAATATCAATCACGACATCAGGTTGGCCAAGCGCTTCAATCCGCTGGTGCGAAATGGCCTGGCACCATACGCCCGGACGAGTTTCAGCCGGAAACCGGGCGAGTGCTTTGACCACAGCGTAAGCTAGTGCATCATGATCGGGATGTATGGCATGACCCGGATAAAAGGTAATCACCAAAGAGGGTTGTATCTCCTTCAACAGGTTGCTGATTTTACTGATCAGCCATGTTTCATCCTCAAATTCAAGGGTCTTGTCCCGTAATCCTAATAGTCTCACATCTTCAATGCCCAAAATCGCACACGCTTTATCCAATTCTTTTTTGCGGAGTTGAGGCAATGTTTCACGATTGGCTAAAATGGGATTGCCCATTCTGCGCCCCATTTCTCCAAGGGTGCCGCAAATATAAGTGATAGGTATGCCATTTTGGCTCAGTAAAGCAATGGTTCCGGCAGCCACAAAGGACTCATCATCAGGGTGTGGGAAAATGACAGCCACATGACGTTCCTTATGTAATTCACCTTGGGCCAAAACTAGACCTCCCTTCCAAAAATCACAATTCAAACGGTTCTTCGCTCAATTGCAGAGCAACAGTCAGGTTTCCCACAGAATCGTAGCCGGCAAGCAGTAAACGTCCCTGGTGGTTAATCTCGAAGTGAGTTAGACCTTCGGCATAGATCCAGCCCAGCTTCATCTTTAATCCTACCCGGTATGGGCCGTTCCCCTTAATTTTTCCTTGCTGATACCGGATCAGTCCGTTACGGATATAAGCCCCTGGTACCACTCGCTTTTCATATTGTTGAGCGGCATATGTACCGCTAGTGGTCTCCAAATGGAGAAATAAGTCCTTATTTTTGTACTGATTCAGAAAGGCCTGCACCTGCACGGTAATAATCGGTTTCATCTCTTTCTCCACCTTCCTGAACAAATGTTCTATTATATTGTACCATGGGTACATTTAGTCGTATAGTAAAGAAGGTGACTCAAATGAATCGTAGTTCTATGATGGGGAATGCTTCACATAATATTTGTTCAAATCACACAGCGCTACAAATCAGGGCCAATATGTTATCTTTAATATGAGTGGAGACCACGCAGGAAAAAGAGATAGGAGTTATTATAGTATGGTAAATCAAGCCTATACCCACTTATTTGTCGGCATTACTTTGCTGTCCACCATTATTTTTAACCTGGTATGGCACCAGCCTTTTTTATGGACGCTGTTGGTTATACCCGCTATTGCTATCGTCATCAGTTATCCCAGTTGGAAAGTGGCTGTGTTAACCGCTTTGTCTTTTAGTGTTTTGAAATATGGTGTGGAGCTGGTGCTATTAAAAACAGAATGGCCTGAGGGGCATCTGCCTGGCTTGGTGCTGTCGACCATGTTAAACTGGTTAGTCATCATAACCCTGACCCATTTCAGGATCACAAAAGACCCTCTAAGGCAGCAGCTTGAACAGAATGAACAGCAGTTACGTACCTTGATTAACGCTATGCCTGACTTTGTTAACTTTAAAGATGGAGAAGGAAGATGGCTTGAAGTGAATCAATTTGGCCTGGAGCTTTTCCAACTTAAAGACACCCCTTATAAGGGTAAAAAAGATACTGAGCTGGCTGAGTACAGTCCTTTTTTCAAAGAAGTGCTGTTGGGTTGTGAAGCATCAGATGAACAGGCATGGCGCACAAAAAGCATCGTCCGCTGTGAAGAAGTGATCCCCCAGCCTGATGGGCCGGCCAAAATCTTCGATGTTATTAGAGTCCCTTTATTTAATCCGGATGGTAGTCGCAAGGGGCTTGTGGTGATCGGCCGGGATATAACAGAAAGAAAGAAGGCCGCAAAAGAGCTTACAGAGACCAAAGAGCGCTTGCAGTTATTACTGGATGTCTGTCCGGTTGGGATTGGCGTTACCGTGGATGACAAGATCGTATTTCTTAATGATGCTGGTGTGAACTTGTTGGGAGGCTCACATCCTAAAGAGATTATTGGCAAATCCATTTATGAGTTTGTACATCCCGACAATAAGAGGGACGTGAAAAGAATCAGGTACAAGGTACTGAATGAAGGGGTGACCAGTCACCAGCGTGAACGCAAGGTGAAAAGACTTGACGGACAGGTGATCTTTACGGAAATCACTTCCACACGGATCAGTTATAAAGGAAAGCCTGCTACGCTTATTGTGGCCAATGATATTACAGAGCGCAAAAAATCAGAGGAATGGCTGCTTAAATCTGAAAAGCTGGCCGTTGTGGGGGAGCTAGCCGCTGGGGTAGCCCACGAAATCCGTAATCCGTTAACGTCGCTCAAGGGCTTTGTACAATTGTTACAATCGGGGTATGGTAAAAAAGAAGAATATTATTCTATCATGCTTTCAGAACTGGACCGGATTAACTTGATTGTCAGTGAATTTTTGTTATTAGCGAAAAAACCCCAAGCTTTAAACTTTCAACCAAAAAATGTAAAAGGGTTGCTCGATCACGTCATCACCTTATTAAATACCCAAGCGATATTGAGCAACGTTGAAATTTTAACCCGATCAGAAAATGATATTCCCCTCATATATTGTGAAGAAAATCAACTCAAGCAAGTGTTTATCAACATCTTGAAAAACGCCATTGAAGCAATGCCGGATGGTGGGCAAGTGATCGTAGACATCCAGCGTTATGATGACAACCACATTTTGATAAGTGTCAAAGATCAAGGCTGCGGCATTCCGGAAGAGCGTATGGCCATGCTTGGCGAGCCTTTCTATTCTACTAAAGAAAAAGGGACCGGCCTGGGTTTAATGGTGAGTCACAAAATTATCGAAGTGCATGAAGGGCGTCTGGAAATTTGTAGCAAAGTGAATGAAGGTACGACAGTTGATATTATTTTGCCTGTTGTGTCCAAAAGAGCTGGAAAGAGTTTGGCATGATAAGAACGCCTCAAGCAGTACAGCCGTGGTTTGTTGTATGTTAAAATGAAGATCAAAAACGGGAGGCACTGACCGTGGTCAACTTGCAGCCATTATTTGAGATTCAGAAAGAATTGGATGACAAAATCATAGCAAAACATGGTCTTTTTCACCAAAATTTGATTCCCAAAAAAATTCTAGCCCTGGAAGTGGAGCTGGGGGAGCTGGCTAATGAAACCCGTTGCTTTAAATTTTGGAGCATCAAACCCCCTTCGCCACGAGACATCATCCTGGAAGAGTATGTGGATGCCCTGCACTTTGTTTTGTCGATCGGGCTGGAGAAAGGGTTTGACCAACTGGTCCGCATCGAAAAGAGAAACATCGCTGTGACTGAGGTGGAAGCATTTCACCAGGTATTCGATTGTATCACACGCTTTGCGCAAACAGAGGATGGACAAGCCTATCAGGCGCTCTTTCAATCGGTCATTGATTTAGGGCAGCGGTTAGGTTTTTCCTGGGAAGAAATTGAACAGGCTTATAAGAAGAAAAATGAAGTGAATCACCAGCGCCAAGAACAAGGGTACTAAAAAAGTTGAGGTGTCAGACAGTGAGCATGCTCAAAGATGCTAACCATCCCACAGTGGATCAATATAGGCAAGAGAATGAGGAGTACCGCTTCTTCAGCTATGAGTATAAGGAAAAGGGCAAAGCTTTCCGAACGGCCTATTTTTTTCCCCGCAGAAAGGGGGCAGCCCATGTCAGCGGATTTTTGGTCATTGATGATGAAGGCAGGGCCATCCACCGTGAGGATGCGGTACGGATTAACCGGGCTTTTAACAGGTATAATCTGTTGTTTAAACGGTTTCAGGGAGAATGGGGAGACGTGGTCGAACAGGATATGTGTAAGTTTAATGGCGTGATCGAGCACTTTGAGGCCCTGGAAATGTTCCAACCGGAGGATCATAGCTTGAGAGAGATGATCGATCAAGCCCAGGCAGCCGTTCGTCAGGTTCTTGATTGTCAGGATCAAATCTATCAGCTTGATCTGGAAGCCATTGATCTGGGCAAAAAAAAGCGGGAACAGCAGTTTATTGATCCTGAAATCGATCAGGAAGTGGAACGGATCATCACCCAGTTTGAACATACCCTGTTTAAACAATATTATGTTCAGTATCAATCGATCCCTCTCTCTGATCAATTTGCCGTTTGCTTGAAGGAGCATAAGCCTGATAAACAGTGGAAAAAGCACCTGAAAAAGGTGAAACGTATTTTGAAGCGGATGAGAAAGAATGCTCTTAAACATGAACAACGTTTGAAAGACAGGGCCAAGGATCCTGAGAACTTACGCTATTACCAGAGGCTGTATGCTGAATGGGAGTCTATGGTGCGCAATCCTTAGCTGGTTCCAGTATCTGATGGATGTGGTGTTATATGGAAAAGAACATTTCACTGCGGACCAAAATGTTGATTTTGTCATTTTCGCTTGTTTTATTCTCCGTACTGGCCAGCGGATTGTTTATGTTATTCAGTGTTTCTTCTGCTTTTGAAAAGGAACTGGGACAACGTGCCATTGCCATCGCCCGGACGGTGGCCCAACTTCCTGATATCAGGGACAACGTGGGGCAGCCGGGGGGCGAAGAGATCATCCAGCCCATTGCCGAGCGGGTCAGGCTGGCCACCAATGTAAACTACATCGTGATCATCGATATGAACCGCATCCGTTATTCCCACCCCTCAGAAAGTTTGATCGGTACTGTCTTTGAGGGCGGAGATGAACGGGCGGCACTGTCTGAACATGAATATACATCCAAGGCACAAGGGGTACAGGGTTATGCCATACGCGCCTTTGTG
The DNA here is from genome assembly GCF_030814135.1 of Caldalkalibacillus uzonensis. Taxonomy (NCBI): domain Bacteria; kingdom Bacillati; phylum Bacillota; class Bacilli; order Caryophanales; family Bacillaceae; genus Caldalkalibacillus; species Caldalkalibacillus uzonensis. The sequence continues at coordinate 221,358 of NZ_JAUSUQ010000002.1, read as the reverse complement.
CCTATTATGGATGAGGAAGGCATTCGCCAGGTTGGGGTTGCCGTGGTCGGTATTTTAACCCCAACCTTTCAGTCGTTGCTCAAACAGTATCAAGGAGACTTACTGTGGTCGCTGGTTTGGGGGCTGCTTATCGGACTGGCCGGCTCTTTTTTACTTGCCCACAATATCAAAAAGCAAACCTATAACCTGGAACCGTATGAAATTGCCAAGTTATTTGAGGAGCGTTCTGCGGTGATGCAGGCGATGGATATGGGCATCATTGCTACTGATGAGACAGGGCAAATACAGTTTATGAACAAACTAGCCAAGGAGTATACGGGTGTGCCAGAGCAGACGTCTACGGGCCAGCTAAGGGAATTGTTTCGGCATAACTGGCTGGGGACTTTGGATCACTTGAACCGCTCTTTTATTCATAAGCCGGCGATGGTGCAGGGGACAATGTATCTCGTCTCTTTGCACCCTATCTATGTGCGAGATCAATTTGCCGGAGCGGTGCTGACCATGACTGATCATACTGAAGCCCATCGCCTGGCTGAAGAATTGACAGGCATCAAATCCCTGGTGGATGACCTGCGTGCCCAAAATCATGAGTATATGAACCGTTTGCACAGCATAGCCGGCCTGATTCAGCTGGGACGTACGGAGGAAGCGCTCAATATCATCTTAGATGAAACGGAAGATGAGGAACATCTTGCCCGTTTGATTCGAAATCATATCAGCAACTACGCCATTTCAGGCCTGTTGCTGGGCAAACGTTCCAAGGCCAGGGAAGCCGGTGTCACCTTTGAACTTGACCCGGCCAGCCATTTAAAAGAACTTGTCCGAGGATTAAAGGCAGGAGAGGTGATCACCATTTTAGGCAACCTGCTGGATAATGCCATTGAATCCTGTGCGGGACGCGAGGGGGAAAAGAGAGTATGGTGCCAGGTTAGTGGAGACCGAGAGCAGCTAGTGGTTGAGGTTAGCGATACAGGAAAAGGGATGTCTGAGGCAGAGCAGCAGTCCATGTTTGAGTACGGATACAGCACCAAGGCAGCGACGGGCCGAGGGATAGGCTTGGCCTTAGTCAAACAAATTGTTGATGCACACCAGGGCAGCATCACTGTTGATACCCAAGTGGGAGAGGGGACAGCGGTCAAGGTTGAGATTAAGCGGACAGAAGGTGAGTGGCATGATTAAGGTTTTTATTGTAGAAGATGATCCTATGGTATTGGAAGTGAATAAGGGGTTTTTGGAAAGAGTGGAGAACTTCAGGCTGGTTGATAGTGCCACCACAGGGGAAGAAGCGATGGATAGGTTGAAACATCTCAGTGTGGATCTGGTTCTGTTGGACTACTATTTGCCTGACCTTCCCGGGAAAGAGGTTTTAACCTGGATGCGCCAGGAAAATCTTGCTGCCGATGTGATTATGATTACAGCTGCCAGAGATGTCTCTACTGTGAAAGAGATGTTCCGCTATGGGGTTATCGACTATTTAGTCAAGCCGTTCCGCTTTGAACGGTTCAAGGCAGCGCTTGAGACTTACCGCAACATGTGGCTTAAACTAAATCAAGTCACAGACCTGAGTCAAGAAGAGATTGACGCTTTGAAACCGGCTCAACCCACAAAAGGGGAAATGACGGCCACCGGACTGGAGGAAATCCCTAAAGGATTAAGTGAAGTGACATTGAAACAAATTGTGTCTGTTTTAGAGAAACAAAATGTTCCTGTCAAAGCCACCGATATAGGTAATCAATTAGGGATGGCCAGAGTAACAGTGCGCCGCTACCTTGATTTCCTGGTACAGGAAGGACAAGCTGAGGTGCACATCCATTATGGCAATATTGGACGTCCCAGTCATTACTACACTTTTAAAAAACAGCCAGCCACCGAAAGATCAAAAAGGCCAAAATAACCAATATGAACAATTTATTGTTTTCCGACATGTAAGCGTTATAATACTCAACAAGAAAGCGTGATATTATGACAAATCTGTTACAATCCCGGCTGAATGTTCGTAAACGGACGCTTACGGTCTGTGTGCTTATCTGCCTCATTTTGATACTGGATGCTTGTGCCAGTGAGCAGTATCCTGAGGATCATGAACAGTTAAGTGAAGAAGAACGCTTGGTTATTCGTTTTTCCCATGTGGTGGGGGAAGAAACACCCAAGGGACTAGCGGCCAGACGTTTTGCTGAACTGATTAAGGAACGCACTGGCGGGTATGTAGAGGTGCAGGTCTTTTCCAATAGTTATTTGTATAAGGATGGAGAAGAGATCGATGCACTGCTCCAAGGAGATGTGCAAATCATTGCGCCGGCCATCTCAAAACTGAGTGAACTGGTTCCCGAATGGCAAGTGCTTGATCTTCCTTTCGCCTTTGACCAGGTGGAGGAGGTATTTGACTATGTTCAAGGCCCTGTTGGACAAGAGCTTTTTGCCCGATTAGAAGCGAAGGGAATAAAGACACTAGCTGTTTGGGATAACGGTTTTAAGCACATCACTAACAGCCAGCGTCCTATTCAGGCACCTGAAGATATGGCCGGGTTGCGCTTTCGCATCATGCCCAGCGAGGTGCTTTACCAACAGTTTCGCCAGATAGGTGCGGAGGCTGAAAATTATGCTTTTAATGAAGTGTTTCAATTGCTGGAGCATGAACACATTGATGGTCAGGAAAACACTTTGTCAAATATTATAAGCCGCAATCTCCATTATTTACAGAACTATATCACGATTAGCAACCATGGCTATCTTGGTTATCTTGTGTTGATTAACCGTGCGTTCTGGGAGGGGTTGCCTGAAGAGGTCCAAGATGTGATCCTGACAACGCTGGAAGAGGTCACTGAATGGCAGCATCAGGTGGCCAAAGAAATGAATGAGCAGAATCTGCAGGAAATCGAAGCGTGTCAATGTATTCAGATCACCTATTTGGATGAAGAAGACAGAGAACTTTGGCGGCAACATCTGCAGCCTGTCTACCAGTACTATGAAGACAAGTATGGAAAACAATATGTGGTTTCACTCCCGCGTTTCAAAAACGCGGATCAATAAAAATGTTTAGAGAAGTAAAAGGGGGAAAAAAGAATGTACAAGAAATGGTGGTTTGTTGGCATCATGGGACTTGTGTTTATTGTCTTAGCAGCCTGTGGTGCGGATACGAACCCTGATGAGGGGGCCCAAGAAGGTGAAATACAAGAAAAGGACTATCCTTCTTCGGTCATTATTGGGACAGCCTCTCAAGGGGGAACCTATTTTATTTACGGTGGCGGCCTGGCTACTTTACTTGAAGAGCATTTGGGTGTGACAGCCAATGTGGAAGTGACCGGTGGTCCGGTACACAACATGCAGCTGGTCCAAGCTAAAGACCAGGAAATAGGCTTAGTGACCTTAGGACCTGCCTATGAAGGGTATACCGGAACTGGAGAATGGACAGGCGGACAGCAACATGAAGACGTTCGCATCATCTTCCCGATGTACTCCACACCGTTCCATTGGTGGGCATTGGCTGATGCAGGTGTGGAACAATTGGATGATATTAAGGGACAGCGCGTGGGTGTAGGACCTGCTGGAGGAACTTCCGGTACATACTTGCCAATGATCCATGACTTGCTGGGACTGGATACCCAGAATGTACAGGCTGGTGCCAACGATATGGCTTCCCAAATGCTTGACGGTCAATTGGATATTATCGGTTTTGCTGCGGGTATCCCTATTGCAGCTGTAACTGAGATTGAAGCCCAGAGAGATATCACCATTTTTGGAATTGATGGAGAAAAACGTGACCTTGTGATTGAGGCATTTCCTTACTTCTATGAATATAGCATTCCTGCAGATACTTATGACAGCTTAGACCAGGATGTTGAGACAATTGCCATGTATAATTTTGGTATTGCCCACAAAGAGATGAATGCCGATTTTATCTATGATTTTGTTAAGGCCTATCATGAGAATATAGAACAATTGGCGCAAACGCACTCTGCAGCCCAAGAAGCGGTAGAAGAAGCGATTTTGTTGAACACTGAGGTGCCCCTTCATGTGGGTGCCATCCGCTACTACGAAGAAATTGGCATTGACTTGCCAGAGTCGGTTTATCCACCTGAATGGAATGAGTAACAAAAATACAACCTACCCTGCTGCGGGGTAGGTTATTTACTAAACCATGCGTTGAAAGACTAATGAAGAGGTGTGACAGATGGATAACAAGAAGCAACCACATGATGAGCTTCTGGATGGGCAGGGCAAAATCAACACGGACCAAGTGGAAGAAACAGAAGGACCGTCTAACGGGAGGCAGCTTACGGGCTGGGTGCGTTACCTTTTCCTTACCATTGCTGTCGCCGGGGCTTTATTTCATCTTTATATTTTAAACTTTCATCCCATTGATCCATGGGTATTCCGCAGCACTCACCTGGTGTTTGGAGCGGTATTAGGTTTCTTGCTGTTTCCCGGATGGCGGGGAGCAAAAAATAAAGTGCATCCGGTGGACTGGGTGTTGATTCTGGCCACGATCTTTGTTGGTTACTATATTTTTGCCAATTTAAATCAAATTTTGTTCAGGTTCGGGGTAGCACCGACAACGATGGATTTTATTGTTGCTTTAACTGGTCTGTTACTGGTGTTTGAGTTGACACGGCGGACCAGTGGCTGGATGTTGCCCCTCTTAGCTGGCCTCTTTGTCTTATATGTGTTGATCGGTCCTTGGTTACCTGGCATTCTCAATCATTCGGGTTATCGCTTTGACCGTTTTGTCACCTATGTCTATGGCCTCGACGGTGTATTTGGCGTAACATTGGACGTCTCTTCCAAATATATTGTCTTATTCATTATTTTTGGTGCATTTTTGCAAATGTCCCGTGTTGGCAATTACTTCATGGATGTGGCCTTTGCCGTTGCCGGAGGATTGCGTGGTGGGCCGGCCAAAGTGGCCGTGTTCTCTTCTGGTTTAATGGGCATGATGAACGGTACCTCCGCTGGTAATGCTGTTGCGACGGGGTCACTCACCATCCCTTTGATGAAACGGGTGGGTTACCAACCCAAGTTTGCCGCAGCCACGGAGGCAACGGCATCAGCGGGAGGGCAGCTCTTGCCCCCAATTATGGGCGCCGGTGCATTCTTGATGGCAGAGATCCTTGGCATCCGCTATTCGGAAGTCATTCTGGCTGCTACCATACCGGCTCTGCTTTACTTCATCTCTGTTTACTTTATGGTAGATTTCGAAGCACGGAAGCAGGGCATGACTGGCTTGCCCCGCCATCAGCTGCCCAAAATAAAGGAGATAGCCAAGAAAGCGTATCTTTTTGCCCCGGTACTTATTCTCATCTATATGCTGGTCAAGGGTTATTCCGTTATTTTGTCAGGCTCCGTTGGCATTCTGTCCTGTTTTGTGGTCAGTTGGTTGCATCCTTCGACCCGTATGGGACTGAAAAAGGTGTTGCATGCACTTGAATTGGGCATGAAAAATGCCATTCAATTGATTGCCGTTGTTGCTTGTGCCGGTGTTATTGTCGGAGTGATCGCACTAACCGGTGTGGGCTTGCGTTTCAGTTCAGTGCTGTTGTCTATTGCCGATAATAATATTTTCCTGGCGTTAATCTTTGCCATGGGTATTTCTATTCTGCTGGGTATGGGCATGCCCACCACAGCTGCTTATGCGGTGGCTGCCTCTGTGGTCGCACCAGGCTTGATTCGCATTGGAATCGATCCGTTGTTTGCCCATATGTTTGTCTTTTACTACGCTGTCATATCGGCAATCACACCCCCAGTTGCATTGGCAGCCTATGCGGCAGCAGGCATCTCGGGAACGGATCCCTTTAAAACGGGCGTTCAAGCCTTTAAACTGGGACTGGCTGCGTTTATTGTACCGTTTATGTTCTTCTACAGCCCTCAACTGCTCTTGCAAAGTGAGTCGTGGGTGGAGACACTCTTTATTGCCCTGACAGCTACAGCAGGGGTTTATCTCCTGTCTGCCGCTGTTCAAGCCTGGTTCTTTGGCGGCAACGTGGCTTGGTATGGACGCCTGTTGTTATTTGCCGCTTCATTGCTCTTGATCACGGCCAATGTGAAACTGGACCTAATTGCCATTGCTTTGGTGGTGATTGTCATTCTCTTTCAGCGTTCTATTCACACACCTAAACAGCAGGGTGCCGTTTGAAAACCTGCCTATTCAAAAAAAGATACCTTGTGGACTTTAAAGTATGGAAGATAGTCTCCTTTCACTTGACAAGGCGGGGCATAGATCCCCGCCTTTCAGTGTGGATGGATGTTGATGGCTACAGTGATCGGGGAGCTGAAAGAAATGCGGCGACCTTGCGGTCGCCAGAAAATTTCAATTCTCTATTCTACTAATCATTTTTCAGCACACGGTTATCTACAACAAACTCCGCACGGCTTGCAGGGCTTGCACATAATCAGGCCCTGTGAGTCAGCAAGTGTCACTTCATTAAGATTATTATCTAGTACGGTAAAATCGGGTGCTTGATCCCCCACTTTCACTTGGTTGCCCAACAACGTGACCGGTTGGCCTTTAAAAGTCACTTCTGCCATCTGGCATCCTCCTTACCTTCTAGTCTTTTGTTTAAATTATCACACTCTTGCCAAGAGAACAACTTATTTGCTTGGAGAATAATAATAACAAGAGCCACGTTTAATTGTTTGGTTGATTTCCTAAATGAAACGAGAACCTGCGTGATTTGTATAAAAAATTATTATATTGAATATAGTTAAAATTAACCTGCTAATGCTATATAATCTAAATTACATTAGCTATTAGAATATTATTTTAAATAATAAAACGGGAAGGAAGAGGCATTTGCGCAAGGTGGTTTCGCAAAGAGTGCGTCAGTTACCGCCGTATCTGTTTTCCGTTTTTCAAGAGAAAAAAGAGCGCTTACTCAGGCAGGGCGTTGATGTGATTGATCTAGGCATTGGGGCCCCAGATCTGCCTACGCCTGCATTTGTCATCGATAAATTAAAGAAGGAATTGACCGACGCTCAAAACTTTAAGTATTCGCCTTATAAAGGTTTGCCTGAGTTCCGCGAGGCTGTCGCAGCCTTCTATGAAGAGGAGTACGGGGTGATGCTTGATCCTGAAACGGAAGTGCTTGCTTTAATTGGTTCCAAGGAGGGGATCGCCCATCTCTTGCCGGCTGTGATTGATCCGGGAGATGTAGTGCTCGTTCCGGATCCGGGCTACCCGGTGTATCGCACGGCCGCTTATCTGGCAGGCGGACAATGTCTGTCATTGCCTTTAGATCACGCAAACGGTTACCGGCCCCAATTTTGGATGCTTGACAAAGAGAAGCTGCACAGAGCCAAACTAATGTTTCTTAACTATCCCAGCAATCCTACAGCTGCTGTGGCTGGATTGGACGTGTTCAGAGAAGCGGTCAACTTTGCCACGGAGCAGCAAGTGGCCATTGCCCATGACAGCGCTTATTCATTGGTCACTTTTGCTGGCTATCGGGCACCGAGCATCATGCAGGCTGAAGGGGCCAAAGAGGTTGCTGTTGAATTTGGCTCGTTGTCCAAAAGTTTTAATATGACGGGTTGGCGCATTGGCTATGTCGTCGGCAACAAAGACATGATTCAAGCTCTGGCGGTAATTAAAAGCAATACGGACACAAGCCAGTTTATCCCCATTCAAAAAGCGGCTGCGCTCGCTCTTAGAAGTGACCGTTCCGTGGTTAAGGAAAATAACGCTATCTATGAGAGGCGTATGGAAGAAATGTTAACCGCATTAAAGGAGGTTAGTATTCAAGCGGTCAAACCACAAGCCACATTTTTTATTTGGGCCCAGGTGCCTGAAGGATTCACGTCAACAGAATTTGCGACAAGATTACTGGAAGAAGCAGGTGTCGTCGTCACGCCGGGAAATGCTTTTGGGCCACGGGGGGAAGGATTCTTCCGCCTCTCGCTCTCTGTACCCACAGACCGGTTACGTGAAGCTGCCCAGCGCATTAAGCAATTAGGAAAGGAGGATGTAAACCAGTGAAATCAAAGACCCAACATAGAATAACAGCAGCGCAAGCGATTGTCAAGATGATCAAAAATGAAGGGATTGTTAAAGTGTTTTGTGTTCCGGGAGAAAGCTATTTGCCTGTTTTGGATGCCATCTATGATGAGGAAGCTATAGAGCTGATTGCGGCCCGCCATGAGGGAGGGGCCTCATTTATGGCTGAAGGATGGGCCAAAGCGTCCGGCAAACCGGGGGTGGTGATGGCCACCCGGGGTGTAGGCGGATCCAATCTGGCCATTGGTGTCCATACGGCTTTCCAGGATTCCACGCCACTTGTTGTTTTTCTCGGACAGGTAGACAGCCGCTTCCGAGGCAGAGAAGGATTTCAGGAAGTGGATTTAGACCAGTTTTTCAAGCATATTGCCAAATGGACGGTGGAAATTACGGATCCTAAGCGTGTACCAGAGCTCGTGGGCCGGGCCTTTCGTGTTGCACAAACAGGCAGGCCAGGGCCGGTAGTGGTCTCACTCCCGGAAAATATCCTAATGGCAGAAATCCAGCTAGCAACTTTTCCGAGGGTCACTTGCCCTCGCCCGGCTCCTTCCGCTGTGGAAGTTGAACAAGTGGGCAGGATGTTGGCGGACGCCAAAAAGCCGCTGATCATTGCCGGTGGAGGCGTGATTCGTGCCAATGCAGAGGAGGCTTTACAACATTTCGCCGAAAAGCAGCACATTCCTGTGATGGCTGCTTTTAGACGTCATGATGTGTTTCCCAACCAACATGAATTGTATGCAGGGCATCTGGGGCTGGGTACACCAACGGTCATCTTGCAAAGGGTGAAAGAAGCGGATCTGATCATCGCCGTGGGCACCAGGCTGTCGGAGGTGACCACCCAGGATTATACCCTGATCTCAGCAGAGCAGTTGTTGATTCATGTGGACATATCGGCAGAGACACTGGGCAAGGTATATCCCCCTGATTTGGGGATTGCGGCTGATGCTAGGGAAGCGTTAAATGCCTTCCTTGAATTGGAGGTGCTCAATGATTACAGTGATTGGGCACGCCGACTGAGAACCGGTTACGAGCAAGTTGCAGCTTTCCCTTCCTCTTCACCACAGGGGACGTTGACCAATGAGCGCATAATGGAAGTGCTGCAAACTCATCTGCCCCCTGATGCGATTCTGACCAATGATGCGGGTAACTTTGCCGGATGGTTGCATCGTTTTTATCAATTTAAAAGGAAAAAAACATATATTGGCCCCACATCCGGCGCAATGGGCTACGGCTTGCCAGCAGCCATTGGCGCCAAGCTCGCTCACCCCAACCGAACAGTGGTCTCATTATCAGGGGATGGCGGGATGATGATGACGGTGCAGGAATTGGAAACAGCGGTGCGTTATCACATTCCGGTCATCAGTTTAGTCTTTAACAACGGCATGTATGGGACTATCCGCATGCATCAAGAATTACACTATCCCAAACGGGTGATAGGGACTTCATTAAACATGATCAATTTTGCAGAACTGGGGATGGCGCTTGGTGCAAAAGGTTTTACTGTGACGACGCTTGAGGAATTTGAACAGAGTTTGCTAGAAGCTTTAGCTTCGGATTATCCGTCCGTTGTCGATATCCGTACCGATCCCGAGCAAATCTCAGTTAACTTGACTATCGCTGATCTCCGTCAGAAAGTGGCCCCATGAGTGTGGTTTATCGGTTCGACAGATTTGAACCGACTTAATACCTTTCATTCCGCCCCTCTGGAAATAGAAAAAATTAAAGCGCTCACTACACTTGGCCCAAGCCATTTTGAGCAAGCGATGATCCTTTACTTGGCAATGAAAACTCAAATACAAATCCAACCTGCCTAGATGTGTTGAAAGACCTTACAAGCCAAAAAGGAACTGTCCCTCTGCATATGTGACGGGACAGTTTTTTGTATCTATTAATACTGTTATCATGGTTTGTATTTAAATGAAAAATACTGTTATTAATTTTATTCAGAAATAAATAATTATTTAATAATGAATAAAAAGTGTTATAAATGCTAAAATAAGTCTAATAACACTCCAGAGATTAATCTTATTCAATTTTGAATAAAAGGGGGGCGGCCCATGGAGCTGAAAGAGGAGTTTAAGGATAGGGGACTGGAGAAGTGGAATATGGAAGAAGCTATTTTGCATTCATTGCAGGAAGATTTATTGGTGACAGATACGACTGGCAAAATCGTAAAAGTGAGTCAAGCATGCGGAGCCCAGTACGGAATCGATTCGGAACGGTTGATTGGCCGCAATGTGTATGATCTGGAGAAAGAAGGGGTGTTCAGGCCGGCAATCACACCGGAAGTGTTGAAAAGAAAGGAAAAAGTGACGCTGGTGCAAACCAGCCGCACCGGCAAGAAGCTGCTTGTGACAGGCATTCCAGTCTTTCATCCCACCGGTGAGATTGTTTACGTGGTCAGCTATTCCTATGATGTGACGGAACTGATCAAAATTAAGGAACATCTGGATGAAATGGAAGAAGAAATGGCCAGGGTGAAAAGTGAGCTGGCCCTGTTAAGGGATCAAACGCTGCGAGTAAATGGTTTGGTGGCGGAAAGCACAGCCATGATGCAAGTGCTAAAAGCAGCGAAGAAAGTGGCCGAAGTAGATGTTACGGTTTTGTTGCTAGGGGAGTCGGGTGTGGGCAAATCTGCTATTGCCCGTTGGATTCATAAACACAGTACGCGTAAAGACGGCCCGTTTATTGAAGTAAACTGCAGCGCCATTCCAGAGTCTTTGTTTGAGGCGGAGTTCTTTGGCTATGAAGGAGGTGCATTTACGGGAGCCAAAAGTAAAGGGAAACCCGGTTTTGCCGAGCTGGCTCATGGTGGAACCTTGTTTCTGGATGAAGTGGGAGAGCTTCCATCTTTATTACAAGTAAAGCTGCTTAAATTTATTCAGGAGCAAAAATTTTACAGAGTAGGTGGGCGTAAGCCAATCTCCGTAGACATTCGCCTGATTGCGGCCACTAACCGGGATCTGGAGCAGGCTGTGAAAGAAAAACAGTTCCGGCAGGACCTCTTTTTCCGTCTTAATGTTGTGCCTATTCATATCCCCCCGTTGCGTGAACGTCCAGAGGATGTTTTAGCTTTGATCCGTTTTTTTGTGGATAAGTATAGTCGTAAGCACGGCCGTTATCGCCAAGTGGATGAAAAAGTAGTCCAACAACTGTTGGATCACCCTTGGAAAGGTAATGTGCGCGAACTTGAGAATCTGATTGAACGGCTGGTGGTAACCTCCTCTTCCTCTATTATTAAGCTAGAAGACCTGCCGGAAAATTACCGGCGTCCTCAGACCGATCCTGTTCTCATGGGTGTTGAGCATATGCTGGCTGAGCACAAACCCTTGCCGGCTATTTTGGAAGAAGTGGAAAAGCAACTGTTGTTAAAGGCCAGCCAAACCTGCCGTACAACGGTAGAAATGGCCCGTGTACTGGGCATAAGCCAGCCTTCTGTAGTAAGAAAATTAAAAAAGTATGGCATAAGGAAATGATTTTGGCACGTAATTTGCATGTTTAAGAGCTGAAAGGAGGAACTGTTCATGGCTTTATATGAACCAAAAGATTCATCCCAATCCCCCCGCTTTACAGGACCGCGCACCTTTATGCGCCTGCCTTACAAAGAAGAGCTGGACGATAATATGGATTTTGTTGTAACCGGCATTCCCTTTGATACCGGTGCTTCGTTTCGGGTTGGGGCCCGGTTCGGTCCGCAGGCCATCCGGGATTTTTCCATCTTGCTCAGGCCCTTTAACGTAGAGCAAAACACGGCCATCTTTGATCTTGTTTCCGGAGTGGATTACGGAGACCTTGTCGTTGCTCCAGGGTACATTAAACAATCCTATGAGCGTATTGTGGAGCAGATGCTGCCCATTTTCAACAGAGGCATTATCCCCATTGCCATGGGAGGTGATCATTCCATTACCTTGGCTGAGTTGCGCGCCGCAGCTCAAGTGTATGGCCCATTGGCTTTGATCCAGTTTGATGCCCACAGTGATACTTGGGACAGCTATTTCGGTGAAAAGTATATGCACGGTACACCTTTTAAGCGTGCTGTGGAAGAAGAGATTATTGATCCCTCAGCTTCCATCCAGATCGGGATCCGCGGTCCCTTATATGATTCCACTGATTTGGAGGTCGCCCGCGAGTTGGGCTTCGCTGTGTACTCCAGTGAAGAATTGTTTGAACTGGGTGTCGGGCAGATGGTGGACATTATTCATGAACGGGTGAAGGATCGTCCTGTTTTCGTCACCTTTGATATTGATTTTTTTGATCCCGTGTATGCACCGGGAACAGGAACCCCAGAAGTGGCAGGGCCTTCTGTCCGGGATGGGCTGCACTTAATCCGGGGCTTGAAAGGTTTAAACATTGTCGGTTTTGATTGTGTGGAAGTGCTGCCGGCTTTTGATCCCAGCCAAATTACCGCTGCAGCAGCCGCCAATGTGATGTATGAAATGATCACCCTGGTGGCCATTAATCGCCGGCTTAAAGCTGATACTGCGGTTCAAAAACAGAAGCAAAAAGCAATATAAGATGAGAAGAATAAGGGATAAAGGTAGTGAAAGTCAAAAAATGTTAGATCTATATATAAATGGGACATGGCTGCATGGGCTGGGCCCAAGACGAACATTGATCAATCCAGCTACAAAAAAAGTATTGACCCATGTACATGAAGCATCACGTGAACAGGTTAATGAAGCAGTCCGATCTGCTCATTCAGCCTTTTATGACAGCATGTGGGCCAGAGATATGTCCTGTCGAGTGGCCATTTTGGAAGATGTGGCCAACAAGTTGGAACGAGATGCAGAGGAAGTTGCCCGGCTTGAAACAGAAAATACAGGGAAGCCAATACGAGAATCTCGCTTGGATGTTGAGGATTCGATTAAATGTTTGCGTTATTATGCAAATCTTGTTAAGGAACGTCAAGTGTGGACGAAAGAAATGGATGATGGCACTGTAAGCAAAATTACTGAAGAACCAATTGGAGTTTGTGGATTGATCGTTCCATGGAATTTTCCATTATTATTGGGTATATGGAAAATCGCTCCAGCATTGGCTGCTGGGAATACAGTTATTTTTAAGCCCGCCGAAATCACACCGTTGAGTATTTTGAAATTCACCCAACTTTTAGATGAATCTGGCCTTCCGAATGGCGTTTTTAACCTTGTTCTTGGTGGCGAAGAGGTAGGCAGGGCTATTGTGCAAGACCCCCTCGTAAGAAAAATTTCTTTTACCGGAGGTGTAGAAACAGGAAAAAGAGTTTATGCGGAGTGCGCACAATCATTGAAGCGCATTTCTTTGGAATTAGGAGGGAAGTCACCGCTCCTTATCTTCGATGATGTTAATGTGGATGATGCTGTAGAGTGGGCCATATTTGGCGCATTTTTTAATCAAGGACAAGTTTGTGTGGCAGCATCACGTATTCTTGTTCACCACCAAATCTTTGGTTCATTCATTAAAAAATTTGTGGAAAAAACCAAAGCCATTCGCATTGGGTCTCCGCTAGAGGAACAAACCGAATTGGGACCTGTGATCAGCCAAGCTCATTTCAATCATGTACAAAACTTTATAGAGTGGGGCCGAAAAGAAGGAGCAACTCTTTTAACTGGTGGGGAAGGCATTAATGACTTGCCTGGATATTATCTTAGACCTGCTGTTTTTGTGGGTGTGTCCCAAAATATGAGAGTAGTCCAGGAAGAAATTTTTGGTCCCGTTTGTACTGTTCAAGCCTTTAACACTGAGGAGGAAGGGGTTTGTTTGGCGAATGGGACTCGCTATGGGCTTGCAGCAGGCATTTTGACCCAAGATCTAAAGAAAGCGAAAAAAATTGCTCAACAGCTCCAGGCAGGGACGATTTGGATTAATGGTTATCACACTCCGTACGTGGAAGCGCCTTGGGGAGGTTTCAAACATAGTGGATTAGGAAGGGAACTGGGTCCCCATGGTCTGGCCTGTTATGTTGAATATAAACACGTTAATACCAATTCAAACCTGACGGCACCAGGTTGGTATTCATTCAACAGGTAACATTCGTCGGTACCAAAACAGGTCTGCCTACCATGGTGATTACCCGTGCAGCATTCGGCCAAAAAGGGGCGCTTTTACCTGCGTTAGCAAACACCGTAGTCTTAGTAGGATGGAGCTGGATTCAAGCCTATATGGCTGGGTTGAGTTTAAATTATGCCATCAATTCTTTAACGGGTTACAGCAACGTCAACCTGTTTACGATCATAACACAGGTAGTGGTCGTTCTTATTACCATTTACGGTATTCGTGGTGTTGATACTACTCAACGATTGATATCCATTGCCATGTTAATGCTATCATTTTCAGTCTTTTATAAATTATTTACAACATATGACGTGCATTCGTTAATTCAAATGCAAGTGAGTAAGCACCCCGAGATCACAGCCATTATAGCCTTTGATATTGTTGTTGCTACTGCCTTTTCTTGGATGTCTTCTGTTTGTGACTATACCCGTAATGCCAACTCGGAAACTCGTGCCATGGTTGCCACATATGTAGGTTATTTGTTATCTTCTATCATTGCCATGGGACTTGGTGCCACTGTTGGTGGTTTTAGTATTTTACAAGGCTTGGAACAAACGTATGATCCAACCGTTTTGTTGGCTGCACACGGGTTTGGGCTTATTGCCGCAATTGTTGTCTTTCTCTCCGTTGTCTCGACCAATGTTATGGCTTTGTATAGTGCTAATATGTCATTTCTAAACATTTTCCCTAACATGATATTTTGGAAGCCAGCTATCTTTTTAGGAGTTATCACTGTTTTAGGTGCTTTGTTGAAGGAGTTATTAATGACCCATTTCTTTGATTTTGTATTGTTTATTGCTACTATGTATATCCCAATTTTTTCCATTGTGTTGGTTGATTTCTTTATTATTAAGAAAGGAAATTATCATGCTAGGGATATTGCTTCGGACGCACAAGGAATTTATCGTTATACTAAAGGGTTTAATGTTTATTCTTACATTGCATATGTGATTGGTGCTTTGTTTGCTTTATTTTTCACATATATTCAGCCGTTGAATATCGGCTCAACCATTTTAACGTTCTTTGTGTCTGGACTGGCCTATTGGGGATTAATGAAGCTCGGCTATTCAAGTGAAAAGCAGTTTGATCAACCTATGGATAAGCATGTCTAATATTGTATAGACAGGGAAGAGTGATGATGAATGCAAGTATTAACCAATATCGCTGCAATTCAAACTGAGTTTACCAATGGATATATCCAAGCAAATTTAAACAAGATGCGACTTTTAGTCCGTCGTTGTCAACAAAAATATCCTCATGTCCATTTCATTTTGTTTCCCGAATTAGCTGTAACCGGATATTTTTTATCACCAAGGTTACATGAGCTTGCAGAGAATGCAGAAGGACCGGCTTATGATTTTATGGCAGATTTATCCAGGAAACACCATGTTTATTTAGGTTATGGATTTGTTGAGAGGGGAGACGATCCCAGAGGGGATAAAAAACAGATCTATAATTCATTTAATGTGATTAGTCCCAACGGTGAAAGGTTGGCCACCTATCAAAAAATACATTTGACTCCGTTAGAGAAAGATTTTTTTGACCCGGGACAACGTCTTGTCACCATTAAAACCGAAATAGGAAACCTTGGGCTTATGATTTGTTGGGACTTGGCTTTCCCGGAATTAGCTCGGCTGCTTGTACAAAAGGGGGCTAATGTGTTGTTAGCTCCCAGTGCATGGGAGCTTCCTTATGACCAAGCCTATTATAGATTTTCCATGGCCAGAGCAATAGACAATACGGCATACCTCATCACATGTAATCATGTGGGTGAATCAAGCGGTCTTCGTTTTTTTGGCAAATCAGCTATTTTCTATCCTGATGGGACTCTATTACACCAAGCTGATGATCAGGATGGGAGCATTATTGTTTCTAGTATTAATCTTGCAGAACAACAAAAGCTTCGGTTTTCTTTTTACAGTATGTCAGATGATCGGAGAACTGATTTATATACATTGACGTGGAATGGCGAATAAAAATAGACATATCTGTTACTAACCCCTAATATTAGTAAGAGAAGAACAGTTGATTATAAATGGAAATTGATCCGGTGAAGAGAAGATGAAAGATAAAAAGGAAAGTTCTTAAGGGCACTTTTTAATAAATTTAGCAAAATTGATAAACCGGTTGCCGTCCACATCGGTAATTAAATCCCCTTCGGCCTGGGCTGCAAAGGTGACCGCACTGTTGCTTACACCCCTGGCTACATAGCGGTTGCGCTTATCTAACAATTCTTTTGCTTTAGGACCCGGAATCGGATTAATTATTTGGGTATAACGGTTCATGCTATCCCTCCTGACGGAAATTTTCTATTCACTAACTAGCAAAAATGATGCCAATATTGGAAAAATTGCCATCCTTACTGGATTGACCGGTTGTACTGGTACAAGTTTGCCTCGGTGCAATTGGCACCTTAAATGTAGGCCACTGTCACCCGAAGGTGAATGAAGCGCTCCATGCCCAAGTGGACCGGTATATCCATACCGGATTCAATGTGATGATGTATGAGCCTTATATTGCTTTGGCAGAGAAACTGTGTCAGGTGGCTCCCGGAGAACATGAGCTGCAGGAAGGGCTGTCGATTCTGGAGGAGAGTATTGCCGCGGCTGCAGGGGGGAAGCAGTATGTCTAAACAAACTGCTCAGTCTAACCGTGTGCTGACACGGGCTGATGTGTTGTTTCTGGCCTTTGGGGCCATGATTGGCTAGGGCTGGGTGGTTCTGTCGGGAACCTGGATCCTTTCCGGGGGAACCCTGGGGGCCATCCTTTGAAGCAGTGGCCTTGCCCACCGTAGTGGAGTATCTTTTTCCGAATTATCAGGTGGGCTATTACAGGCTGGGATGTTTATTTTTCCTGGGTCATTGTGGGAATGGCCGGCTCTGTTTTTGTAACCGTAATAAACTACATGGGCATTAAGCCGGCAGCCATCGTGCAGATGGTGCTCACTTTAATTTTAGCTGTGGTTGGATTGATGCTCATTTTTGGTTCCTCGGTCAGCGGGGATGTTGCTAACTTGCAGCCTCTGTTTGTGGGAGGAGCGGCCGGAATCATGGCCGTGGCCATTATGACCCCGTTCATGTTTGTCGGTTTTGACGTGATCCCGCAAGCGGCTGAAGAAATGAATATTCCTTTTAAGTCGATTGGTAAAATTTTAATTGTGGCAGTATTGTGTGCTGTTGTGTGGTATTTAGCCATTATTTTCGGGGTCGGTATGGCCTTAAGTCCAGCCAGCTTGGAAAATGCATCGCTGGCCACTGCTGATGCCATGGGGTCAGTGTTCGCTTCTGAACTGTTTGCCAAAATCATGATCCTGGGTGGTATAGCCGGCATTATGGCCAGCCGGAATGCGTTTATCATTGGGGGGAGCCGCGTCATTTATGCTATGGCTAAGTCGGGTATGCTTCCGGCCTGGCTGGTGGATGCGGGCGGATTAGCCATTGTTATGGCCTATTTCATGGTGGCGCTGGCTTTTCTAGCCTTGCGCAAGAAAGAACCGGACATGGAGCGCCCGTTTAAAGCCGGCCGTTCTACAGTGATTGGCTGGATTGCCCTTGTGTTGAGCTTCGGGTTTATTGTGCTCTATTTGCCTGGCATGCCTTCCGCTTTAGTGTGGCCCTACGAGTGGTTAATCATTGTCTGTTGGTGGTTCTTGGGGATCTACTTCATGATCAACATGAACAAAGGTAAGTATGTGGGGTCACCGGAAGAGTACCTCAACAGAAAAATTGAGAGCTAACAATTGCCGTTAAGTACCTCATCATCCTGCCTTCTGTCTCTTAGAAACTGTACGATTATTTGGTATAATAGAAAAATAGATCACATACAGGATAAGGATAGGCGGGAAAAAGAGGCTGAGATAGAAAATGTCAGAGTCTTGATATCTTGGAGAGCATCAAGTCTATCAAGACCTGAAGCTCATAGCGTGACACAGCTACATTCATTTGGTAAGGGAGGGCACAAACTGTGAAATTATACGATGTCATCATTGTTGGGGCAGGATCTATGGGAATAGCTGCTGGTTACTATTTAACAAAACAAGGTATAAAAACATTACTCATTGATTCTTTTAATCCTCCCCATCATCAAGGTAGTCATCATGGCAGTACAAGAATCATACGTCACGCATATGGTGAAGGACGACAATATGTCGCCCTGGCATTAAGAGCACAGGAGCTATGGTATGCACTCGAACAGGAAAGTCAACAGGAGTTGTTTATTAATACAGGTGTATTAGGTATAGGAGAAGTATTCTCCCCATTCATCAAGGAAACGATTGAGAGTGCCCAAACGTACAACTTGCCCCTGGAAATTTTGAAAGCGAACGAAGTGCAAAAGAGGTGGCCCGGTATACAAATTCCGGAGCACTATGTCGGTTGTTTGGAAACGACTTCAGGTATTTTGTACAGTGAGAAATGTATACAAGCCTATCGTGATTTGACGTTGGAAAACAAGGGCAGCTTATTGTGCGATACCGCTGTCCACGATATAAAAATGTACAAAGACGGTGTGACCGTCATGACGGATAACGGCACATTTCATAGTGACAAACTCATTGTTACTGCTGGAGCCTGGACAGGAAAATTGCTTCCTGAGTTAGAATTACCTTTGCAACCGGTACGCAAAGCTTTTGGGTGGTTTAAGGCGGATGAATCTTTTTATGATTCCAAGAGGTTTCCAGCATTTTTCTTTGCACTTCCCGATAAACTTTATTATGGTTTCCCAAGCATTGACGGTTCAGGCGTAAAACTAGGTCGACATGATGGTGGCCAAAGCGTTGACCCCGATCAAATAAACCGGACTTTCGGTGCTGATGATAGTGATGAAAGTGACCTGAGAAGTTTTCTGGAAACATTTATGCCCCATGCATCAGGCGCTCTCATTGACGGGAAAATCTGTATCTATACGAAAACACCTGATGAGCATTTTATTATTGACCAACACCCTGAACATGATCATGTTATGATTGCTGCCGGTTTTTCTGGTCACGGATTTAAGTTCAGCAGTGTCGTAGGAGAAATCTTAAGTGAAATAACGGTAAAAGGAAAAACAAAGCACGATATTTCTGTTTTTAAGCTCAATAGAAAGGCGCTGCATATCTAGTAAGTCCAGGAAGGATTTTACGAAACCTTTGTCGAAAGATTTAAGATGAAATTGCAGCAAGATACTTTGTCTTTAAGGGGGGATGCTCGTGAAACTGGCGTATGTAGGGTTAGGCAATATGGGTTTGCCTATGGCCAAAAATTTGGCCAAAGTGTATGACACCGTGTATGGTTTGAACCGCAGCAAAGGAAAGGAAGAACTGTTTGCCCAGGCAGGAGGCAAGGTGGGCCTTTCCCTGGCCGAACTGGCCCAAACAGTGGATGTGATCATGACTTGCCTGCCTTTGCCGGCTGATGTGGAAAAGGTGTACTTTGGCGAAGATGGTATCCTGGCCAACGGTCATCCAGGATTGGTGGCCATTGATTTCAGCACCGTATCTCCGGATCTAAGCCAGAACATCTATGAGGCAGCTTTAGAGAAAGAGATCGACTTTTTGGATGCCCCTGTTAGCGGGGGACCTTGGGGTGCAGAAGCGGGAACGTTAAGCATTATGGTGGGTGGCAAAGAAGAGGTTTTTAATAAAGTAAAGCCTGTGCTTGAGGTGATGGGTCAACACATTTATTATTTGGGCCCAAGCGGCTCCGGTTCCGCCGTCAAACTGATTAACCAGCTTGTGGTGGGCATCCATACCCAAGCTGTCAGTGAAGCATTGGTCTTGGCTAAAGCGGTAGGGTTAGATCAGCAAAAGGTGTTTGACATCCTACATAACAGTTATGCCCAAAGCCGCATTTTTGAACGTCACTATACCCAATTTATTGAGAAGGATCATTACGATCCAGGTTTTGCCCTGGAGCTTCTCCAAAAGGACACTAATCTGGTACAAGAGCTCGCCCAGAAAAAGGGCCTCACCTTGCCCGTTGGCCAGCAGGTCAATGAGCTGCTCAGGGAAGCCAAAGAGAGCGGCTATGCCAAAGAAGATATGTCCAGCATGTATAAATTTATCCAGGGAAAAAATAATCTGTTATCATAAGGAGTGAAAGCTGCCATGAAATATTTTGCTGTCTTTTTGCCGATGAAAGATCAAGAAAAAAGCCAAACTTACCGCCCTGAACATTTGGCTTATCTGCAAAAATTAAGAGAAGAGGGTAAAATCATAGCCATGGGCCGCTTTACCGATGGTGCCGGAGGATTGGTCATCTACAAAGCAGCGTCATTAGAGGAAGCGAAAAGCTATGCGGAAAACGACCCGTACGTACTTCACGGTGCCCGGGATTGTGAAATTCATGAATGGGATATGATCAGCGACGTGTTTCCCAAGGACTGAGGCACGATGAGACAGGTAGTCCGCCAATCTGTTGCCTATTTGGAACATCATCCTTATGTGCTGCTGGTTTTGGCCCCGCTATTTTGGGGCAGCAATTTTGTGTTGGGACGGGTCATCGTACAGACCGTCCCTCCTTTTCATTTTTCTATGGTCCGCTGGCTGCTGGCCTTTATGATTTTCTTGCCGTTTGCCTGGCGAGAGCTCAGGCGGCATTACCGGTTGTTCCAGCAGCATTGGCTGCTGATGTTCTGTCTGTCTTTGACAGGCATTGCTGGGTTTAATACCCTGTTGTACATCGCCCTGCAGTATACCACATCGATCAATGCCACACTGGTTAATTCAACGGCACCGCTTCTCATTGTCTTGCTGTCTGTCTTGTTTCTGCGGGACCGTCTGTCAGCATGGCAATATGTTGGTGTTGTGCTCTCTTTTGCTGGCGTGGTGTGGGTGATTTCCGGTGGGCAGTTGGAACGCCTTGTGTCCTTGGAGTTTAACATGGGCGATTTATTTGTTTTAGCGGCGGTTTTGTCCTGGTCCATCTATTCCGTGTTAATGAAAAAATGGGGTGCTGATTTGCCCAAACAGGCCACCTTTATGGTGACGATGGTCATTGGACTTTTGATCTTGAGTCCCTTCTATGTGTGGGAAACACTTCGCTCCCCTTTTCAGTGGGGATCACTCACCTTTGACATGTGGCTGGGGATTGTGTATATTTCCATTTTCCCGACACTGGTCGCCTTCACCTGCTGGAATGAAGGCGTCATCCGTGTCGGTCCCAGCCGGGCGTCCAATTATTTGCATCTTATTGTTGTTTTTGCTGGGATCTTTGCCGTGTTGATTGGTGAAACCTATACGCTGGTGCAATTGATTGGTGCCATCTTTATCATTGGCGGGGTGCTTATCGTCTCAAACTATAAGTGAAAGAAGGGATTACACTGTCACGGGTGTTCACATACGTTTTTTTAGTTGTGGTGATGCTGATTTGGGGACTTAATGTTGTGGGCCTCAAGCTATTGGTGGAAACCTTTGCTCCGGTCACGATGCAGGCTGGGCGCATTTTTGTGGCTGGCGTTTCCTTAGTGATAGTGCTCTATTTTCTTAAAGAGTTACGTCGGTTAAACCACAAGGAATGGGGTTATACCTTGCTGGCCACTGTACTGGGGGTTGTGGTCCATCATGCGCTCCTTGCTGTGGGATTGGCCCAAACTTCCGCCTCCAATGCTGCCCTTATTTTGGGATTGCTTCCCCTGACCACATCTGTTCTGGCCATGATCTTTCTGCACGACCGGTTAACCTTGTTGAGGCTGTTAGGTATTGTTTGCGGATTTATTGGGGTGGCCTGCGTGGTGTTGCACAACAATGGCGGGATGGGCTCGATTGCCACTGGAGATCTGTTGGTTTTGCTGGCGATGGTCTCCCAGGCGTTCAGCTTTATTTTAATCAAAAAAGTGACGGCCACCCTCTCGGCCAAGGAAATGACAGCTGTCATGTTATTAGTGGGTTCTGTGATGTTATTGGCCTTAAGCTTCTGGGTGGAACCGCAAGGCTTGAGCACCTTCAACCAAGGATCATGGTGGATTTGGCTGATCTTTTTTGCCTCGGCCATTATTGCCACCGGTCTGGGCCACATGTTATTTAATGCAGCGATTGACAAAATCGGGGCTGGTCAGGCAGCGATTTTTAACAATTTGGTGCCTTTTTTTGCTTTGATCAGCGCTTTTCTGTTTCTAGGCGAGCCCATTTTTGCCAGTCAACTGTTTGGCTTTATTTTTATTGTAGCAGGTGTTTTATTGGGTACCGGCTATGTGGATGAAAAATTAAAGCTCGTAAGCCTGTCGGCGCCGGGACGGAACAAGGACTCGCTGTACTTTAAGGATCAGGCTTCCCTACACGGTGAGAATCATGGGGTTAAGAACGATTCTGTTTGACACCGGTTTGGGCCAGATAAGCGATCGATTCAAAACGGTCCTCATCAGCCAAATGGGGTGACAGTTTAGAACCCATATAGGCAGCAACAAAGCTTAACGGGATGGTTATAATCCCCGGGTTGTTCAGGGGCATCAAACTTCTGCTGCCTAGTCCGCCATAGAGGTCACTAAAATTGGGACTTAACAGCATCAGTCCTACGGAAGAGATCAGCCCGGTAACAATAGCGCTAACAGCACCAACGACCGTAAATTTACGCCAAAAAATGGTTAGCAGCAACACGGGAAAGTTAACCGAAGCAGCGATGCAAAAAATGAGTGAGACGATAACAGCCACATTTAGACTTTGCAAGCCAATTGATAGCACAATAGAGAGGGTGGCCACGCCGATGGCGGCACATTTGGCCACCCACATTTGTGTTTGTTCGGTTGCATACCCCTTGCACAAGACATGCCGGTAAAAATCATGGGCAAACGCCGTTGAAGCAGCAATGACCACGCCGCACACCACAGCCAGGATGGTGGCAAAGGCAATGGCCGCAATAAAGGCCATCAGGAAATCGCCGCCTAAGGCATAGGCCAACAAGGGTGCGGCCATATTGCCCGAAGGATCAATGCTGACCAGTTGTTCATAGCCAACCACCAGGACAGCACCCAATCCCAGTACAATGGTCATCAAATAAAAGCAGCCCATCACCAACGTGGCTGAAATGACAGATTGGCGCACAGCAGGGGCGTCTTTAACAGTTAAACAGCGGATCAAAATATGAGGCAAGCCAGCGGTACCGAAGATTAAAGCGAGATTTAAGGAGAGCATGTCAATGGGATCGGTAAACATATTCCCCGGGTGCAGAAATTGCTCTCCCAGCGGGGTGGCCTCTGTCACCAGGATGAACATCCTCAGCATGTCCCACTCAAAGCGGGACAAAATAATAAGACAGAACATCAAAGTTCCGGTAACAAGCAAAACAGTTTTTACAATTTGCACCCAAGAGGTGGCCATCATACCGCCGAAGACCACGTAGATGGTCATCAGCACGCCCACAATAATCACAGCAGAAGTGTATTCGAGGCCCAGGAGCAGTTGCAGGAGGGCACCAGCCGCCACCAGTTGGGCCACCATGTACAGGATGGAGATAAATAAGGTGTTCATGGCTGTTAAGGCCCGTAAAGACGGCTCTGGAAACCGGGCAGCAATCACGTCTCCCAATGTAAATTTCCCCAGATGACGGATCGGTTCTGCGATTAAGATGAGCAAGACAAGGTAAGAAACTAAAAAACCAAGGGAATAAAAAAATCCGTCAAAGCCGTATAAAGCAATGGCACCTGAGATGCCCAGAAAGGAGGCGGCACTGATATAATCACCGGCGATAGCCAGCCCGTTTTGCACCCCGGTTAACTGACCGCCTGCTGCGTAATAGTCATGGGTGGACGATGTCTGCCTGGCAGCCCAATAGGTAATGAGCAGTGTGCCAACAATAATGGCCAGGAAAAAGACAAAGGTACTTAGCGTCATGGGCGATCCACTTCTCTTTCCAAACGTTTCATCAGGCAGTAATACACAACAGCCACGCTCCCAATCATAATAAATTGGGATAAAGCCAAGAGCCAGGCCAGGGTCAGTGGTCCCACAACCGTGATGTTCATCACGGTCGGGGCCAGGGAGGTTAACATGGGCAGGGAGATAAAATAGAAAAAGAAAAATAAGGTTAAGCCTATTTGCCACCGTTTTTTCTGTTCAATCACACCGCATAACCCCCTTCAAGTGAACAATCCCCACCTGACGAATAGGGATCATGGTCTTAGCGAAAAATATGGAGGTCTAACAATGATACAGGGAGGAGCATCCTCTTTTGGCTAAGCAAAAACCGACTGGATGGACCACCTTGGCCATTGCATCCATTCCAATGATCATGACCCTTGGCAATTCCATGTTAATACCTATTTTACCACAGATGCGTTCAGCATTAGATCTCACCCAATTTGAAGTGAGCCTGACCATTACGGTATTTTCCGTAGCGGGAGCCATCTTCATCCCCTTTTTTGGATATTTGTCTGATTATTTTTCGCGCAAAGCAGTCATTATTCCTGCTTTAATTTTGTATGCCTTGGGAGGCGTTGTGGCTGGAATGGCCCCAGTGTTGTTTTCGGAGCAAGCTTACACCTGGATTTTGGCCGGACGGATTATGCAGGGCATTGGCGCAGCAGGAACCACGCCGATTGCTATGGCCTTGACAGGGGATTTGTTTAAAGGAGGGCAGGAAAGCAAAGTATTGGGTTTAGTTGAGGCTTCCAATGCTTTTGGAAAAGTTATTTCCCCCATCCTGGGCGCGTCGTTGGCGCTTATCTTCTGGTATGCCGTTTTTTTTGCCTATCCTGCATTCGGCTTAATCTCCCTGGTCTTAACCTGGATTTTTGTGCAAGAACAGGCCAAAAAGGCTGCGGCCCTTCCCTTCGGTCAGTATCTGAAAGGATTGCTCACCATCTTTAAACATGAGGGACGCTGGCTGCTCAGTGCCTACCTGGCCGGGGCTGTCTGTTTGTTTACTTTGTTCGGTATTCTCTTTTACTTATCCGATGTATTGGAAAAGACGTATCAGGTTAATGGGGTGTTAAAAGGAGGCGTATTGGCCATTCCGCTTTTAGTTATGCTAACCACGGCGTATATCACCGGAAGTTTGATTAAGAAAAACCAGCAGCTCATGAAAAATTTGATTGTGGCCGGACTTGTCTTGATGACGATATCCTTTGCCTTGCTCGTTTTTTTTACCAATTTGTATGCCTTTATCGGGATTTTGCTGCTCTCCAGTGTGGGCACGGGACTGGTCTTGCCTTGTCTCAACAGCTTTATTACCGGTGCGGTAGGTAAGGCCCGACGGGGATTCGTCACTTCATTGTACGGATCCGTCCGCTTTCTGGGGGTTGCTTCAGGTCCCCCTGTTTTCGGATGGTTAATGGGCTGGTCACGGACAGGCATGTTTTTGACAACAGCTGGTTTGACTTTGTTGACAGCCTTGCTGATTTTACTTACGGTCCGCGTGGCAGCCCCAGATCCCGCTGGGGAAACCAAGGACTCATTGTTTAAAAAAATGCAGCCTGTAGAGTAAGGGCGAAAGGAGAAAAAACGCTATGGAAATTTACCTTTCACCGGAGCTGGTTAAGGAAGATGTCCACATCTTAAATGTGGTCAATCACAAAAATGAAGCAGTGGGGTATTTGACCTTTGTTGTTGATGAGAAGAAAATGTATGTGTTGGGACAATGCCAAACCGAAGGGGTTAGGGAAGACTTTAAAGATGTCATTAAACCGTATATTAAAGGAATGTCCAAACTCAAGCCCGATTTGGATGTATATGTGACTTTATTTGTTGGGGGAAAAGAAATTAACTTGGAAGAAAGTGAGCAATGAATAGGCACCTTTCCCGGTATGACGGAATACTTTATTCCAGAATGATACAGAAAGAGGCGATTGGTGACAATGGAGTATCTCCTGTACATTCTGGAAGTGGAATCTATCCTCATCCTTGGACTGGGTGTCTTGTTGGGGATATTAGTTGGGGCTTTGCCCGGTTTAACCCCGACAATGGGGGTTGCCTTGTGTATCCCGTTTACGTTTTCTCTGCCGCCTGCTTATGGCTTGCTGCTTTTGGGAGGCATTTATTGCGGCAGTGTCTATGGCGGGGCCATCCCTTCCATTTTGTTTAATGTTCCAGGTGCACCGGCTTCCATTGCCACTACCTTGGACGGTTATCCGCTGGCCAAAGCTGGCAAGGCCAGGCAAGCTTTAGAGCTGGCTACCATCTCTTCTGCCATTGGCGGGATGTTTGGGATGGTGTTGCTCCTCTTGTTTGCACCTAAACTGGCTGTATTTTCTTTGCAGTTTGGGCCGACACAAAGTTTTTGGCTAGCCGTGTTTGGTATTACGGTGATTGCAGCCATCTCTCCAGGCTCCCTGAGCAAGGGATTAATCGGCGGAGGGATTGGGATTTTGCTATCCTTGATCGGGATCAGTGTGTTTACCGGAACACCCCGTTTTACATTTGGTATGGATGCACTTGTGGGGGGCATTCATGTGGTGACCATGCTCATTGGGTTGTTTGCTTTTCCCCAAGCACTACGTCTGATTGAAGGATTGATAAGGTATGGGGAACAAGTAAAGGATAAGGTGAAAACGGGGCCGTCTTCTGTGTGGCAATCTTTCAAAGCGGTGTGGCGCCATCCAAAGGCACTGGGAATTGGCAGTACCATCGGTGCCTTTGTGGGCATTTTGCCCGGAGCGGGAGGCAATGTGGCCAGTCTGGTGGCTTATAACGAAGCCCGGCGTTTTTCCCGTAACAGTGAGCGCTTTGGTACAGGGCACAAGGAAGGTTTGATCAGTGCCGAAAGTGCCAATAATGCCATGGTGGGTGGATCACTCGTTCCCTTGCTTATTTTGGGTATTCCCGGCTCTCCCACAGCGGCTATTTTTTTGGGCGGCTTGCTGATTCACGGCATTTGGCCTGGACAAAGTTTATTTGTGGAACACGCGCCGGTAGCCTATTCGTTCCTGTATGGCATGCTTCTGGCCCAAGCGGTGTTGCTTGCGCTGGGCTTGCTTACCATAGGCGTAGTGAGTAAATTGGTGCGCATTCCCCATTATTTTATGGCGCCAGTCATTTTATCCTTCAGCATCATTGGGGCCTATGCCACGCAAAACAACCTCTTTGATGTGTATGCCATGGTCATCATTGGCCTGGTCATGTATGTGCTGGCCAAATATGGCTTTTCTCCAGCCCCTATTGCCTTGGGGTTTATTCTGGGCCCTATTGCCGAAGTGGGCCTGTTACAAGGCTTGCAAATTGGCAGGGCGGAAGGGTCGGCTTTCTTGTATTTTGTCAGCGGAATGTGGAATGTCCTTCTGATCAGCCTCATCGTACTGACCATTGCCTTGTCCGTCTGGAAAGCACGGCAAAATAAAAGGCCCGTCACCCACGCTGTCCGGGCTGTTCCGGTATCCTGGACGGTTGAGACGGCCAAAAGAAGCTTGCGGCGGGGAAGGGGAATAGGATGGGCTGTTGCTCTGATATTGATCCTGGTTAGTCTCTTGTATGTGATCCGTTTGCCCAAAGAATTGTCCCTATTGCCTATGATGACACTTTTGGCGTTATTCATTTTGGCGGGATGTGAGTGTGCAAAAAGCATGAGGGAAACAACTGGTCAAACAGAACTGGTAGGGCAAAAACCACGCAGGCAGCATCAGTTGACTTTTGTCATATTTACAATGTTTATTAGCTTGGTGTGCCTCTTAACCCCAGTGCTGGGCTTTTATATGCAAGTGCTGTTGTTAATGGTCTCTGTCCCGCTGTTTGTTTATCTGCGCAAAAATAAAAATAGAAAGGCCAACTCTCTAAGGATTATGGTTGTCTCTGCCTCGTTTACTCTTGTTCTTTATCTGGTTTTTGGCGCTTTCATTCGTGTACCGCTGCCTGCAGGCGTGTTTAGCGGGTGGTGATGCCTTCCAACAGATCTGTATATAACGCTTGGCGCTGTTTAAACTCTTGCAGAAGGTCGTTACGGTTCATAATCAGCAAGTCGGCCCCCGCCTGGGCCATTTCTTCTTGGAAATCTTCATCATGGAGCAGTTGCAGGAAACTCTCTTCCAGTCTGTTAATCACCTCAGCAGGTGTGCCTGCTTTGGCTGCGATCCCCCGGTCCGTGCTCATTTTTACACTTGGATACCCTAGTTCAGTAAAGGTGGGCACATCTGGGGCGTACGGGTGACGTTCTTCCGTGGCAATGGCCAGAATGCGCACCTCATCACCCTGACGGTACATATCGGACAAATTGCCAGCCACGACTTGTATATGACCGCCCAATAAAGCTGCCAAGGCATCGGCTGCTCCGTTATAGGCTACATCTTCAAAATGGATCGCTGCCTCCTGCTCCAGTAATAAAATAGCCAGGTGTTGACCGACAAACTTTCCCGCATGTCCGATCGTGATCGTGCCGGGAGATTGGCGGACAGCTTCAAGCAAAGCATCTAATGTTTGGTAAGGGCTGTCATGTCTGACGGCAAAAACAGTTGGGTCCCACCCCCAGTTCACAATAGGCTCAAACGTGTCCAGCTGGAAAGATGTTTCGCCAATCATGGGTTGCGTAATGATATGGGGCAAATTATAGGCAGTCAGTATATATCCATCCGGCTCCACAGATGCAAAATAGTTCCATCCTACTTGGCCACCACCGCCCGGTCGGTTGACAATCACCAGCTCTTGACCCAGATACTGGCTGGCATATTTGGCTACAATCCGGGCTTGTGTATCCGTGGCTGCCCCGGCAGAATAGGAGACAATCAATTGAATGGGTTTGTTCGGGTATGCTTCTACGTCAGTTTCCCTTGTACAGCCCGTCAAATTGACCATTAGACATGTGCTGAGCAACACGAACAAGATGAGCTTTTTCATCATGCTTCCCCCTCCTCTGTTTGAAGATATGCAGAACAGAAGGGGAATATATATTGTCCCTTGTGGGAGGAAAAATAATTAGGAGAGGTCAGTTGAATCAGACCACTTGCCTATCGCCTTCGCCAGGCGAGAACGGTGAGAAAGGCCATTAAGCGCCTGATCATATCGGCTTTGTAAATGAAGTCGATGATACGGGTGGACAGCCATTGGCACAGGAGAGCTAAAACAATGATCTTCCATTCAATGACCACAGCGGTAATCAAAAATATGGTAGAGTTGATCCAAAACATGACCTTGCCAGGCGGATAGCCCTTATAAACTGAAATAATCAGGGCCAAAATCACCATGCCGCCGTTGGAAGCCCGCTGACGTAGTAACAGGCCGACACCCAAACCAAAGATCATGCTTCCCCACAGCAAGTCCAGCCAAACATAGCCATTAGCCCAATGGAGATAGGCATAGGACAGATTAATGGTGATTGAAGCAACAGAGACCGCATACATGGTACGAATAGCACTGGTATAGCCCAGCCATTTGATTGCCACAGACAGTAAAGAAAAATTGACCAGCCAGAGGGTAAATTCAAACGGAATGTGCAGCAAGTATTGCATTAGAACGGCAATGGCTGCTGCTCCACCGGAGGGAATGGCGTGGGGGAACAAAAAAATGGCCATGGCAATCCCCTGCAGCAGGCCACCGATTGTTAGCATAGTGTATGTTCTTACAATTTCCATTCTCCTTGTTCCTCTCCCTGGAAGCAGCTTGGCAAGCTTGACTATTTTGTCTTAATTCAGTGTATGATTCAAAACCGACTGTATGAACAGTTTTATAAAGCAAACTGTTCCTGCCCCCGTTCAACAGCTCGGATTAAGTCACCCCAGGTTTGAATGCCGCGCTGGGGTAATTGTTGCATCAGCCGGGTAAAAAGGTGGGCGCTGGTCAAGGCATCTCCCACAGCGGTGTGCCGCGCAAAGAGAGGAACCTGCCAATCCCGGGCATAATCTTCCAGCGATTGTTTGACGGCTGTGGGGTGTAATAAACGGATAAGGTGTAGCAAATCAATGGCTTGCGGGGTTTCAAACGTACAGTGATGCCGTTTCAGTTCATGCCTCAGCACCGTCAAATCAAAACGAAGGTGAAACCCCACCCAGCCTGCACCTCCGTACTGTTCAAGGAAACGGAAAAACTGTTCAATGGCCTCGATGGAACGGAGAGCACCTTGCACCACTTCGGGCTTAATTCCCGTCAGCTGCTGCACAGTGGGTGGAATCTCCCGCTCAGGATTGACAAAGCGGTGGAACACACGATCCGTCACCTGATTGTGCTTCACCAAGACGGCTCCCAGTTCAATCAAGCGATCGTGACGGTGAACGTCCAACCCGGTCGTTTCCGTATCCAGAACAACAAAGGAAAGCTGGTCAATAGGAGTGGACAGGGGAATGGGCTGTATGAAGTTGAAGGGTAATTTTTTTCGCTTCCAAAACATATGCTCACATCCCGAAATGGATAAACATTTGTTGTTGTAAGGAACGAATTGTTTTTAACGCGCGGCGTAAGTCTTCTTTTTCCCGATAGTTTAGTTGGCTCACAGGAAGTCTGGAACTAACCGGTTGCTTTTGGTTAAACTGGTGCCAGGCATGCTCCATGCGGATCTTCATCACTCCGGTATAAGCATAAAGCAATTCCTCTTTAAAAGAAGGGGTGAAGACTTTTTTGCCAACCAGATGTTCCATCTTGTCTAACGGTGTTCCTTCATACAGGCCATGATGAAGGGCCAAAATTTGCAAAGCATGATGGAAAGGAAATAAAGCTTCTTTTTTTAAATCAATCTCTTTTTTGCCCAGACGTAACAGAGAACGGAGAGGATGATCCAAGGTGGGTACAGAGTGTTCTTTTTCCAATACCGCCATACGGTAGAGAAAAATGCTAGAAGGTTTTAACTCCTCTTTGATTAACTGCAAAAATTGTTCATAAAGGTGTTGATCTCCTTGTACCATACGGAATGCTAGGAAGTTATGGGCCTGCATTAAGGTGTTGTTAGTTGCTCGCAATGCCCATTGGCGCAAGGTTTGTTGCCAGTATGAAAGGGGACCTCTCCAATCAGGGTTGGTAGCCATCATATTTCCTTTGCATTTGGCAAAGCCAGCCCGTTGCAAATAATCGACAACGGTTTCTGCCAAGTGGGAAAAATAGTTGGCGGCTTGATGGCGGTCGTTTTCATCGAGATGATCAACGGAAGCATAGACCAGAAAATGATCCTGGTCCGTCAACATAAACTGTTCGGCTCGCCCCGAACTGCCCATGTGCAGCCAACAATAGGGGACAGGGGGCCCTCCTAAGC
This sequence comes from Caldalkalibacillus uzonensis, assembly GCF_030814135.1. NCBI lineage: Bacteria > Bacillati > Bacillota > Bacilli > Caryophanales > Bacillaceae > Caldalkalibacillus > Caldalkalibacillus uzonensis. The sequence goes on along the minus strand of NZ_JAUSUQ010000002.1, from coordinate 190,266 downwards.
CTTTTTGTTTTAATGTTTCACTTGCTAGTTGGAGGCAATGTTGGACAAGCCGGTCATATAAGGTGGTCAGAACCTCCAGAATATGGGTAACCGGCAAGTCATCTCGTAGTAAGTTGGCAAACACGGAGTAAATAGCCTCTTTAATGCGACCAAGATGGGCAATATCCGCTTTTTCAATCGTTTGTATGGAATCAAATAAGCCGCGGTTTTTCTTGCGCATCAGATCGGACAAGGTGAGCATGCCCACAACCTGGCCATCTTTGATCACAGGAAGATGTTTAATGTTTTCGGTTAAAAACAAGGCCAGTGCTTCGTAGTAGTAGTCATCACTGTTTACAGTGACAGGGTTGGGGGTCATCCATGATCTGGCTGATGGCTGTGTCTGTGTGTTACCTATCTCCGTGCCCATTTGCCTCACCAGATCACTTTCGGTGATAATTCCTGCCAGACGTGTCTCTTCCAAAACAACGACCGAACTGACGTTGTTGTCGATCATTTTCCGGGCCACATGTTGAATGGTATCACTCGATTGGGCGCAAATCACGGGAGAGGACATCAGGTCATGTACTCTTCTGACAAAGGGTTCGCTTTCTCCCCAGCGCTGAGCCAAATACACTTGTTCAGCCAGGGAGGCGTACACATCTTTTAAGCGCACGGCCAGCTGCCGTAACATGTAATTGCGAATCTCTTCATCTTCCCAACACTGCTCCAGAACATCAAAAGGAATGTCCAAACATTGGGTGGGCTCAATGCTCCGTACTCCCACATTGTGCTGAGTTTGGATATGGACCGGCTCACCAAGAAAATCAGCAATGGAGGAAAGGCCGATCAGATCTCCGGTCTGCAAAATTTCCAAAACTTCCTCTTTCCCTACAGCAGCCCCTTGGACGAAGACCTCAACTGTGCCGTTTAAAATCAAGAGTAAGCTTTCCCGCTCGGTCTTGGAATGAAGGATGATCTCATGTGTCTCAAAGGATAATAGCTGGCAGCGGCTGTATAATTGTTCAAAAGCAGCGTCATCCACCCCCTTGAACAGGGGGTGGTGACGAACATGGGCGGCCGCAAGGGTGTGATGTTGGTTATTTGGCGCTGTCATGGATCCACACTTCACCATCTTTATAGGTCATTTGCTCAGGATAACGTAAATCCATAACCTCTTCCTGAATCTTCTTGGACGGTTCGGCTGTCATTTTAGAGACGAAGTAGGTGACCAGCAAGTTAACCGGGACACCGAAAATCCCTGCCCCCGTGTCAATGACACCAAACAGGCTAAACCCGAAATAACGAGCGGCGATGATATAACTCAAGGTGATAATCAATCCGGAGAGCATGCCGGCGATCGCCCCTTTAGCATTGGCCCGTTTCCACCATACGCCCAGGAGCAGTACGGGGAAGAACGTCCCTGCCGCCAGGGAGAAGGCCCAAGCCACAATTTGGGTGATGACTCCCGGTGGGTCAAGAGCAACCAAACCAGCCACAATGGTGGCAATGGCGATAGACAAGCGTGCTACAAACAAGCGCTTTTTGTCACTGGCTTGCGGGTTAATTAAGCGATAATAAATATCATGGGCAAAGGAGGAAGAAATGGCAATCAACAGTCCTCCAGCTGTCGACAGGGCAGCTGCCATGGCCCCTGCGGCGACCAGACCGATGACGAAGACACCCAAATTGGCAATTTCAGGTGTGGCCATCACCACCATGTCATTGCTAATCACAATTTCTTCCCAGTACAAAATCCCGTCTCCGTTTGTATCAATCAGTTGCAAGAGGCCAGTGTCAATCCAGGACTGGGTCCAAGCCGGCAAATCATCGATCGGCCGTCCGGCAACTTGTGTCATCAGGATAAAGCGAGAAAAGGCAGCGTAAGCCGGCGCGGACAAGTACAACAAACCGATAAACACCAAAGCCCAAGCCCCGCTCCACCGGGCGGCTTTCATGGTTGAAACCGTATAGAACCGAACAATGACGTGGGGAAGGGCGGCTGTTCCGGCCATCAAACAGAACAAAAGAGCAACAAATTGCATTTTGTTTGTTTCCTTGAAGGGAGCAAAGTATTCACTCAAACCCAGCTCCCGGTCCAATTCGCCCAATTTGGAGACAATCTCACCGTAAGTCATCCAGGGCAAAGGGTTGCCAGTCATTTGCAGTGAAATAAAAATAATCGGGATCAGGTAAGCAACAATAAGCACGATGTATTGGGCCACCTGGGTCCAGGTAATGCCTTTCATTCCGCCAAAAGTGGCGTAAATCGTGATGACGATCACCCCGATGATGGTGCCGATGGCGGTGTTAATCTCGAACAGACGGCCGATGACCACTCCGGCCCCGGACAGTTGCCCAATGATATAAACAAAACTGATAATCATCGTGCCCACAGCAGCAATAATACGTGCCGTATGACTGTCAAAGCGATCACCAATAAATTCGGGCACCGTGTAACGACCGTACTTACGCAATTGGGGAGCCAGAAGGAAAGTCAGCAGCAAATATCCTCCGGTCCAGCCCATGATATAAGCCAAACCGTCGTAACCCAGGATCATCACCGTACCGGCCATGCCGATAAACGAAGCGGCGCTCATCCAGTCCCCAGCAATAGCCATCCCGTTCCATACAGGTGGTACCCCGCGATTGGCGACATAAAAGTCAGATGTTTGGCGTGAACGGTTGTAAACAGCAATACCGATATACAGGGCAAATGAAGCTAAAATAAGAGCAAGCGAGACCCAAAATTGCGCGTCCATATGAAACATTCCCCCCTTTTGGCGGTTCAATTAATGATCTAATGTTTTGCCAGCACTAATGCGTTTGTTTTCTGTTTCATCAATGCCAAAATCCTTGTCCACCTTGTCGCTGACAATGGCATTGACAAAGAGCAAGAGAATAAACACCAGGATGGACCCCTGTGCTCCCATAAAGTAATGAAAGGGCATACCGTTAAACGTAAAGTGAGTCAAATGTTCAGCAAACAGCACGACGCCGAAGGAGACGATAAACCAGATGGCCAAATAGATGAGAATATGCCGGGTTCTTTTACGGAAATAGGCATCGGCTACGGCTTTATCCATTTTTCTCACATACAGCACCTCCCTACAATGAATGATTAACGCAAACTCATGATAAATTTCAGCGTTTCAAAAAAGCCTAGTGGTACCATGGCAATTTGAACCGTAACATAGATGAAGATCGTCAAAAATGGAACAGTTAAGAGCAATGGTTTTTTTAATTTAAAGGTAAGGAACAAGCAGGTGGCGGTAATCATCAAAAACAGATAGATCATGGTCCTCCCTCCGTAAAAAGGTGTACAATGAAAGCGTTTTCCGATGTTGTTGTTCTTATTTTATTGGGAATTTTCGAATAACGTGGAGGTTGTGGTCTGAAATGTTTGGCTAGTCGCCTGAAATGCAAAAAACCGTTTCCGAATGGAAACGGTTGGGCTAAGGCAGGCCAATATTACATCTGCAAGCGTTGTAACAGCTCTTTTGCTGCAGTGCGACTAACCGGAATTTTGGTTTTCTGGCGGTGCTGCAGGGTCAGGTTGTAGGCCCCGTTAAACCAGGGTGTAATTTCTTCCACAAAGTTAAGATTGACCAGATAACTGCGGTGGGGCCGGAAAAAGTTGTAGGGAGCTAATTTTTCCTCAAGTTCCTGCAATGTCAGTTTAGAGGTGTATATTTTGGTGGCCGTATGAATTTTTAACAAGCGGTCTTCCCGGACCACATACAGGATGGAGGCGGGATCCACCACCGATAAGCGCTCACCATCATCAATTAACAGCTTGCCTATCCGCTGGATCTCTCTAGATGGAGAGGTTTTGGTTTCTGGCGCTGTGGCTTCCTTTTTTGCTTGTTCCCTCAAGCGCTTAATTTCGGTCCGGATGCGATTGATGGCCTCTTCCAAGCGTTGTTCACTATAGGGTTTCAGCAAATAATCGATTGCCTTCAGGCGGAAAGCTTCAACAGCATAATGTTCATATGCTGTGGTAAAGACAATAAGCGGAGGATGTTCACGGGCCCGCAGTTGTTTGGCGACAAACATACCTTCTAATTCAGGCATTTGAATATCTAGAAATATCACGTCTGGGCAGTACTCTTCATATTTTTCAAGCAAATCTTTGCCATTGGTCACGCTCGGTATAAGCTCTAGATCATTGTATGAGCTGAGCAAATACTCCAGCTCTTCCCGGGCAAGCTTCTCATCTTCGGCGATCATCACCTTAATGGACATGCTTTACACCTCCAGTCCTGACCAGTTTTGGGTCTGCAGTCTTTTCAATGCTATGGGGAATGGCAAACGAGATTTGGCATCCTTCATCCGGTTTATTGCGAATACAGAGAGCAGACCCCTCACCCAGCAAGGTGATCAGCCGCTGGTTGACATTATAAATACCGATCCCGTTGCCCGTACCGGTGGACATGGGCACCTTTCCCAAACGGTCAATCACATCATGGGGAATACCAGTCCCATTATCTTCAACACAGACATAGACATGATCCTGTTGCTCTTTAATTTGGATCATGATCTTTCCCCCAGTCCTTTTATTCTTCAATCCGTGTCGAATACTGTTTTCAACTAGGGGTTGCAAGGTGGAGGGGGGCAGATAGACATGGGACAAGTTCGGATCAGTATTGACTTCAATTTGCAGTTGATCGGAAAAACGGACAAGGATGATGTCCAGATAAGTTTGCAAGTGCTCCAGTTCCTGCTCAATAGGAATGAGGGACTGGGATAAGATGTTTAAATTGATGCGCATATATTGGGCCAACTGCCGTGTGACTGTTCTAGCTTGAGCTGGGTTGATACGGATGAGAGAAACAATGGTGTTCAGTGTGTTAAACAAAAAATGGGGGTTAATTTGGGCCTGCAACTGTCTCAGTTCAGCATCCCTGATCAACTCTTTCATTCGTTCTGCTTCGGCTAGATGCAATTGATTGGAAATCAATCTTCCCAGTCCCTGGGCAAGGACAATATCCACGGCACGGATCTGTTGGGGGCGTTTGTAGTACAACTTGATTAAGCCGGCCATCTTTCCTGATTGATGAAAGGGGATTAAAATGGCAGCTTTCAAAGGACAGCGCGGGTGCGTGCAATTGATCTCAGCCTGGTTCGAAATCACCTGGACATGGCCGTTATATAAAGCCATTTTGTCCCCAGCCGTGCTCAAAGGAGAATTGGGGGTATGATGATCAGCACCGAGCCCGATATGGGCCAATATTTTGTGATCGTTAGCCACGGCAACGGCTGCAGGCTCCAGTTCATTCATCAACAGATGTGCTGTGGTGTGCGCCGTTTCATAGTTCAGTCCCCGTTTCAAATAAGGCAGCACTTTGTCAGCAATTTTTAATGCCCGTTCCGTTTCTATGGCCTGGGCCTGCTCTTTCTCGTTTAAGACAGCACGTATCATGATGGTGAAAACAGCGATGGCCAAGCTGTTGACAATAACCATAGGGATCCCGATTTGATTGACGAGGCTGATGGCCTGATCACTGGGTGTGGTAAACGCCAAAATAAAACACATGGTTAAAATGATAGCGAACATCCCGATAAAAAGTGACTTGGCCGGGGAGATGATCCGCTCTTCAGAGAAAAAGCGGGCGGCCCCTCCGGCCAACAAACCAACAAAAGGGGCAGCAATGGCGTAGGCTTGACCGCTTATTCCTCCCATCAAGAGGAGGAATAAGCCGGTCAGAGCCCCTGCTCCCAGACCGACAACCGGGCCACCCAGCAAACCGGCCATCACGACGCCCACAGTTCCTGAGTGAGCCAAGGCCACATGTTGATCAAACGTGGGTAACCACAAGGGACGAATAATCTGTCCGTCATAAATGGAGACCCCGGCCAAGACGCCTCCGATGCCGAACAAACCGAAAAAGAGGGAGTAGGTAGCAGCTGTTTTCCAATTTAGCTCCCGTTCCAGGAGATACTTAATGGAAGGCATGCGAGTAATAATAAAAGCGGCGATCAGCAGCATGCCGATGCGTTCCAAAAGGGTGACCGTCAGGATGTCCACCGTGCGAAATCCCCCTACTTATTGATCTTGCCATTCATTGGCTCCGCCATAACCGCTAGGCAGGCTGGCAGGATCAGCAAAACGCTCCTCTTTAAATGGATTGCCGTTCATGTGGTACCCTCTGATTTCCCAGTAACCAGGCTTGTTCTCTGTCATAAACTCAATGCCCGTAGCCCACTTGGAGCCTTTCCACAGATAAAACTGGGCGGGTGGAATAAAGCGTAAAGGATAGCCATGCTTGGGAGAAATGTCTTGCCAATCATTTTTTGCATCTTTCCAACGGTAAACAAACAGGGCATCATCTCCTTGCAAGGCTTCAAGGGGCAGATTGGCCGAATAACCGAGAGGATCACCATTTAAGTATCCATAAATACGCACATAGCGCACATGGGGCTTCAAGTCGGCTAACTTCACAAATTCACGGAAGGGAATCCCCTCAAAGGTGGTGTCGAATTTGGACCAAGTGGTGACACAATGCATGTCAACAGTGGTGATCACTTTGGGCAGATCCATCACATCTTTAAAGGTAAGGATCACGTCTTCTCTTATCTCACCAAATAATTTGAAGCGCCATGTCTCTTCATTAAATTGATATACGTCTCCTTCATGCAGGATCGGCCACTTCTTTGTTTCCATTTGACCAGGGGGAAGTGTTTTGGTCATGGTTGCATCCTCCTGTCTGATTTGTTTCCATGCTTTGTTTATCTTATTTTATCATATCTTGCCCAGAGGGGAATGAAAGGAAAGAGAAATTGGAACCTTGAACGTGGGTTGATGCATAGAATGACAGTGTCATTTTAAATGAGGAAAGGAAGTGCAGATGTGAACGATCTGTATCAAAATCCATATCATGAGCATGTTTTACATCATTTTCCCCAAGTCCCCAGTCCTTATTTGTATCCCGCCTTTTATCCGGGGTATATGCCTCCAGATGGAGTGATGCATCCACCAGAAGTATTGCCGGCTCCATATGATCCATATGATATGAAACATCATGTTCTAAGTACAGTGGAACCATTGGTTCAATACGGGTTAAAGGAGGCGAAAGTCACATCAGTGGCCCATGCCATGCGGGAAGTGGCAGCCATCGCTTATTTGGTGGGCCGCGGCTATCCGCCTCACCGGGCCTGGCACATTGTGGAGTCCTGGGAAGTAAATGAATATTTCTACACACCGGACAGAAGCGAGGAGGAAACGGAGCAACAGTCGCGGGAGTCTCGAGATGATGACACCTGCGAAAGAGAATAAAAGACAGATGAGGATTAAATCTAATCCGGTTACACCGTTCAAAAAAGGGATCCCCTTTGGGCGGGATCCCTGATTTATAGATTTTATTTGTCTTTTTTATAGGTGTCTATATCGGTGGGACCTATACCCAGTTCTTCCTCGATCAGCTGTTCTAACTTGCGAATACGCATTTTTTCGCGACGTCGTTCTTCACGCAATTCGGCCTTCAGAGCCTTGTTCAGGGAGAGAACCATGAACAGCATGATAACGGCAAAAGGCAAGGCAGCCACAATTGATGCGGTTTGCAAACCATTTAAGCCGCCGCTGAGTAACAGGACAGCGGCAATGCCAGACTGCAAGATTCCCCAAATGAGCTTGGTTGAAACTTTGGGGTTAAGTGCTCCCTTTGAGGTGAGCATGCCCAAGACGAAAGTAGCAGAATCAGCTGATGTGACAAAGAAAGTAATAATCAGCAAAGTGGCCAAGATACTGAGCCATAATCCCAGAGGGAACTGTTCCAAGGTAAAAAACAGGGCGCCTTCTACACTTTGGGAGACGGCTTGTGTGATGCTCACCCCTTCAAACATTTCCAAATGAAGGGCGGATCCCCCAAAAGTGGCAAACCATAGCGCTCCGATTAGCGTTGGCACCAAGAGCACCCCCGATACAAATTCTTTAATGGTCCGTCCCCGCGAAACACGGGCGATAAAGGTACCGACAAAAGGTGCCCAGGCGATCCACCAGGCCCAGTAAAAAAGCGTCCAGGCACCAACCCATTCCCCCTGAGTAAAGGGAGTCAGTCTGAAACTCATGGGAATGATGCTGCCCAGATAGTTTCCGGTTGTGGTCGTGAACGTTTCCAAAATAAAGATACTGGGGCCGACAAGCAAGACAAACAAAAGTAATAATGCGGCCAGAGAAATGTTCACATTACTTAAATATTTGATTCCCCGGTTCAGGCCAGTAGAGGCGGAAATCATATATAAAACGGTGACCACCAAAATGATTAATAAATGCACGGTCGTGTTGTTGGGCAGTCCAAAAACATGGCTTAAACCACCGTTGATCTGCAATGTTCCCAAACCGAGTGAAGTAGCTACCCCAAACGCAGTGGCGATGGCCGCCAAAGTGTCGATCCCTTTGCCAAGGGGGCCGTCCACCCGGTCACCGATAAGAGGACGGAAGGTGGAACTGATTAAACCAGATTCCCCTTTTCTGAACTGGGCATAGGCCAAGGCCAGAGCCACAATGGTATAGATGGCCCACGGGTGTAATCCCCAATGGAAGAAAGAATAACGCATGGCGGCCTTAGCCGCTTCTATGCTTTCACCCTCAATCCCTTCCGGAGGGGACATATAATGATACATTGGTTCAGCTACACCCCAAAAGACCAGGCCGATACCCATCCCGGCTGAGAACAGCATGCCTAACCATGTCCAATAGTTATATTCCGGATCTTCATCCTTTTTGCCTAACTTTATTCGTCCGTACGGTCCAAAAGCCAGGTATAGGGCAAAGACAAGAAAGATAAAGGTGGCAAACAAATAAAACCAGCCAAAGGTCCGTGTCACAAAAGCAAGGGCGTTACCGGCCGTTTCCGCCAAATGACTGGGGCGGATAAATCCCCAGGCTACAAAAATAGTAACGATAATAACTGAGATATAAAAGACATAGCCTAATCGCGGTTTAGATTGACTCATTCTTTCACTCCTTTATTCAACTGAGACGTTTGACTACGGTTCTGAGGCCGACAAGTAATGATTAACCTTATTAATGTGACGCTAAACCTGTTTTTATCCCGGACTGGAAGAGATACTGGTAGATGAACTGGGCCACTGGGTCCCAACAAAAAGAGATGATCTCATTTCATGCATCATTAAAAAAAGTTTGATATGATGGTTAGTAACATCTTTATAGGAGGTATTAATGATGACTGTTGTTTATGATCAGGCCCATCAGCTTGCCCAAGCTGTAAAGGAAAGCAATGAATTTCAAACCTTAAAATCTTTGCAGGCACAGGTGAACGCAGAAGAAACAATCAAACGTATGTTCGAAAACTTTCGCCAAAAACAACTTGAATTACATATGAAACAGATGCAAGGACAGCAAATTACCGAACAGGAAAAGCAACAGATTCAACAGCTGTTTAATACAGTTCAACTCAATCCAACGATTTCCAAATTATTGGAAGCGGAACAGCGGCTGAACGTCATGCTGGAAGATGTGATGAAAATCGTCATGGAGCCCACCAAAGAATTTTACAAAGAGCCTTAATAGGATGTGATTGATGTGACCCGCGGATATTAGTTCCCGCGGGTATTACTCATTTTTAACTTTAAATTGTATAAAAGTTTCCTGTGGAGGAAAAATAACAAGAAACCAAGAGTCGCCCAGTGCGGCTTTTTTTGCTGATAAAGGAGTGGATACGATGTTCATTGATGATCAGCCGGCCATCGAATATGTCTTGCCTGTCGAGATGATGGACCATATGTTAGCCTTGGAACTAAAAGCGGATGAACAGCATCCCCTGTTGGACAAACACCGCCTGGAACAGAAGTTAAAAGGATTGTTGCAGAAAAACATCAACTCGGTGGAAGAACTGGAAGCGTGGCTGCAAGAGGAGAGCGCCTTAAGTGAAGAAGTCGGGGAACTGGCTGCAAGAATTCACATCAGTTTTAAGCGTGACCATAGCGATGCCGAAGCCAAAGAGCAATATGATTATTTAAATGAAACACTGCTACCCATGATTAAACGCTACAGCTTTTTGCTGGATGAAAAGTTTGTGGGCAGTCCTTATCTCAATCAGTTGGACAAGGAGCGCTATGGAGAGCTGATTCGCTCCCGCCAAAATTCAGTCCAACTTTTTAAAGAAGAAAACATTCCTTTGGAAGTGAAAGAACGCCAGTTGGTTAAGCAGTATAATGAAATTATTGGCAGTCTGACTGTGGAGTGGGAGGGTGAAGAGCGTACCTTTCAACAGATGCAGACCCTTCTGCAGCATGCCCCAAGAGACATAAGGGAAAAAGCTTGGCGGGCGATGTGGGAGGCGGTATTAAAGGAAGAAGGGAAATTGAATGGGTTAATGAGTGAACTGATCGAGCTACGCCAGCAAATTGCCAAAAATGCCGGTTTTGACAACTACCGAGACTACATCTACCGCAAATATGAACGTTTTGATTATACCCCGGAAGATAGCCACCGTCTGTATGAGGCCATTAAAAAACATGTGGTACCCACTGTCAGCCGCTTGCAGCAGGAGCATCAATCAGCACTTGGTTTGGCGGACTACAAGCCCTGGGATATTCCGGCCATGGTGCCGGGCCATCAGCCGCTTAAGCCTTTTGAAGATGTGGACCAGCTGATTGAGGGGACCATTAAGATTTTTGAACGCTTGGATCCACAGTTTTCCTTTGTACTGAAAAAAATGGATGAAGAAGGATTGCTAGATCTGGAAAACCGGAAAGGAAAATCTCCCGGAGGCTTTTGCTCCCAGCTGCCTGTGACTGGTTTGTCTTTTATCTTTATGCATGCCACAGGCTCAGGGCGGGATGTGACCACCATGATTCATGAGGGTGGCCACGCCGTGCACAACTATCTGATGCAGAGACAGCCTTTGGACAGTTACCGTTCAGCTGACAAGGAAGTAGCTGAATTGGCCAGCATGGGCATGGAACTGTTGACGATGAATGAATGGGATGTGTTTTATAAGGATCCGGAACAGTTGCACAAGGCTCAACGGGAACATTTAGAGAACATTATCTCGTTTTTTCCGTGGGCCATGGTGGTGGACCAGTTTCAGCACTGGATGTATGAACACCCGGAACATACCCCTGAGGAACGCAAGCTCAAGTTTCGGGAGCTGGCTCAGGAAATGAGCTACCACGGGGTGGATACTAGAGGGTTGGAGGAGATTCTGGAAGTGCGCTGGATGTTACAGCCACATATCTTCGAGGTGCCGTTTTACTATATTGAATATGTCATCGCCCAACTGGGAGCGCTGGAATTGTGGGCTGATTATCAGCAGGATCCCCAAGCCACCTTAACCCGCTTTAAACAGGCGCTGGGTTTGGGCAGTTCCAAACCCCTGCCAGAGATTTATCAGCAAGCTGGGATTACGTTTGATCTCTCCGAAGCTCGTGTAGCGGAAATGGTCACCAAAGTTGAACAGGCTTTAGACCAATTAGAGGGACATGAGAAGGTAAATACAAATTAATCTAACAAAAGGGGTGTGTGAAAAAGCTCTTTCGGCCGTTGCCGAGAGAGTTTTTAAGTTTCCTGTTATAATGATGATAAAGTGAATCTAATATCATATCCATAAGGAGGGAGTTTCATGAAACAAGGCATTCCGGTTCCATTGGTCCGAGCCAATCAGTGGGTGATGGTCGGAGGAATTTTGTTGGCTATCCTGTTGCAATCCCAGCTCCTGTTGACGCTATTGTTCATCATATCATTGCTGGCCTTGCTGTTTGGTCCCAAGGGCAATGTAGTCTTCGTCTTGACCAAACCGCTGCTTAAGAACCGATTGGCGGCTGCTGAACAGGAAGCGGCGGAATTGCAGCGTTTTAACCAGAGCATCGCCACTATCCTTCTGGGGCTGGCCGTAGGTATTCTATGGACCACTGGTCACTGGAGTGGCTGGATCCCGGCCGGTATGGTAATGGTGGCCGCCGCATTTGCCTTGGCCGGTTATTGTATCGGTTGCACTATCTACTTTCAGTGGAAACAATGGCGGCATACACAACGATCCTAGTCTAGTCTAAAGACTAACATTAGGCTGAATATTTAAACAGGTACACATGGTAGGAGAGAGAACAATGGACCAACAGCGACCAGTATTTCCGCCCTATTTTGGATTAATCGTGGGGGCTGTGTTTGTCTCGACCGCAGCTGTTTTGGTTAAGCTGTCCTCTGCACCGGCTGAGGTTGTGGCCTTTTACCGCTTGTTTTTAGCTGTGGTGTTGATGACCCCATTTGTGTTCCCTTATTTTAAGGAATTGAAAAGATTAGAGAGGCGGCAATGGGTCTATCTGCTTGTCAGCGGTTTGTTTTTAGCCTTGCATTTCGTGTTGTGGTTTGAATCTTTGAATTACACTTCGGTGGCCAGTTCGGTGGTGCTGGTCACCTTACAACCTTTGTTCACTTTTGCAGGGGCTTATGTACTGTTTAGGGAACGAATGACGATCAAGGCTTTGGCCGCAGGAATTTTGGCCATTGGTGGCAGTGTGCTGATCTTTTGGGGAGACTTCCGCTTTGGTGGGGAAGCAATTGTGGGCAATGCCCTTGCGTTATTGGCAGCTGCTATGGTCTCAGGTTACTGGCTGTGTGGGCAGCATTTGCGGCAGTGTTTGTCTATTATGGCTTATACTTATGTAGTTTATGGGGCAGCAGCTCTGTTTATCCTGGCCTATGTTATGGCCCAGAACAGTCCCTTCCTTGATTATCCTGCTGGCGACTGGTGGCTGTTTCTGGCCTTGGCCCTGTTTCCTACCTTGCTGGGCCACTCTATTTTCAATTGGGCCGTAAAATGGGTAGGCGCCTCTGTCATTTCAGTGACGGTACTTTTTGAGCCGATTGGTGCCTCTATCCTGGCTTATCTCATCCTGGGAGAAACGCTAAGCGTAACCCAAATAGGGGGCGGAATGATGATCTTGTCCGGCATTTATCTGTTCCTCCGTTTTAAAACAGCCTGAAAGGAAGGAAAACACTTGTGCAAGCCCGATATGTAGATGCCCATCTGCATTTGGATCAATATTTGAAGCGTTAAAATATCGCTTAGAGGCGGATAAAGTCACCAAGGAAATAGATCAGGACAGCACTGATGATGCTGACAGTGAGAGCTGCGATCATACCGATATAAAAAGGTTTAATTCCCAGTCCTTTAAAAACATGGACGCTGGTGGAAAGGCCAATGCCTGCCATGGCAATGCCCAACAGATACTTGGACCCCAGCGTGCTTAAGGTGGTCCACAGCGTGACCCACCGGTTCTCGTTCAAGAGACCGAAGGCTAAACCATTGGCTGCTGCTCCCGCATCCCCAATGCTCCGCACAATGGCCATGGCCAAAAAACCGAGGACGAACAGAGGAATGAGCTGATACCATTTAGTCTCAGTTCCTTCTGATTCTCTTCGGTCTTTTAATTTTTTTACATAGTAGAAGCTCATCAATGGTACAACCGCAAGCAACAGAAAATTTCGAGTCAGTTTGGTAATGGTGGCGGCGTCGATGACCAGAGATTGGGCAAACATTTGGTTGTAGATTAAAGCTGCCCCTGCAACCTGAGCAGTTTCATGAATCGCCGTTCCCAAGAAAAGACCTGCTTTAATTGGATCATTTTGGAAGAGTATATAAGCAACATAAGGATATATAAACATAGCAATAATCCCGAACAGTGTAATATTGGCAATGGCATAAGCGACTTCACGATCATTGGCGCGTATCCCCGGCGAGGTTCCTACAATAGCCGTTACGCCACAAATACCTGTTCCTACCGCAATCAAGGTGCCCAAACGGCTGGATTGATTCATCTTGTGGGTCATCCACAATGTGATGAACAAAGCCACCCCCACACAAGAGACAATAATAGGAATGCCCCAGATTCCTAATTTGACTACATCGTAGAAACTTAAGCGAATACCTAGTAGTATGATGCCAAGTCTTAAAATATATCTGATTGAGAATAGGACTCCATCTCTGAAAAACTCGTGTAGGCCGAGGACATTTCGAACCACCAATCCTAATAAAATGGCGATGAAGATGCCGGATACAGGGCTGGGATTGTCGGTGGTTAGTCCTTGTAAGAGATTTAATCCATATCCGATCCAGCGGGAGAATAATTCTCCCACGGTCATGATAAGCAAACATAATACAACGCCCGGTAGAATTCTATAAGAGAAGGTCAACAGTATTCACTCCTTGATTGTCTATAATTGGAATAAATCATAGATGAGCTTGATACAGATTAAGGAAATAAGTAATGTGGCCACTTCTTTCAAGATCAGAGGGGAGAGAAATTTTCCAATAATGCCTCCCAGCTGGGCACCGATGATGCCGCCCAAAACGAGACTGAATCCTAACCCAAGGGCGATGGAATGAACGCCAAATTTAATGGCTAAACCACCACAAGCCAACAGAAAACAGGTGTTCAGACTGGAGCCGATAGCTTTTTTAATAGGGAATTTAAAAAAATAGGTCATGAAAGGGACATAGATAAACCCGGCTGCTAGTCCGATTAACCCCCCGATCCCCCCGATCACGATGCCTGCCCCAACGGTCAGTACAGCCGAATAGGGTTGAAAACGGAAACGCTGATCAGCATGATTTGGATTCTGGGAAATCTGTAAAATGATCACTGCTCCCACAGCGAGGATGATGAAGATGATTTTTAAGATTTTCTCTGGTGTATATTCGGACAGAAAGGACCCAAGCATCGCCCCAAAAAAAGAGGGAACACCCAGGAAAAGGACCACATTTCGCTCAATCAGTCGTGCTCGCCAATAATAAATCGATCCGGAAAGAGTGGAAAAAAAAGCGAGCAGCATCGCAAACCCGGCGATCGTTTGCATGGTAAACGTTTCTTTAAGTATTAAGGGGGGAATGATGATCAGAAATGAGATCAGGATAATGCCTCCCCCAATAGAAAGTAAACCAGTGACAACGCCACTGATCAAACCGATGAGAAATAAGGTTAGAGACAAGATGAGCGGCTCCTTCATATCAGATTGGTCATACCTCATTTTAGCAGTGAATAGAACGAATTAGAATTTCATTATTACTATCCTATTTATTACGAAAACAAATAATAGAAAAATCTTAATTTTACATATTTTCCTTGACAACTTATTAAAATATCAATAGGATCAAAGTAAAAAAAGGATAGAGGTCATACCTTTTCTGAGGTGGGTGATACCATTGTTTCAAGCCACCATTCGCATCAGGCGCTACAATCCTGAACAGGAAGAGCAGGCTCCATATTATGACCAATTTATGGTTGACGTAAAGAAAAACATGACGGTCCTTGATGCTCTGTTTGTCATTGTGGAGGAACATGATCCAACGTTATCATTCAGGTGCGCTTGCAGATTGGGGATGTGTGGAACATGTGGCATGATGATTAATGGACGTGGGCGTCTAGCCTGCCGGACAAAGATTGAACATTTGGGAACGGAAACCGTTGTTGCCCCTCTTCGTCACATGCCTGTCATTAAAGATTTGGCAGTTGATATGGATCCGTTTTTTAAAAGTTGGCAGAAAATTATGCCTTATTTTGTTCCTAAGGAAGAGAGAAATGATTTTGCCATTATTCTGCCTTCATCCGGTCGGAGAGAGATCATTGATGAGAATCAGGATTGTATTACGTGCGGGTTGTGTTACCAGTCTTGTGACGTCATTACCATGCGGGGAGAGGACTATATCGGTCCTGCCGCTCTCAGCAGAGCCTATAATCTCATTGCAGATGAACGTGACGGGGCCAGAGAAGAACGGCTCAATCTGGTTAGTGGAGACGATGGAGCCTTTGGCTGCCATGTTTTTGGGGGATGCGTGGAAGTGTGTCCTAAAGGGATCAAACCGATGGTAACCATTCAAAAGTTAAAGGAAAAACAGATCCGTCGTTTTTTGGGTCTAAAATGGTAAGGGTCTTAATCTAGGTGAAAGGAGGAATCAGGGTTCGATGGTGTCACCCAGATCGAGGACATCTGTTGAGACGGGTAGGGAGTTCAAAATCAGTCAGAAACCTTTTGTGGGATACATTGCTTGGCTTATTCAAAGGATCACCGCTTTAATGCTGCTCATCTTACTTCCTTTAAAAATTTACAGCGGCTATGCCATGATCGGTAAACTTCCTGGCGGGAGCGTTATCGCTGCTCTACACATCAGTCCCTTGATCGATGCCATCTTGTTATTTGCGGTGATCTTTCATGCCCTGTACGGGATTAGAGTGATGTGCATTGACATAGGGTGGGTCAAAGATAATCGTGACGTTTTTATGAGTTTTACAATCATTGGCACCTTTCTGTTTGCCCTCTCCTTCTTTTTCATGGTGTTATAATCCGTTGTTGGAAAGGTGGTGATGGTGTGTGGAGCATGTTGAGACGGACATTTTAATTCTAGGAAGTGGAGGGGCGGGGTTGTTTGCCGCCCATCATGCGGCTGATGTCTCTCCCAAGTTAAAGATCATTATGGCTGCAAAGGGGTTGATCGGCAAAAGCGGATGCACGCGTATGGTTCAGGGGGGATACAATGCTGTTCTCCATCCCGATGATTCCCTGGATAAACATTTCACCGATACGATTAAAGGAGGGGCAGGGATTAACAATCAAGATTTGGCTTGGGTCTTGGTCGAGGATGCACCTAAGCGTATCCTCGAATTAGAAAACAAAATGGGGTGTTTTTTCGACAGAAATGAGGATGGCACCATTCACCAAAAACCTTTTGCTGGCCAATCATTTGACCGCACCGTCCACCGGGGGGATTTAACTGGGATTGAGATTACCTCCCGCTTGAGAGATCAGCTCTTTGCCAAAGCCAATGTGGCAACATGGGATGAAGTAAGAGCCCTTGAGTTGCTAGTCGATGTAGATAGTGGTTGTATTGCGGGGTGCCTGATGCTGGATATCCGCTCGGGTGAGTTGTTGGTCGTCCGCAGCAAAGCCGTGATTGTCGGAACGGGTGGAGCAGCAACCATGTATAGGATGGCCACACCGAGTATGGAAAAATCAGGTGATGGGATGGCCATGTGCTACAGAGCAGGAGCTGTTTTTTTAGATATGGAAATGATGCAGTTTCATCCGACCGGATTATTAGCTGAAAATTCAAGATTAAATGGCGGGGTTTTGGAAGAAGGGCTCCGAGGGGCGGGAGGATATTTGTATAACGCCTTGGGAGAACGGTTTATGAATCGCTACGATCCGGAACGAATGGAACGTTCCACCCGGGATCGTGTCTCCAGAGCCTGTTACATGGAGATCATGGCGGGTCGGGGAACCCCTTTGGGAGGCGTATATATCGATGTTTCTCATTTGGGTAGAGAAAATGTACTAAAGATGTTCCCTGGGATGGTTGAAAGGTGTAAAGATGTTGGACGTGATTTGAGCACGGAGCCCGTAGAAATATCCCCGTCTGCTCATTATCATATGGGAGGTGTTCAGATCACCATTAACTGTGAAACTCATCTCCCTGGCTTATTTGTGGCTGGAGAGGATGCAGGGGGCGTACATGGTGCCAATCGTTTGGGAGGCAATGGAGTTGCTGATTCCATTGTGTTCGGTGCCCGAGCAGGAGATGCGGCGGCTGATTATGTTCTTAACCTGAACAAAACGGCAAGAGTATGGGCAGGACAGGTCAGAGATACGGAAAAAGAGGTACTCTCTTCCTTCAATAGAAAGAATGGCGAGAATCCTTTTAAACTCAAACACCAATTAAAGGACTTAATGTGGACAAAAGTTGGACTGGTGCGCACCAAAAAAGATTTGCAGGATGCACAGAGAGAATTGCTGGAATTAGAAGAGAGAGTACGGCGAATCTCTATCAGAGGTCCGAGGGCATACAATCTGGCTTGGCAAGAAGCGCTCAATGTCCAAAATTTGATCACGATTGCCAAGATGGTCACCACCAGTGCACTGCTGCGGACAGAAAGCAGAGGATCTCATTATCGTGAGGATTTTCCTGAAATGGATGATCAGAACTGGCTAAAAAATATTTTTGTTCAACAAGGAGATGACGGGGAGCCACGATACGAGATAAGAGAAGTAAAGCAAAACAGAATGCGAATTGGGAATGGAGAATATATCATTGAATAACCTTGAGGTGAGGAGGGGTGACTGACAGGATGATCTTAGCCGACCAGCAAGATTACAGTGAGGTTTGGGATGTTGACGATTCATTTTATCAAAATGTGGAGGAAGTATGCAAAACGTTATATATTGAATCTTTAAAAGATTTACCGCCGGATGTGAGAGAAGCCTTGCAGAATGCGTACAAACGGGAGGAATTGGATAGCGGCAAAAGAATCCTGAAGACACTGATTGAGAATGTTGATAAGGCCGACGAACATCATATGCTCATTTGCCAAGACACTGGCATCCCTATCTACTTTGTCAAAATTGGAAGTGAAGTTCGCTTCGATGGCAGGCGTTTGGAGCAGGCGATTCGTCGGGGGACCGAACGGGCCACATTAGAGCATCCGTTGCGAAGCAGCATTTGTCATACCCTCACCCGTAAAAATACGGGCACTTCTACCGGCTACCGGATTCCCGTTATTCATTATGAGTTTGTCCAGGGAAATCAAGTCGAGATTTTAAACGTCCCTAAAGGATCGGGATCGGAAAACATGAGCTACTTAAAATGCTTGACTCCGGCTGAAGGGAGCGACGGAATTAAAAAGTTTGTGTTGGAATGTGTGTTTGAATCAGGTGCCAATCCCTGTCCCCCCACTATTGTGGGGATCGGCATAGGTGGCTCGGCTGACCTGTGCGTCGCTTTGGCCAAAAAAGCGTCCGTGCGTGAAGTAGGCTCCCAAAATCCCGATCCTCATGTCAGGGCGTTAGAAGATGAATTATATGAGGCAATCAACCAACTGGGCATTGGAGCCCACGGATTGGGCGGGAGTACCACCGCGCTTGCCGTTCATATTGAAGAGGCTCACACCCATATGACCATGAATCCTGTGGCCGTTAATATGATGTGCTGGCCGGCGAGGAGAAGAAGGGCGACATTTAGTCCGGGAGAAGCAGTGTCTATTACCTATTAAGAATAAGGAAGGTGCCACAAAATGGCTCACTATCATATCCAGTCTCCCCTTGCGGATGAACTGATTGAAACATTACGGGCGGGTGACACAGTCAGCATCGATGGTCATATTTTCGGTATTCGGGATGCCAACTTGATCCGCTTATTTGATCAAAAAGTAGAACTGCCTCCAGATCTCATTGCTCAATTAAAAGGTGCCATTGGCTTGCACACAGCTCCTAACGTCAAAAAATTAGAAAACGGTAAATATAAAAAAATTTGTGTTGGCACCACCACCAGTTACAGGATGGATCGCTTTACAAGAGGCTTGTTCAAAACATACGGATTAAAGGCCATTGCTGGAAAAGGAGGCCTCTTGGAAGACGGATGTCAGGCTTGCGTCGATTTAAAAGGGTGTTATTTGACCGTCATTGGAGGAGCAGCTGCTTTGGAAACATTGCAGATTGAAGATATTGAGGAGGTGTGGTGGGAAGATCTGATGCCTGAAGCCATCTGGAAGTTTAGAGTTAAAAATTTTGGCCCGCTGATCGTGTCCATCGATTGCCATGGTAATAACTTATATCGAAACATCAAAGCTCAAGCAAAGAAAAATATGGAGCATGTGCTGGCAGAGTTGGGTATTAAAAGTGATCAATGAAGAAAATGGGGGGTTCTTATGAAAAAGTGTTCTGTTTTGCTCTCTATCACATTGATGATGGCTTTGTTCTTGTCTGCGTGTAGTTCATCCACATCTGTTGAAGATTATCCGAACCGTAATATCATCACGATCAATCCCTTTTCTGCTGGTGGAACCACGGATGTTAATTTAAGGTTGATCGAAAGTTTGTGGACGGACTACTTTGAAACCAACATGGTCATTGAATACAAAACAGGAGCAGGAGGGGAGGTTGGCTTTACCGAGCTGGCCAAAGCCAAACCGGACGGATATACGATCGGGGCTATTAATACACCACATATCATTTTGCAGCCTTTGGGAAGACCAACAGAGTTTGACACAGACAGCTTCGACATTCTGGTTCGTCTTGTCTCTGATCCTCAAGTTTTGGCTGTTCGGGCCGATAGTGAATTTGATAGGTTAGATCAGTTCATTGACCACCTCAAACAAAATCCGCGCAGTTTAACTGTAGGAATGACCGGAACATTAACAGGGGACCATTTAACCACATTAATGTTCATGGACAGGGCAGGAGTTGAAGTAAATCCCACTCCTTTCCAGGGTGCGGCTGACCAGGTGGCTGCTCTTCTGGGGGGACATGTAGATGCCATCATGGGCAATGTAGGGGATGTAGCCAAGGAACCTCAGCAATTCAAAGTATTGGCAGTCGCAACTGAAGAGCGCCACGAGTGGCTGCCGGATGCGCCAACGTTTAAAGAACAGGGTATTGATCTTGTCGCTGCCATTGACCGCGGCTTAGCCATGCCGAAAGGAAGCCCAAGGGAAGCCTACGAGAAATTGTATGAGGCATTAGAGAAGATCACTGACTTGCCAGAATATTTGGAAGGAATGGAGAATGCCGGATTGCCTCCTGCTTTTCTGTCTGGAGATGAATGGGCCAAATTAATAGAAGAACAGAAGCAAGAAGCGGAGAGTATTCTTGAACAATTTAACGAAATCAATTAATAGCAAGAGTTTGACGTCTAATTTTTGAGGATCATTCATAAGCCGGTCGCATGTGTTTGGCTGACCGGCTTTAAATGAAATAACACATCACAGATCACATGGTTTCAGAAGGGAGGAAAGTTGATGATCGATAGCATCATTCAAGGTCTGCTTAACAGCCTCTCTATTGGTAATTTGTTCGTCATGTCTCTAGCAGTGGTCGGGGGGATCATCATCGGAACTCTGCCAGGGCTCTCAGCAACGATGGGCGTGGCCCTGCTCGTCCCCTTGACGTTCGGGATGGACCCGGCTACCGGACTTTTAGCCTTAGGGGCACTTTATACTGCAGCCATGTTTGGTGGAGCTAATTCAGCAATCCTCATCAATACCCCTGGAACACCTGCTGCTGTCGCCACGACGTTTGACGGCTATCCCATGACGTTAAAAGGAGAACCCGACCGTGCCCTAGTTACAGCGTTGGTGGCTTCTGTGATAGGAGGTATTATCGGCACGTTATTTCTTATCTTTTTATCCCAACCACTGGCTACATTTGCTTTAAGTTTTGGACCACCGGAGAATTTTTGGTTGGCTATTTTTGGGTTGACCATCATAGGGAGCTTAGCAGGCAAGTCCTTACTAAAAGGGTTGATCGGCGGTGCACTGGGATTGTTGCTGGCCCTAATCGGCATAGACCCTGTTTCAGGTTATCCCCGCTTTACCTTTGGCATACGCAACTTGATCGAAGGCATTAATCTTTTGCCGGCTATGATCGGATTTTTCTCCATTCCGCAAGTGATTCGCTTAATTATAAAAGATGATAAGTACATCACTCAATATCAGCCTAAAAAAGGGATCTATAAACGAACGATTGTGGAGACGCTCAAGAAGCCAGTGATCTTATTGCGGAGTTCCCTTATCGGAACGTTCATCGGCATGCTGCCGGGAGCCGGGGGAAATGTGGCCTCATTTGTTGCTTATAACGAGACCAAACGTTTCTCAAAAGAGCCACAATCTTTTGGTAAAGGTAATGTGGATGGCGTGGTGACGAGTGAGTCGGCTAATAATGCTACTGTTAGTTCTTCTCTCATTCCGTTGCTAACCCTAGGGATTCCTGGAAGTCCAGTGGCGGCCGTCCTATTAGGGGGACTGCTTATCCATGGCTTAAAGCCAGGGGCGGCGTTGTTTGAAGAAGCAGGAACCATTGCCTACACCTTTATGTTGGGTTTAATTACTGCCAATCTCCTTCTCTTAATGATCGGTTTGTGGGGAACCCGCTATTTTGTGCGCGCCTTGACCGTTCCGGTTCATTATTTGGCTCCGATTATTGTTGTCTTAGCCGTCATTGGTTCATACTCGATTCGGAATAGTGTATTAGACGTCTATGTGATGCTGGCTTGCGGCATACTAGGTTATTTTGCTTTTAAGGTAGGTATTTCGGCCGGTCCTATAGTATTAGGGCTGATCTTAGGTGTGATTGCCGAGCAAGGGTTTGTGTTATCGGTGATTATTGCAGACTCAGTGAGCGGTGCCTTTAAACTCTTCCTCACACGCCCGATCTCCATTCTCCTTATTATTCTCACTATTCTATCTATCTTTGCCCCCATCTTCGTCAATCGGGTTCAACGTAAAGCACAGGGGGAAGAGGGGACCCGAATGGGTGCTTAGTAAGGAGTTCGTAAAGGAGGATAGCCATGCATGATCGAGAACGGAAGAAGGATATGATCGTTGCGCTCATTGTGTTAGGTTTGTCCATCGCTTTTTATATCAATACCAAAACATTGACACCCCCTGCGGATATTTTCCCAAAAGCTGTTATCCTTATTCTGTTTGTGCTAGGGAGTATCTTGCTTGCCAAAGCATTGTTCTTTAACAGATACTACCACGACGAGCCAGACGACCCGGGAGCAACAGATGAGAAAGGAAACATAAAAAAAGGATGGATCAGTATGAGTGCCCTTATCGCCTATGTTGTCCTCATGCCCCAAATCGGTTTCTATACAACCAGTGCCCTCTTTCTGATCCTGATCAGCTGGTATCTTAACGGCTTAAGGGTCAATATGAAGGCCTTGCTCTATCCTGTTATCGTGTCAAGTACAGTCATGTTTATTATTTATCTTGCCTTTAGCATCTTTTTACGCGTCCCCGTGCCTAAGGGGTTGGTGATTTAGAGGGAGAGGCATCTTCCTCTATTTTGTTTAGGGCCTTCACGGTTTGGATCAAGGCTTGATCCGTTGGTTTCAGTACCGTATCCCGATGATAAACGATATAGAAATGGCGAGAGAAGGAAAGGTCTTTAATTGGGTAGGCTTTTAACAGATTTAATTTTAATTCTTTCTTAATCGCAGTTCTTGATAAGATTGACACGCCCAGATTGGATTCTACAGCTGACTTGACCGACTCTGTGCTGCCCAATTCCAA
Organism: Caldalkalibacillus uzonensis; assembly: GCF_030814135.1. Lineage (NCBI taxonomy): Bacteria > Bacillati > Bacillota > Bacilli > Caryophanales > Bacillaceae > Caldalkalibacillus > Caldalkalibacillus uzonensis. Next base: position 167,268 of record NZ_JAUSUQ010000002.1, on the reverse strand, counting down.
GATGATGTTTAAATCTTCAAGCTCCACACCGGCTTGGGCCAGGTGTTTTTCCATTACAGTTCTGGTACCGGACCCTTGCTCACGTAAAATAAGGGGGAGCTGGGTCATCTCATCTTTGGTGACATAACATTTAGCTATTTCAAAATAGTTCGGGCTAGAGATAAGGACCAATTTATCCTCCATAAAAGGCTCTAGAATCAGCGAGGGATCGTCCACAGGCGCTTCAATTAAACCAATATCCAATGTATGAGCTTTAATTCTTTGTATAATCTGGGTGGTATTGGTGATGTCTACATTGAGTTGGAGATAGGGAAAGTTTTGTTTGAGTTCCTTTAACACAAGCGGCAGAATATTTTCTCCAATCGTCAGACTGCAAGCAATGGTTAATCTGCCTTGTATGGTTTGACTCATGTTGAGGATCTCATTTTCAGCCAGTTCACATAGTTTAATAATCTCTTTGGCATAGCGGTATAAGATTTTTGCAGCGGGTGTGAGCGCCACTGATTTGGTGTTTCGTTCAAACAGTGTTGTATTCAGGTGTCGCTCCAGTGCCTTGATATGAGCGGTGACGGTAGGTTGGGACAAGTGTAAAAGTTGGGCTGTTTTGGTAAAGCTTTTCTTTTCAGCCACAATAAGAAACGTTTTTATATGTTCATAGTTCAATCAGATCAGCCCCTTAAGCCGTTAAATATGATCTATTTTTATCCCATTTATTAATAAACATAATAACAAAATGTTATAAAAATTTAAAATAAATATATTGACGAAATGGTGTATTCTCTGCTACATTTAAAACACCTTGGTAAGAGGTAAGACCACTAAGAGAAACGGTGTAGGAGGGATAATATGGGGAAAAAAGTGTATGTGATTAAGCCTGAGGATAATACGGGTACAGTGATTAGCGACAATGTACGGGCGGGTCAAAGCATCGAGGTTCGTATTGGTGACCGGACAGAACTGATCAAAATTCAAAGCGATATCCCTTATGGACACAAAATCGCTGTGAGAGACATTAAAAAAGGGGAACAGATTTTGAAGTATGGATTGAGCATTGGGACGGCAACGGAAGATATTCAACAAGGGGCACACGTGCATATTCACAACATGGAGAGTAACCGGGGAAGAGGAGACCGGTATAAGAGCGAGAAAGAAAAGGAGGTATCCCAATAATGGATCAATTTTTTGGTTATGTCAGACCTGATGGCAGTGCCGGTATTCGTAATTATCTGCTCATTTTATCGGGGACGGTTTACGCCAATTCAACAGCAGAAAGGGTGGCTAATACCATTGAAGGCGCCATTGCCATCACCCACCCCTTGGGCCGCTGTCAAGTGAAGCCCGACTTGAGAACCACCTTTAAAACACTGGTGGGTATGGGTAAAAACCCCAATGTGGGCGGTGTTGTGGTCATTGATCATTTCCGGGAAGAAGGGTGTACGGCAGAAGAAATCGCCCATGAAATCAGCCAGACTGGCAAGCCAGTCGAAGTAGTCAATATACGCCATGCTGGAGGAGCGATTGCGGCCACTGCGGAAGCCACCAGAAAAGCGATGCTGATCAAGAGACAGATCTCCAGGTTAAGACGGGAACCTGTTCCCATCTCCAACCTTCTTTTCGGCCTCAACTGCGGTACATCCGATACTACATCTGGTTTAGGATCCAATCCATCCCTTGGTTTTTGTTCAGACAAAATCATCGCTCAGGGGGGACGCTCAATATTAGCCGAAGTTACAGAACTGATGGGAGCTGAGGACTACATACGGGAGCGGGCAGTCACCCCGGAAGTGGGCGAGAGAATCGTTGCCGCTATTCAGCACTTTGAACGGCGGGCTTTGGAGAGCGGAGAGGATATTCGCGGTTCACAGCCGACTGGGGATAATATCGTGGGAGGGTTGAGTTCAATTGAGGAGAAGTCCCTGGGAGCTTATCAAAAGAGCGGGTCAGCCACTATTATGGATCTGATTGATTATGCTGAGGCGCCGGCCAAAGACCCTGGATTGTATGTCATGTATACCCCGGGACATGGCAGTGAATCGATCACTGGCATCGCTGCTGCTGGGGCCCAGGTGCTCGTTTTCAGTACAGGAGGCGGTCACGTCATTAATCACCCGATCATGCCTACGATACGCATTACCAGTAATGTGAACTCCTATCAAGCCATGCAGGATACCCTCGAACTCGATCTAAGCGATATTTTCAACGGTGATCTCAGCTTAGAAGCGGCAGGTGATCTCATCTACGACGAGGTGTTAGAGACCTGCAACGGAAAATTGACCAAATCAGAAATCTTGAAAGAGTATACCGGGTTTGCTATTCACCGTACAGGGGTCAGCATCTAAGTTTCAAATTCAAGGGGCTGATGCGGCAAGAGGGAGCTAATGCAACCATTAGCTCCCTGTTATCTATCCTGAGGTATGTGGTCCAATGGTAAAAAAAGGGGGATGTTATGAAGGTTGTCATTGCGGAGCTCAATTGGCCGGAAGGCATTCGATTATTGCGTCAGGAAGCTAAAGTGGTTTATAACCCTGATTTGTGGAAGGACCGGGAAAAATTATTCAGTGAAATCAAGGATGCTGATGCGCTAATCGTCCGCAATCAAACGCAGGTTGACCGTCAATTATTAGCCCATGCCAGCCGGCTAAAAGTGGTTGGTCGTCTTGGCGTCGGCCTTGACAATATTGATATCGGGGCGGCAAAGGAAGCGGATGTTTCCGTGGTCTATGCTAAGAATGCCAACGCCATATCAGTCGCGGAATATGTCATTGCTGGCTTGCTAACGGTCTGCCGTCCTTTGCTAGCTGCCACAGAAGCCGTTAAACAAGGCCAGTGGAATCGTCGGTGCTTTACAGGCTCCGAAATTTACGGCCGGACACTGGGGCTGATTGGTGTCGGTGAAATTGGTCTAAGAATTGCGGTCAGGGCGCAAGCGCTGGGGCTGAAGGTAGTGGGGTATGATCCTTTTGTTGGTCCCTATGATTACCCCTACGCTGAAGCAGGAATTAAGAAAGTTTCATTTGAGGACGTGTTAGCTCACAGTGATTTTATTAGTATTCATGTGCCGCTTACGCCCCAAACAAGGGATATGATTTCACATGCCGAGTTTAGTAAAATGAAACCAACGGTAACCATGATTAACACATCAAGGGGAGGGGTGGTCGATGAACAAGCTTTAAGTACATTTTTAAATCATCATCACCAGGCGTTTGGTATTCTTGATGTACTTGAACAGGAGCCTCCACAGCAGGACCATCCCCTCTTTGCCTTAGACAACGTGATCCTAACCCCCCACGTGGCAGGGTTAACAGAACAGTCGCAGGAGAGAACATCCCGCTTAGTGGCAGAAGAGGTGTTGAAGGAGCTGAGGGGACAGCCGTCCATATGCTCAATAAGATAGCAGGTGAGAACATGTTTAAATCAATTAAAAATGATAAATTGAATTATACAGGTAAAGTGGTCAACCACATTAAACAGTTAATCCTTGACGGACAGTTAAAACCAGGGGATAAGCTTCCGCCGGAACGAGAACTGGCCCAGCTCATGGATGTTAGCCGGCCGACGATCAGGGAATCGTTTAAGATTTTGTCCGGTTTGGGATTTGTGGACATTAAGCACGGTCAGGGAGTCTTTGTCAAAGATCCCAAGGACCGCATGCAAGACATTTTCGAAACCTTTTTTAACAGTCAGGATTCGGTTAGTGATCTGTTTGAAATGCGCAAGGTATTGGAGACACAAGCGGCTTACTGGGCTGCTGAACGGGCGACACCCCGGATGAAAGAGAAGATTTTAAAAACAACAAAGGAAAATTATGACACGGTCATTTATGAAGAAGTGGATATCGATTACTTAGAGCAGGCTGACCATAACTTTCACTACCTCATTTCGGAAAGCACCGGGAATGCCGTTTATCTGAGTGTAATGAAGCATTTAATGGGTCTTTTAAAAACTGCGCGCATGCACACCTTACAGATTCCTGGCCGTCCCTTACGATCGCTAAAAGAACATCAACTGATAGCAGAGGCCATTTACAAAGGCGATCCACCAGAGGCTCGAAGATTAATGTATGAACATTTAAACAGTGTAGAAGAAACATTAAACAATGAACTTGATCCACCATTAAAAGGCCCCCGTTCGTCTGAGTAGAGGGGAAGCTTGTTGGTAAGGAGGGATGAGTTTGATCCTGATTGACGCAGATCAAGCCAGGCAGTTTTGTCATGACGCATTTATGAGTGTAGGTTTTAAGCCAGAGGATGCCCGTATTGCCAGTGAGATTATCGTTGACGCTAACTTAGACGGGCTGGATAGCCACGGTATCTCACGCCTTCCTATTTACATTCAACGCTTAAAAGAGGGTCGCATCAATCCGCATCCGGAGGTAACGATTCACCATAACGGAAATGTGATGTTAGTCGATGGAGATAACGGATTGGGACAGGTGGTGACTTACAAGGCGGTAGAGACCGGATGGCCTCAGGCCAAGGAGCACGGGTTGGTGGCCATTGCTATTCGGCATAGTAATCATTTTGGGCAAGCCGGTTATTACTGCAAATTGGCAACCCAGCACCACCTCTTCTGCATGCTGACGACTAACTCGCCCAAGGGTATCCCCCCTTGGGGTGGCCGGGAACCGTATTTTGGAACCAATCCCATCGCCTTCGGTTTTCCAACTGACGGCCCTCCTGTCATCGTTGACATGTCCTCCAGTATAGTGGCCAGGGGTAAGATCATCCTGGCCAACAAAAACAAAGAAACAATCCCCACAGGATGGGCGATTGACCAGCAGGGTCGAGAGACAACCAACCCAGCTGAAGCACTAAAAGGGGCTGTGCTGCCATTCGGGGGAGCAAAAGGTTACGCCTTGGCCTTATCCATGGAAATATTGGCTGGCATTTTGACCGGAGCTGCCTTTGGCCCCTATGTACAGTCTATCTATGAACAACATGCTGGTGAGGCCAATGTGGGTCATTTTATCCTCCTTTCCAACGTGAGCCATTATTTACACTATAATGAGTACCTGAAGCGCATCTCCCAAATGAGCGATGAAATTAAGGCTATCCCGTTAAGAGAAGGAGCAGACCAAATCTATATTCCAGGGGAGAGAAAAAGGATCACTGCTACCCGGCGAATCAAAGAAGGTATCCCCCTATCACCGGAGGTGTATGCAGAGTTAAATCATTTGGCAGCCACTTTAGGAATCAAGAGAATAGAGGAATGCGACTGATTAGTCAATAATTTGGCAAATGATTGATATTTTATATTGACTCCAAACTTGGGAGGGAACGCCATGAGAATCGTCTCCAGCGCCAAGATCAGCTCCAAGCACCAAGAACGCTTGCAATCTGTCTTTTCCCAGCACCAGTTCACATTCTTTGACAGAATGGATCAAGTTACAGCTGAAGCGAAACAGGAGGCCGAAGTGCTGCTTACATACGGAGAGGACTTGACACCGGTGCTGATTGACGAGCTGCCAGCCTTGAAATGGATCCAGGTGCTTAGTGCGGGGCTGGAAAAGATGCCTTTTGAACGGATTGGGGAGCGGAACATCCTGGTGACCAACGCCCGGGGAATCCACGGCATTCAGATGGCCGAGTATACCATGGCCATGATTTTAACCCTTGTCCGGCGCCATTATCAATTATATGACTTACAGAAAGAGCGAAAGTGGGGCAGGTCGGTCCGGGTGGATGAGGCCTATGGCAAAACGATCGGTATTCTCGGTTTGGGGGCGATTGGAGAGGAAATTGCCAAGCGGGCCAAAGCGTTCGGTATGCGTGTGCTTGCTGTACGCCGTTCCCAAGCCCCCTGTCCCGGCTATGTGGATCAACTGCTCACCATGGCGGAAAGGGAGATCTTGTTTAGGGAAAGTGACTTTGTTGTTGCCTTGCTGCCCCTTACCCCGGAGACGGAGCATGCTGTAGGTCATACTGAATTGGACTGGATGAAGCCCAGCGCTTATCTGATTAATATTGCCAGGGGGAAAGTGGTGGATGAAGAGGCGTTGCTTCAGGCGGTGCGCAGTAACAAAATAGCCGGGGCTGTCCTGGATGTGTTTAGTGAGGAACCTTTACCTGATCATCATCCGTTCTGGTCGGAGAAAAACATCATCGTAACGCCTCACGTGTCGGGCCGCTCCCCCCATTACATGCGCCGGGCCCTGGCTATCTTTGAAGAAAATTTAAAGCGCTATCCAGATACGGAAGCCATGCGCAATGTCATTGATGTCAAACGGGGATATTAGTTCCCAACCAAAACATAGCACCAAAGCTTGAGGTGAACAGGGATGGGAAGCAAGTACATTGATGCCCATCTGCATTTGGATCAATATTTGCTTCGTTACGGAAAAGAGAAGCTCCATGATATGATTAACCACTGGCAGTTAGCCGGTGTTAGAAGTGTAGTTGCTGTCTCTACTGACCTGGCCTCCGCTTACCGTACGCTGGAACTGAAGCACTCCTATCCGGACTTTGTCTTTGCGGCAGTTGGCTATCATCCTGAACAGCCTCTTCCCACCGAGAAGGAACTGTGTGAGCTGTTTAGCTTGGTCCGCCAAGAGCGAAGGTGGGTAGCAGCCTTTGGTGAAGTTGGCTTGCCCCATTACACTTTGAACAAGATGGGGCATCCGCTGCTGGAAGGGTATACGGAGCTGCTTAGGCTTTTTTTGCAACACAGCCAAATGTTCGATCTTCCTGTGCTTTTGCACGCGGTCCATGATAAGGTGCAACCTGTCTTTGAGCTGTTACAAGAGGAAAACGTGTCAAAGGCACACTTTCACTGGCTTAAAGCGCCGCAAGAGATGATTCAGAAAATTGTCAAAGCCGGCTACTATGTTTCTGTGACGCCTGAGGTGTGCTATCGAAAGCGGGATCAGCGGCTGGTTGAGCTTGTGCCAAAAAAGAATCTGGTAGTGGAAACGGACGGTCCATGGCCTTTTGCCGGACCGTTTGAGGGGCAGGAAACAACGCCCTTGCTTTTGCAGCCTGTGGTTGAAAAAGTGGCTGACATAAAGCGCCTGACGCCAAGGGAACTGGCTTGTCAATTAGCGGTCAACGTGAACAACCTGTTCAACCGCCGGGAAAACCAGGAGATCACATGACCTTCACATGTGTGGCCTGGTCTTTTTTATTTTTATCCAATGCAGGAAAAATTAACAGGGCTTTAACCGGAAATTAAAATGTTCTTAATATTTGCGCTGTAGAATACCTATGTACTGAAAACAAGTCCCGATGGGATAAGCCAAATGGGGAGGTGAGTCAGTGACGTTTCGTTTCTTTCAGTCTCCTCAGCCTAAACTGAGACATCCCGCTGTGGAGCATAGGAAAATGCACACACAAGAGTGGCGGCTTTTCGCTGAGGGACTCATGTACCTGTCTCCAGCACTTATTATTTTGGGCGTGTTTTTGTTCTACCCTATGTTTAAAACGTTGTACTACAGTTTTTTCATCACCAATCCCCGCGGGGAGACAGTGGCTTTTATCGGGCTGGAAAATTATATGCACTTGATCCAGTCCCCCAATTTCCAACACAGCATGATCCAAACTCTGAAGTTCGTCTTGTATACGGTTCCTACCGGTGTGCTGCTCGCTCTGTTTTTAGCGGTTATCGCCAATGAAAGGTTAAAGGGGGTTGAATTTTTCAGAGTCATATTTTCGTCTACACTTGGTGTATCCGTGGCTGCAGGAGCAACCATCTGGCTGTTTATGTTCCATCCCAGCATTGGTGTGTTTAATAATATACTTGCTTTCCTAGGACTGGCTCCGGTTCCATGGCTGACATCCGGGGAATGGGCACTGCTCTCGGTTGCCGTGACCACGGTATGGATGAATGTAGGCTTTAACTTTATTATCCTGCTCGGCGGCTTGCAAAATATATCAGAAGAGTTGTATGAAAGTGCACGCATAGACGGAGCCGGTTATTTTGCCCAGTTGTTTAAAATTACGCTTCCTCTCTTGTCACCGACGCTTTTCTTTGTGGTGACGGTGACGCTTATTAATGCTTTTCAGTCTTTTGGGCAGATTCATATTTTAACAGGCGGGGGCCCCAATGAGGCCACCAATATCATTGTATACTCGATTTACAAAGAGGCGTTTGAGTTTTCCCGCTTTGGCTTTGCCAGTGCCCAGGCGATTCTCCTGTTTTTCATCATCCTGGTATTTACAGTACTGCAGTTTAAAGTGGGTGAAAAGAAGGTGCATTATCAATGATACGAAAAGTCATTGTTTATATTTTACTCAGCATATCGGCTTTCGTGCTCTTTTTTCCTATCCTGTTTGCTTTACTGGCCAGTTTGTTAAGTACGGCTGAGCTGTACAGCGGACATTATATCCCGTCCCGGTTTAGCCTTGACAGTTATCTTCAGGCCTTTGGCACCATCCCGCTGTTTAAGTTTTTGGTTAACAGCTTTATTGTATCGTCCATAGTCACTCTAGGGCAGTTACTGTTGTGCAGTCTGGCTGCCTATGCCATCGTCTTTATTCCCTTCAAAGGGCGCAACTTTTTCTTCTTTCTATTTATTTCCACCCTGCTCATACCCTGGGAGGCAGCTATGATTCCCAACTTTGTCACGATCCTTAATCTGGGCTGGCTCAATACGTATCTGGCCCTGACTGTTCCGTTTCTAACGACGGCTTTTGGCATCTTTTTGTTGCGCCAGCATTTTATGACCTTGCCCAAGGAGCTCTATGAGTCAGCGCAAATTGATGGCTGCAGCCGTTTCCGTTTTTATTGGTCATTTGCCTTGCCATTGTCCAAACCTATGTTGAGTGCCTTGGCTATATATGCCTTTTTGACCACATGGAACATGTATTTATGGCCGCTGTTGGTGACCAGCAATGAAAATGTGCGCACGGTCCAGATCGGCATCCGCATGATGATTTCCCAAGAAGCTTCTACAGCCTGGAATATGGTCATGGCCGGCGTGGTGATCATTTTATTGCCTACTTTGCTTTTATTGTTCCTGGGCATCAAACACATCCGCCGTGGATTGATGTCAGGGGCATTAAAAGGATAGATGGTGAGCTTATACATTTTTTTCAAAAATGCACAAGGGGGAAGAAAAGGTGAAGGAAATGTTAAAACACAAGAGGGCATCAGCCTTCTTATTACTGGCGTTGGCATTGGTGCTGGTCATGTCCGGGTGCAGTTCGTCAACCGGTCAGCTGAAAACAACGGATGATGGCCGCATCGTTGTTGATTTCTGGTACGCTTTGGGAGGCAACCTGGGTGAAGCAGTGGAAGCGGTAGTGGCTGGCTTTAACGAGAGCCAGGATGAAGTCTATGTTAATGCCGTCTATCAGGGAAGTTATGAGGAATCTTTAACCCAATTAAGGCAAGTGGTCGGTACCTCTGAAGCTCCTGCTCTGGTGCAAGTGTTTGAAGTGGGCACCAAATATATGATTGAGAGTGGCTATATTGAGCCGATGCAAACATTTATTGACCGGGACAATTTTGATGTCAGCCAGTTTGAGGAAAACATTTTGGCTTATTATCAGGTGGATGGCAAGCTATACTCCATGCCCTTTAACACCTCCAACCCGATTATGTTTTTTAACAAGGATATGTTCAGGGAAGCAGGGCTTGACCCTGAGAACCCGCCACGGACGTACAATGAGGTGAGAGAGGCGGCCAAGGTGATTAAAGAGCATTTCGGCGGCCGGGTGGATGGTTTTTCGGTGATTAGCCATGGCTGGTTTACGGAGCAAATGATTGCCAATCAAGGAGGTCTATATGTGGATAATGATAATGGGCGCAGCGGGGAGCCAACCCAGGCCCTGATTAATCAGGAAGAGGGGCAGCGCTGGTTTCAATGGCTGGCTGACTTAAGAGAAGACGGCACACTGGGCAATTATGGGCGGGATTGGGATGATCACCGCGCCGCTTTCCTGGCTCAGACGGTGGCCATGTATTTGGATTCTACCGCTTCTACATCCGGAAACGTCAATAACGCTGACTTTGAAGTGGGGACGGCATTTTTGCCAGTACCTGACGGAGTAGAGCCTCATGGGGTAGTGGTTGGAGGTGCCTCCCTGTGGATGATGGCTGACATTCCTGAAGAGGTACAGGAAGCGGCTTGGGAGTTTATCAAATATGCAGCCCAGCCTGATGTGCAGGCTCAGTGGGCAGCCAGCACAGGTTATTTCCCTATCACCAAAGCAGCTCATAATGAGTCGGTGTTGCAGGAGGTCTATGAGCAATATCCCCAATTTTTGACCGCAGTGGAGCAGTTGCAAAACACCAAGCTGACCCCGGCCACTCAAGGCGCATTAATTGGGGTCTTTCCGGAAGCCCGGGAACGGGTGGTCAACGCCATTGAAAGTGTACACAATGGGGACGACCCCTTGGAAGCTTTAAACCGGGCCAATGAGGAGATCAACCGGGAACTGGAGAATTACAGACGGGCGAATCAGTAAGATGCAAATTTCAAAAAATGTTGACAAACTTGTCCGCCTATCATAAACTGTAGACAAATCTATACCTGGTTGGAGATAAGGAGAAGACCAAAACAACTACTCTTTGGTGGGAAGAGTGTGGTTTTTTGGTCTTCTTTTTTGTTTGATAGGGGCAGAAGGGGGAGTTTCCATAGAGATTATGATACATGGAACTTTCGTACTCATACATAAAATTTTCTAAAAAGACAGGTTGTAAAAAGGTTTCTTGCTTCACGTGAAGAAGATAGAAAGCAAATGATAGTGGAAGACGGAACTATTTTTAGCGAGGAGTGAATAAAATGGAAAAAAAGTATATCTTAGCCCTTGACCAAGGGACCACCAGCTCCCGGGCCATCCTGTTTGACAAACAAGGTCAAATTGTGGACATTGCCCAAAAAGAGTTTGAACAAATCTATCCCCGGCCAGGCTGGGTAGAACATGATGCCATGGAAATCTGGGGCACGCAGAGCGGCGTGGCCAGAGAGGTACTGGAAAAGACAGGCATAAAACCCTACGAGGTGGCTGCCATTGGCATTACCAATCAAAGGGAAACCACAGTGGTGTGGGACAAACACACCGGCAAACCCATTTACAATGCCATTGTCTGGCAAGACCGGCGGACGGCCGATATCTGTGATGAACTAAAACAAAAAGGGCTGGAAGAGTATATTAAACAAAATACAGGTCTTGTTATCGATGCTTATTTTTCCGGAACCAAAGTGAAGTGGATTCTGGATCATGTGGAAGGAGCGAGAGAGAAAGCACAGGCGGGGGATCTCCTCTTTGGTACTATCGATTCCTGGCTGATTTGGAAACTGACCGGGGGAGAGGCACATGTGACTGATTACTCCAATGCCTCCCGCACCATGTTGTATAATATTAAGCAGTTGAATTGGGATGAGCGGTTGTTGGACGAACTGGACATCCCGCGCTCGATTTTACCTGAAGTGAAACCGTCCAGCCATGTATATGGAGTGACAGACCCGTCTACGTTTGGCGGAGCCCAGATTCCTATTGCCGGTGTAGCGGGGGACCAACAGGCAGCACTGTTTGGTCAAACCTGCTTTGAAGAGGGGATGGCCAAAAACACCTACGGCACAGGATGCTTCATGCTAATGAACACCGGTGAAACCCCTGTCACTTCCCAATCGGGATTGTTAACGACCATTGCCTGGGGCATTACCGGGAAAGTGGAGTATGCTTTGGAGGGCAGTATTTTCATTGCTGGCGCCGCGGTCCAATGGCTGCGGGACGGACTTAGACTTATTGACTCAGCACCGGATTCAGAGTATTATGCCACTAAAGTGGATGACACGGACGGGGTGTATGTGGTACCAGCCTTTGCCGGACTGGGTGCCCCCTATTGGGACATGTACGCCAGAGGGGCCATCTTTGGCTTAACAAGGGGCACGCGCAAGGAACATATTATCCGGGCCACGTTGGAATCATTGGCCTACCAAACCAAAGATGTACTGGATGCCATGCAAAAAGATGCCGGTTTGAAGCTAAAGGCCCTTAAAGTGGACGGCGGTGCGGTGACCAATAACTTCCTGATGCAGTTTCAGGCCGATATATTGGGCGTCAATGTAGAGCGGCCAAAGGTCACCGAAACAACCGCTTTGGGAGCAGCTTATCTAGCCGGCCTTGAAGTTGATTTTTGGAGCAAAGCTGAAATCATACACAATGCCCCAGCGGATACGACGTTTCAACCACTCATGTCCGCTGAAAAAAGAGATGCGCTGTATAAAAAGTGGCAAAAAGCGGTTAAGCGTACCATGAACTGGGAAAAAGATGAGGAATAGGGTATGATGAAATGAGAAAAATGCCTCCCTGCACAGGGGGTATCGGACTGTAAAGGAGGATGGACGTGAATTCTCCTATTGTGGATATGGTTCAATCACAAGTGATTGCCTCCATTCATCAGCCGGAGTTGATTGAAGAAGCGGTGGACAGCGAGGCCAACATTGCCTTTCTCTTAACCGGTGATCTGCTGACGATCAAGGACTATGTAGACCGGCTGAAATCAGCTGGCATGCCAGTATTTATTCACCTGGATTTTATCGAAGGCCTGTCCAATCACAAAAGTGCCATCCAATATGTGGCCAGAGAATGGCAGCCGGATGGCATTATTACCACCCGCAATCAGTTGATCAAAGCGGCCAAAGAAGAGGGACTGCTGACCATCCAGCGCATTTTTCTGCTTGACTCCAGCGCTTTGAAGAGGGGGATTGAACTGGTCAGGGCCTGTCAGCCGGATGCGATAGAGGTACTGCCCGGGTTGATGCCCAGAGTGATCTATGAATTAACGGAAGAGCTGCCCATTCCCTTAATTGCAGGCGGCCTGATCAGAGAAAAAGAGGAGATTTTGGAAGCTTTGCGGGCCGGGGCACTGGCTACTTCCGTTGGTGATCCTAAGTTATGGAACTTAGACCTTTAAGTAACGGCTCTCAATACCCTTGGCCAATAACAGAAACGGGAGGATCCGTAAATTTTACGATGATTCTCCTCAGTAAGATTTTGATGTGAGTGATCTAATCTTCTAATGGTAATATTTTTAACTGCGTGATTGCGTATCTTTTTGTGTCTCAAAATTTGTGCTATACTTATATTGATATTAATAATTAGGGTCAGAGAACTGGAGAAGACCGCACAAAATCACTACAGAATATGTAGTGGTTTTTGCGGTCTTTTTTAATTGCCGACAAGAAAAACAGAAAGGTGGTTCAAGCATGGGCAAAGAGAAACTGGCTTTTTCCAAATACAACCGCTTTGCTATATTGAAGCGCATGGCTGGGGAACCGTTAGACCTGTTGGTCATTGGCGGGGGAATTACCGGCTGTGGCATTGCTTTGGATGCAACTTTGCGTGGACTTAGAGTAGGGCTTATCGAGATGCAGGATTTTGCGGCTGGAACAAGCAGCCGTTCCACCAAACTGATCCATGGAGGCTTGCGTTACCTAAAGCAGGGGGAGGTCAAACTTGTCAGGGAAGTGGGCAGAGAGAGAGCCATTTTGTATCACAATGCACCCCATGTGGTGATTCCGGAGCCGATGCTGTTGCCCTTGGTTGAAGGGGGGACATATGGCCGTTTAGCCACTTCATTCGGCCTGTGGCTGTATGACAGGCTGGCCGGAGTTAAGAAAAGTGAACGGAGAGTCATGTTGACCAAGGAAGAGACCTTGGAGCGGGAGCCGCTGTTGAAAAAAGACGGCCTGAAGGGCAGCGGCTTATATGTGGAGTACCGCACAGATGATGCCCGCCTGACGCTGGAAGTGATTAAGACCGCAGTGGAACAGGGGGCGCTGGCGGTCAACTATGCTGAGGCCACAGAGTTTATCTATGATCAAGGCCAGCTCATTGGTGTCACCGTGACGGACCGAGTCGAGGAAAAGGCTTACATCATCCATTCTTCAAAAATTGTCAATGCCACGGGGCCTTGGGTCGATCATCTCCGCCAAAAAGACAACTCTCTCAAAGGGAAACGCTTGCACCTGACAAAAGGGGTGCATATCGTGGTTGACCAAAGCCGCTTCCCCTTACGCCAAGCGGTTTACTTCGATGTGCCTGACGGGCGCATGGTGTTTGCCATTCCACGGGATGGCAAAACCTATATTGGCACGACAGACACCGATTATCAAGGTGATTTGGCTGACCCGCCCACTAGTGAGGAAGATATCACTTATTTGCTGGAGGCGGCCAATGCCATGTTTCCCACCATCGGGCTTACCAGGGACGATGTGGAATCCCATTGGGCCGGACTCAGGCCACTCATACACGAAGAAGGCAAGTCCCCGTCGGAGCTATCCCGCAAGGATGAAATCTTCCGTTCCGAATCTGGTCTGATTACCATTGCGGGAGGCAAACTGACCGGGTTTCGCAAAATGGCGGAACGGGTCGTTGACTTGGTTGTCCGGGAACTTGAACAGGAAACAGGGCGCTCGTTTGCCCCTTGCCAAACGGATTCCCAGGTGCTGTCTGGCGGGAAGGTGGGGGGACCGGAAAGCTGGCCGGACTTTGTTGACCAGCATATCCAGGAGCTCACCAAACATCATGTCGAAAAAGAGCAGGCGGAAAAGCTTGTTCGGCGTTACGGCAGCAATATCGGACATATTTTTCAGTATATAAAAAATGCAGAACGAGAAACTCAGCTGCAGGATCAGTCCCATATTCCCCCCTTACTCTGGGCCGAACTGTACTATGCCGTACATCATGAAATGGTGGTTTACGCTGAGGACTTCTTAGTGCGTCGAACCGGTGATGCCTACTTTGATAGGAATACTTATACAGCCTATTACCCTATCATCGAAAAAATAATGCAACAAGAAAACGTCTTTCCACCCCAGATGCAACAAACGGGCCTATAAACAGAAGGCCCGTTTTTATAACTTTTTCAAAACAATAATATTGTCGAATTGTGCTATTTATGTAGACATTGTCAAAATTAACCGAAAAAAAACGCTTGCAAATTGGGTTGATATCAATTATAGTTGTTTGTGTCAAATGTACACAAAATTATAAACAAAAATTTTAGGGGGGTAATTTAATGAATTTTAAGCGTAAATGGCTGTTGCTTGCTGTGCTTGTCCTTGCTGTAAGTACAGTGTTGGCTGCCTGTGGCGGCGGTGAGGAGCCTGCTCCTGAGGACACCGAAGGAACAGGTGAAGATCAAGCCTCTGAAACACCGGCAGCTGGCGGAGATTTGAAGATTGCCATTTTGTCTGACGCTGTGTCTTTGGATCCGCATGGAGCCACTGACAATCCATCCAGCAACGTAGCCCATAACATCTATGAAACGTTGTTCTACCGGGACAAAAATGGGGAAATTCAACCCTTGCTTGCCGAGGACTATGAGCAGGTAGACGAGGTGACCTGGCATATCAAACTGCGTGAAGGCGTTACTTTTAGTGACGGAACACCGTTTAATGCTGAAGCTGTAAAAGTCAACCTGGAGCGCCTTCTGGATGAAGACCTGGGCTCTCCGCGTGCCTTTATTTTCGAAAATAATCCTGAAAAAAATGGATGGCTTGAGAGTGTAAACGTGGTTGATGAATACACGGTTGAAATTAAAACATGGTATCCATATTCACCTATGCTGGCTCACTTTACACATTCTGCAGGACAAATGATCAGCCCTGCGGCTATTGAAGCCGAGAAAAACGGTGAAACCACCATTGCCACCAACCCGGTTGGTACCGGTCCGTTTGTCCTGGAGCGCTGGGAGCCTGGTCAGGAAATCGTCCTGAAGAAGAACGAAAATTACTGGGGTGAACCACCTAAGCTAGACAGCATCACCTTTATGGTTGTACCAGAAGACTCCACCCGTCTGGCTATGTTAGAAACAGGAGAGATACATATTGCCGAACCTGTACAACCGAGTGATGTTTCCCGTGTAGAAGCTTCTCCTAACATGGAACTCTATCATGTTGACAGCGTAAGCTTAACCTATATCAGCTTTAACACGCAAAAAGAACCTTTCAATGATGTGCGTGTGCGTAAAGCTATTTCCATGGCGATCAACAAAGAGGAAATCATTAACGGGATTGTTGGAGGAGCCGGCATTCCGGCTGTAGGCCCCCTTGCACCAGATGTTTTTGGCTACCATGATGGTGTAAGCCAGCTGGAATACAATCCTGAACAAGCGAAGGAATTGCTGGCTGAAGCCGGTTATCCGGATGGATTTAAAACGACTATTTGGACTAACGATAACCAAGTCAGGGAAGACATTGCGGAAGTGGTTCAAGCCCAGTTAAAAGAAATTGGTGTCGATGCTGAAATCGAAGTGTTAGAATGGGGTGCTTACTTGGAAAAAACAGCGAATGGTGAACATGATATGTTCATTCTGGGCTGGGGCACTGTCACCTATGATGCGGACTATGGTACTTATGCTTTGTTCCACTCCAACAATCATGGGGAACCTGGTAACAGATCTTTCTACACTAACGAAGAAGTGGATGCCATGCTTGACCAAGCCCGCCAAGAAACAGACCCGGATACCCGTATAGAGCTGTATAGACATATTCAGGAGTACCTGGTTGATGAAGCACCAATGATCTATCTCTATCATCCGGAGTGGTTGATTGGATTAGCTCCGAATGTCAAAGGTTACTGGCATTCCCCTGACAATATCATGCAACTGAGAGAAGTAACCATTGAAGAATAATATCTTAACAAGCAGATAATACTTGCATAAACCCAATAAAAGATAAAAAGGGTTGTATCTTATAAAAGTGCAACCCTTTTTATCATGTATAGGGGTAAACCAGTGCAGACAGGAAAAATAATCGAATATATCTACGATGTGTCATACTTAAATTCAAGAAAGGGTGAAACACGCATGAGTCAACCAAAGCTTGGTTCGGCAAACGGCACGGCAGCCCAAAGTCCCCACCCTCCTAAAGTTGGACATACCACATTCAGGAGTTGGAAAGTGTTTTTCAAAAAATTAAGTAAAAATAAAGCCGCTGTGGTCGGAGGCATTATGATCATGATTCTGGTCATTATTGCTTTATTCCCTTCATTTTTTGCCACCCACAATCCTTTGGAACAAAATTTGCAAAATAAATTGGCCAAACCCTCTGCTGAGCATTGGCTGGGCACCGACCATTTAGGCCGGGATATTTACAGCCGGATTATTTATGGCACGCAAATCACTTTGTATGTGGGCTTTGTCTCCGTACTCATCGGGGCCTTTTTCGGTGTGATCTTAGGTATTGTTGCCGGGTATTACGGCGGCTGGATTGATTCCTTGATTATGCGCATTATGGATGTGCTGCTTGCTTTTCCCGGTATTCTTTTGGCTCTGGCTATTGTCAGTGCTTTGGGACCTGATTTGATCAATGTCATCATTGCCGTGGGAATATTTGCGGTGCCCACTTTTGCACGGATTGTACGGGGCTCTACATTGGCCGTGCGCAAACTGGAGTATATTGATGCCATTAAGGCCCTGGGAGCCAGAGATGGAAAGATTATTTTCCAGCATATTATGCCCAACGTGATGTCCCCGATTATCGTTCAGGCTACCCTGTATATTGCTACAGCTATTTTGGTTGCCAGCGGCCTGTCCTTCCTTGGTTTAGGAGCCCAGCCGCCCAAACCTGAATGGGGAGCCATGTTGTCCGGAGGAAGAAACTATATTTGGGATGCCCCTCATGTTTCAACTTTCCCTGGAATTGCTATCTTAGTCTCTGTGCTGGCTTTTAACCTGTTAGGCGATGGTTTGAGAGATGCCCTTGATCCCAGAATGAAAAACTGAGTAACGAGGTGTACAAAATGTTTATCTATATTGTCCGCAGGATTTTACAAACCATACCAGTTTTGATGGGTGTTGTCTTGATTGTTTTGCTGCTGATGCACCTCATTCCTGGGGATCCCGCTCAGATTATGGCCGGAGAAAGTGCTTCTCCTGAGCGGGTAGAGCAAATGAGGGAGCGTCTGGGATTAAATGATCCTTTGCATATCCAATATTTTAAGTATCTGGGTAATGCCATTCAAGGTGATTTGGGCGCATCAATCCGTTCCGGCCGGCCGGTGACGGAGGAGATTTTCAACTCCCGGTTCAGAATCACTGTTGAACTTGCTGTAGTCAGTATGGCCATAAGTATTTTTATCGGACTCATTGCCGGTATTATCTCAGCTGTGAAACGTTATTCCATTTGGGATGTCTCGGTGATGTTGATTGCCTTATTCGGTTTGTCTATGCCTAACTTCTGGCTTGGTATCATGTTGATTATTTGGTTTGGAATCGGAATCGATATATTTGGAATTACAACCAATTGGTTCCCTGTTGCCGGCTGGGGGACCTGGAAGCATATGGTTCTGCCTGCTATTACTTTAGGAACAGGTGGCGCGGCCATCATTGCCCGCATGACCCGTTCCAGCATGCTGGAAGTGATTAACCAGGACTATATCCGCACGGCCCGGGCCAAAGGGGTAAAAGAAGCGGTTGTCATTTATAAACACGCCTTGCGCAACGCCCTAATACCCGTTGTGACGGTTGTCGGTCTGCAGTTTGGCACATTACTGGGAGGGGCTGTTCTAACTGAGGTTGTCTTTGCCATAAACGGTATGGGGCGTTTAATGATTGATGCCATAGGGGCACGTGATTTCCCGGTGGTGCAGGGAACAGTGTTGGTTGCCTCAGTCTTGTTTGTGGCCGTTAACTTGCTGGTAGACATCACCTATCGCCTGTTGAATAAACGCGTGGAATTGAACTAGTAAAGGACGGTGAACAGGGATGAGCGTCAATAATGGAACCCCCATTTTGGAAGTGAAGAATTTGCAGACCTCCTTCTTTACGGACGAAGGAGAAGTAAAAGCCGTTGACGGTGTCAGTTTTTCCATTGAAAAAGGAAAAACATTGGGGATCGTCGGGGAATCCGGCTGTGGTAAAAGTATTACCTCTTTGTCTATTATGCGTCTGTTACCTCAGCCAGTCGGCAAAATCGTGGGCGGGGAAATCTGGTTTAAAGGGGAAAATCTGCTTGAGAAATCGGATAAGGAGTATCGGCATATCCGGGGGAAAAATATCTCCATGATCTTCCAGGAACCGATGACATCTCTGAACCCTGTGTATACCGTAGGAGATCAGATTGCGGAGACAATCCGCATCCACGAAAAGAAAAGCAAAAAAGCGGCGTGGGAAAAAGCGATTGAGATGCTGAAACTGGTCGGCATTCCCTCTCCCGAAAAGCGTGCTAAGCAATATCCCTTTGAATTGTCCGGTGGGATGCGCCAGCGGGTGATGATCGCCATTGCTTTGGCTTGCAGTCCCGAGCTATTGATCGCTGATGAACCAACCACGGCATTGGACGTCACCATTCAAGCTCAAATCCTGGAACTGATGAAGAAACTGCAGGAGGAACTGGGCACAACGATTATGATGATCACCCATGACCTTGGGGTTGTGGCTGAGATGTGCGATAAAGTGGCCGTCATGTATGCTGGTAAAGTGGTAGAGTATGCCGATGTGGAATCATTGTTTGAAAATCCAAAGCATCCTTACACCGTCGGATTGCTCAACGCTTTGCCCCGGCATGATGAGGACCAGGAGGAACTGACTGTTATTAAAGGTTCTGTACCCAGTCCGTTCAATATGCCCAAGGGCTGCCGCTTTGCCCCCCGCTGTCCCCATGCCAAATCGATGTGTTTCGATCATCTGCCCGAATTAAAAACCATGGAAGACGGCAATCTGGTGCGCTGCTGGATGTATACGGAGAAGTGGGATAAACAGGAGGAGGTGGCCAAGTGATGACGAAGAGACCATTACTTCAAGTTGAACATCTGAAGCAATATTTTCCCATCAAAGGTGGTATTTTCGGCCGCACCGTGAACTATGTGAAAGCGGTAGATGACATCAGCTTCCATGTCAATGAGGGTGAGACAGTCAGTGTGGTCGGAGAATCAGGATGTGGCAAATCGACTACAGGGCGGGCCATCCTTCGCCTGGAAGAACCAACTGCAGGGAAAGTGTTGTTTCAGGGACAGGATTTGCTACAACTAAGCAAAGCAGAGATGCGCAAAAAACGCAAGGACATGCAAATCATTTTCCAAGACCCGTTCGCTTCCCTTAATCCACGGCAGACGGTGCGTCAAATTCTGGAAGAAGCGTTGGCCATCCAAAATGTAGTGCCGCGCAGCCAGCGGCGCCAGCGTGTCGTCGAATTAATGGAAATGGTGGGCTTAAATGCTGATCAAATTGATCGTTATCCCCATGAATTTAGCGGCGGTCAAAGACAACGTATTGGCATTGCCCGTGCCTTGTCCGTTGAACCTAAGCTGATTATCTGTGATGAAGCTGTCTCTGCCTTAGACGTGTCCGTACAGGCTCAGGTTCTTAATCTGTTAAAAAAATTGCAGCGTGAATTTAATTTGACCTATCTGTTTATTTCCCATGATATGGGTGTGGTCCGTCATATCTCTGACCGTATCATTGTCATGTACCTGGGTAAAATTGTGGAGATGGGAGATAAGCAATCGCTGTTTGACAATCCGCAGCATCCCTATACCCGGGCGTTGTTATCTGCCATTCCGGTAGCTGATCCGAAAGTTAAAAAAGAGCGTATCATCCTGAAAGGAGACGTGCCTTCCCCTATCGATCCGCCCCAGGGCTGCCGCTTCCACACCCGCTGTCCATTTGTGATGGACCGCTGCAAAACAGAAGCGCCGCCGATGCACAACTTAAACGGACAGCACCAGGCTGCTTGTCACCTGCTGGAAGATGGCCCGGTGGATTACCACAAATTGATGCAGGAAATTAAGATTTCCTGACGCTAAAGGGTCTCCTGTTGTTAATCATTGATTAATTAAGCCGCGGTTCCGTAAATAAACCTGCTCTCAACGGAATTGCGGCTTTTTTTTTGCTATATATACATAAGGGGATGATAAATGACTTGGCCTCAACATGGTGACTTGTCAATATGGCAAAAATAAGAAACAATAGAGGGTAGGAACTTCAGGGAAAGGTTGATGAAGCATGCGTCCTCTTTTACAAGTGGATCACGTCACAGGAGGGTACACAGCAACGAAACCCGTGATACATGATATCAGCTTTGACATTAATGCAGGGGAAATTGTGGCCCTTATCGGGCTGAACGGAGCAGGAAAGAGTACCACGATCAAACATATCCTGGGGTTACTAACCCCTCACCAGGGAACCATTGTGATTGATGGCTGTCAGTTGCGGGATGATCCTGATCGTTACCGCTCGTTATACAGTTATATCCCCGAGTCGCCGATCTATTATGAAGAGCTGACTCTATGGGAGCATTTGGAGCTGGCCGCGATGACCTATGGTTTGGAGCGCTCCACATTTGTAAAGCGTGTGGAGCCTTTATTGCAAGAATTCCGCATGGAGAGGAAAAAGCATCAGTTTCCCACACAATTCTCCAAGGGCATGAAACAGAAGCTCATGATTATGATGGCCTTTCTCGTTCAGCCTAAACTTTATATTGTCGATGAGCCTTTGCTGGGACTGGACCCTTTGGGCATCCGGTCTTTGCTGGAGTGGCTGGTCGCTTGCAAGCAGGAGGGAGCAGGGATCCTGATGTCCACCCATATCTTAGCTACGGCCGAGCGTTACTGTGACCGGTTTGTGATTATTCATGAGGGGCGCATCCGGGCCCAAGGCACGCTGGACAACTTGCGTCAAATCAGCGGCATGCCCACGGCAAGCCTTGATGATATCTATCTTGTACTGACTGAGGTTGATCAAGTATGAGCAAAACAAGAGTTTTTTCCCAAAACACTGGCAGCACACCATCGAGACCGGATCAGGAGCAGGCGATGTCACTTGATGTCGGAAAAATAGCGAGAGAAAGGATTCAAGCATTTATTACCGAAGCGATCCGCTATTGGCAGTTGATCGCTTCTAGCGGCCTCTTGTTTACGGTCATTGTGCTGTTAATCATCGGCATGATTTACTATGACCAGATTGTGGCTTGGATCCCGGACTGGCTGCCCATGGGTTTAATCTATGCTTTGCTATTTGGCTGGCTTGTAACCCGGGCTCCGCAACGCCATTTTTTGCATGAGGCTGATCTGATTTTTTTAACCCCTGTCCAGACACAGATGGATGGCTATTTTCGGCATACTTATCGTTATAATCTGATTTTGCAACTCGCTGCCGTCATTGTGGCCGCCATCTTGCTTTACCCCATCTGGCGGGATACTGTGGCTCTGCCCGGGCAGCCGGTTTGGGCTTACTTTCTGATTCCTTTTATTTTAAAAGGGTGGAATTTCGGATCCCATTGGGCTCTCTTACGTCATGTTGACGAGCGGAAGGTGGCCTTGCACCGGGGATTGAGGGTCTTGTTTAGCTTTGGTTTTCTGCTATGGTGGTTTTACCAGGGACCGTATGGGTTGCTGTTGCTCTTTGGTCTCGTGGTGATTGTTTTTTTTCTGTACGAACGGCAGGTGGTTCACAGCTTTGGCTATCAGTGGATGCGCCTGTTGGAACTGGAGAAGAAACAAAAGAGCCGCTTTTATGCCTTCTGTCAGTCTTTTGTGGATGTCCCGCATATGGGAACACGGGTCAAGAAACGGCCCTGGTTAAGTGATGTCACGGCATGGCTGCCCTTTCAGCAAAACAATGCCTTCCGCTATTTATATCTGAAAACGTTCATCAGGGCCCAAGACTATTTGGGAATTTACGTGCGTTTGACAGCCGTTGGAATACTGTTTATCTATGTTTTAAGTGAAGGATGGGTGCTGGGGGTGGTTTACGCTTTGTTTTTGTTTGCCACAGCAACCCAGTTGCAGGCTGTATGGGGTCACCATCAACATCAGTTTTGGCATCAGCTGTTTCCTCTTTCCCAGGATCTTGCATTAAGCAGCTTTCTGTGGTTGTTGCGTGTTTTGCTTGGTATTCAAGCTGTGATCATGTGGTGCCCCATCATGATTACTGGCTATCCATTAATTGTTACGATGGGCATTGCCCTGGTCGGCTGTCTGTTTGTCGGCTGGTATCCGCCAAGATTAGTGAAGCATATATTTAACAAAACCTGACATCACTTTCCTTGCTGCGGGAAAGTGTTTTTTTACCAAAAAAAAACAGGCTCTGTTTAAAGCCTGATCCATACAAAAAGGTGAAAGTATGAGTAAACAATTGAGGTGATACACATCATTCCATGGTTAAGTAACAACCAGTGTGACAATGGGAGTTATAACTGCCACACCCATCCACCTTCGGTTTGAACTAAAACGCCTTTGTGCTCAACCTGACATTCAGGACAAGCTTCGGTATAAGAATCATACAGTTCATGAAATTCTTGACGACAGTGTGGACAAGTTTTGGCAGAGATGTTGCGCTCAAACTTGATCATCTGGTTTCTCTCCTCCTCTCCTCTGAGGTGTCATGATTTCCTGTGTTGTTTTTATTATATGTGTTATATTACAAAAATGCAATATTAATTTTTGATATATAACAGACTTTTTGTAAAATGTGGCTATAGTCATAAAAAAACGAGACCTGCCTGGCAGATCCCGATCTCATGTACCACAACCTATCGATTTTACTTATTAGAAGGCTGCTTAAGAGGCTGCCACGAGCGGTATGTGAGAGAACGCCACAACCACTCCACCGGTCCATACCGGAAGCGGCTTAACCATACATGACTAAACCACACTTGCAGGGGATAGAGAACAGCCACAATGACAACCCACAAGACCGGATCGACTTGGTTATAGAGGCCAAATCCATAGCTATAAAACAGAGTGGTACATACAATGGATTGCAACAAGTAATTGCTGAGTGCCATACGGCCTACGGGCGCCAAAAAGGCTAAGCGCAGCTGCCATGACCGATGTTGGGAAAGTAATATCAGTGATGTGATGTAGAAAAAACACAAGGCTGGCCCAGCTATAAACACACTGACAACAGAGAGCCATTGATAGACCATCAGTCCGGTGGTCAGCATTTGCTCAGAACTGTAAACTTGTAACAAGGCAGAAGGCACGCCAATGAGCAAACTATACCACCAAGTGCGTTGGATAAGCCCCTGGTGTTGATCCAGCTTGTGGTGAATGTGCCGCTTACCCACATAGGCACCGATCAGAAACATGGCCAGGACAAGGGGAATGATGAGGAAAGAATTGATGCCCAGAAACAGATAGTCAAAAAAACGCTGAGCAGTGATGTCTAAAAAGCTGCCGCTGCTATAAACATCGATGGAACGTTCAATATAACGGTAGGCCGTTTCTTCCCACAGGGGATCAGCGAACTCATCACCCAAACCGGGGGCAAAAAGCAAGGTGATCAAAATCAACGGCACAGCCCACAAACCAATGGCCCAAGTGAGCACCTGCTTAGAAGACATATGACGAAAGGGCAGCAGGGCAAAACCAAGGACGGCATAAAGCAGGAGAATATCGCCCGCCCAAATGAAAAAAGCGTGGATCATCCCGATTGACAGCAGAATGACCAGGCGCCGGCTAAACAAAGGTACAACTGAATAGCCTTTCGCCTCGGTCCTTTCCATAAATAAAATAAAACCTAACCCAAACAATAATGAAAACATGGTGAAAAACTTCGCTTCAGCACAAAATTGAATCACCCACAGTACCCATTTATCCCATGCTTTTTCCCACCAATCAACGGCAGCCATGTGTATATAGATAATGGGAGAAGCAAAAAAAGCCATGTTAGCAACCAGGATCCCTAGTAAGGCAAAACCACGGATGATATCTAATGTTTTAATGCGTTCATGCGGTGAGATAGGTTGGAGAGACATCTTGTGCTTCAGCTCCTTAATTATGTCGTACACACAAAAGGAGAATGGCTGAGAACCACTCTCCCGCATCCGCTGTTCGTAATTGGCTGTGTAGTATTTGCTGGCTTAATACTTGCTGTCAGGATGGTGTTCAATGCCCAGAAACTTTTCAATCCGGTTGGTCAGTTCCTGGGCGGTGCTGGCCAAGTCATAGTTGGGAATAGCAATGTCGCATTTGTCTTTATAGGCCATAATTTCTTCATAGTGGCTTAAGTGACGCTTGATCGTTTCCGGGTCATCTCCCCGCTCAATTTGCCGTTGCACAACAGTGTCCCGGTCAGCATAGACGAATATGGTTAAGGTATTGGTAAATTCCCGTTTGAAAATCTCACAGCCCTCAGGACTCAGGATAGCGAAGAAACTGCCCGCTTTTTCCAAGAGTTGCTGGCAATCTTCTTTACGAATCCCGTAGTAAAAATCGTCCGATTGGACCACTTCAATAAATTCATTCGCTTCCTGCATGGCTTTAAATTTGTCCTCAGATACAAAGTGATATTCCTTTCCATCCGTCTCACGGGGCCGCTTAGGCCGGGTCGTATAGGAGGTGACCATTGGTATATTTAACGTGACACCGATGGCATTAGCTAGTGTAAAACGTCCTGATCCGTCCGGTCCCACAAATAACAGAGCTCTTCCTTCTAATGGCATATGATCTCCTCCAATCAAAATATGAATCATAAAAATTCTGACACTAGTATTTATAGTATATCACTCTTTCAGCAAAAAAGATAGTCTTAAGGAAAGATATGGGTATTTTGATGGAGATTTGTTATAGTAAAAGGAGAGGATGGCATGTGGAAAAGAGGAGTGGCGGAGGGAGATAAACGTGCAATTGGGCATTATGTTTGATATGGATAATACGCTTTTGCAATCCCGCATTAACTTCAAAGCGATGAGAGAGGAAATCGTTAGCTTTCTGCTGGAGAACAAGATTGGCACAAGAGCGATTTATGAACGGGAAATCACACCGGCTCAGGTGATTGAAAGGGGCAAAAGCCTGGTCGAAAACCCGGACGAAAAAGACCGGTTAACACAGGAAATATTTAATATTGTGACTAAGCATGAAACATTAGGGATGAAGAATGTGCAATTGGAACAGGGAGTTAAGCAGGGGCTTGCTAAATTGAAAAAGAAAAAGATCATCTTGACAGTCGTAACCAATAATGCCTATGCTTCTGCTTCCTTAGCTTTAGAAGGAACCGGTATCCTCCCATATATGGACACTGTTATAGGGAGGGATCAAATGGAGGTGCTAAAACCGGCACCAAGCGGTCTTCTAGTCGTGAAGCAACGTTTTCCTGAGGTAAAAAGCTGGGTTATGCTGGGAGATTCATGGATTGATGGTAAAGCGGCTCAATCAGCAGGTATCGATTTCGTGGCCTACAAAGGGGATGAAGAACGTATGCGTGAGCAAGGAGTAATCCCTGCAACATATGTGAACCATTTTAGACAATTTGTCACTTGGGTAGAAGCTTGGGCAGAAAAGAGAGTTGTCACATGATGATAAGAAGCATTGAGTCACTTGGAAAAAAGACAAGGGTTACAAAACGTCTGTTTATTGCACTCCCACTGCCTGACTCCGTACGCCAAAAGCTGAAAAAATTGACAAACCAGTGGCAAGTAGACTGGCCATTTCAAAAGTGGGTTGATCCAGCGGACTACCACCTGAAAATCCCCCAACAGTTGTTGTTGGGGGATGGGGGATGATTACATTTGAGGCTGCGGCTGCTGAACAGCCTTGTAACTGTGCAGCATCGTTTTGGCCGTATGATTGTCAAGGGTGGGCACTTGGTACCATCCTTTTTGGTTCATATAGCGGAAAATTTCATAAGCGGCTTGCTCGCAGGCTACAGCCCCGTCGACCATCAGCTGGCGGACATTGGGATCGGCACATTCCAGAGCGGCACTCATGTGATTTTTAGCCGAATTTTTATGCGCAGATAAAACGGCATGGGCGATTTGCTGGGTGGACATGGTACTCATCCGCAGCTGTGGTGCTTTTTGTTGAGGGTTGGTCAATCCATAGTGAATTTGACCTGGCTGGACAGGTGATCGGGTGTGCGTGGCTGTATTAGGTACCTGTGAATAATCATGGGTATATTCCACCAGGTTGTTATAATGCTGAATGGCTTGGTCAATGTGCCGGTTCAGGATTTGTACCAGTTCAGCATCTTGACATTGAGTGGCATACATGGCGAAGTGGTCAATCATGTTGATCGTATCGCTTAGTATTTCATGGGCTTCCATCGCTTCATGGGCACCGTAAGGCATGATGATCCTCCCTTCAGAATTCCCCCTTTCATAAGGTACCCAAAATAGATTAAAGTATGGCTTGTGAGTTTTACCAGCCCCGTTCATATTGACGGGGGGCTTCAATATCCACGTTTAATTCCTGTGCGGCCCGTCTTGGCCAATAGGGATCACGTAACAGTTCACGAGCCAGAAAAACTAGGTCGGCCCGTTCATTTTGTAAAATTTCCTCTGCCTGTAAAGCACTGGTGATCAGGCCTACCGCTCCGGTGGCTACCCCTGCCTCTTTTTTGATTCTTTCTGCAAAAGGCACCTGATATCCCGGGTAAACATTAATTTTAGCCGGCACAACCCCACCGGAACTGCAATCAATCAGGTCCACGCCTTGTGCTTTCATTTTTTGGGCATAATAAACGTAATCCTCAATATCTAATCCATCCGGATGATAATCACTAGCCGAAATGCGCACAAACAGTGGACCTTCCCACTCCTGTTTAACCGCTTCAATCACCTCTTGCAGGAAACGGTAACGGCAGTCACGGTCACCCCCATATGTATCATTGCGCTTATTGCTCAAAGGAGAGAGGAATTCATTGATCAAATATCCATGAGCAGCATGGATTTCCACAACGTCAAACCCAGCTGCTTTGGCCCGGCGTGCAGCATGTTGAAATGCGGTAATGGTTTCTTTGATTTGTTCCGCCGTCATTGCTTGAGGGGTTTCCAACTTATCATTAAACGGAATAGCTGACGGAGCGATAATCGGACCATCAACGGTAGCTTTGCGTCCGGCATGGGCCAACTGGATGCCAATTT
This sequence comes from Caldalkalibacillus uzonensis, assembly GCF_030814135.1. Classification (NCBI taxonomy): domain Bacteria; kingdom Bacillati; phylum Bacillota; class Bacilli; order Caryophanales; family Bacillaceae; genus Caldalkalibacillus; species Caldalkalibacillus uzonensis. Next base: position 139,517 of record NZ_JAUSUQ010000002.1, on the reverse strand, counting down.
TGGCGCCGTGCTCATGGCTCAAGCGGACCAATTCCTCCAAACCCTCAATATGCTCGTCACTCCAGACCCCCAAGTCATGCACAGAAATACGCCCTTGGGGGGTAACGGCAGAGGCTTCCACAATAATCAGGCCAACCTGGCCCACTGCTCGGCTGGTATAATGGACACGATGCCAGTCCGTTACTTTTCCATCCCCTTTCATGCAAGAATACATGCACATCGGAGACATGACGATCCGGTTTTTAAAGGTCACGTTCTTAATGGTATAGGGGCTAAACAGCATGTTCATCGCCTCACATTCCTTTACACAGTTTTGTTGTTGAAGTTTTTTCGTCTTACTAAATATTTTAGCATGACTGAGTATATTCGTGAAAGGGAGTGAGAGATTTACTCAGATAGCTAATTAATAACTTGGGGACGGCCTATAAAAGGCCGCCCCCTCAATATAACGGCGAATTTAGCAGTACTCGTTTAAGTTGTAATCTTCTGGCTCATTTTTTCTGCGATTGGTTACTGCTTCAGCACCCTCATATTCTCCAGCAAACTCTTCCACCGGAACAACGTCACGAATGTTGATGTTTCGCTCGTTTCTGTTCCGCTGGTTGTTACGGTTTTTAGCCACCGGGATGCACTCCTTTTCGCCGTTGGAATAGATGAGCTAACCAGGTTGGTAAAGCTCATCCGTCACTTAGTATGACCATTTCCCAGTAGAATAAGGGTGTTAATTTGTAGCAACAATGTGTACTGAGGAGGAAGTATTGAGCTTCTCTACGATATGGCGGGCAACCCAAACCCCTGAAGCAGATGCTTGGGCCAGTCCCCGGGTCAACCCTGCGCCGTCTCCAGCAGCATACAGGTTGCTAACTTCTTCCACTTCCAGGTGCTCAGTTAAATAGGGACGGGCTGAGTAAAATTTGGCCTCCACACCGTACAACAAGGTGTGCTCAGTGGCCAGTCCCGGAGTGACATGGTTTAACGCTTCAATCATTTCAATAATGCTCTTCATTGTGGCATAAGGCAGTACTTTGGTCAGATCACCGGGAACAGCCTCTTTCAGTGTAGGTTCCACAAAACCTTCTTTGATCCGTTTCTCAGTGGAGCGTCTGCCTCGCATGATATCTCCAAAGGTTTGCACCAGGATGGATCCTCCAGATAACTCATTGGCTAATGTTCCAATACGTCGGGCATATTCGTTTGGTCTGTCAAACGGTTCAGAGAACTCATGGGAAACCAAGAGAGCGAAGTTGGTGTTCTCTGAACCAAGCGCTTCATCTCTGTAGCTGTGTCCATTAGCCAGCATGACACCGCTGTGGTTCTCTACCACCACATGGCCGGAAGGGTTGCTGCAGAACGTTCTCACTCTTGTGCCCACTGAGCTGTTATAGATAAACTTACCTTCATACAGGTGGGTGTTGACCTCTTCCATAATGGTGTTTAAGGTTTCCACTCGTACGCCAATATCTACCTGATTATTTTTCATCCTGATATTCCGTTTGCGGAGCAGGTCAGCCAGCCAGGCTGATCCGTCCCGCCCTGGGGCAATGAGCACGTGTCTGCCTCTGATTTCCTCGCCGTTCTTTTTCAAAATGATGCCGTTCACTTTCAGCTTGCCGTTTTCTTCTTCAGTCAGCAAGTCTGCCACTTCTGTTTTGAAACGCATCTCAATTTTATCGCTTAAATACTCAAAGATACTCTTCAGTATTTCCAGGTTTTGTTCCGTTCCCAAATGACGAACGTTGGCCCTTAATAATTTTAAGCCTGCTGCCAATCCTTTTTTCTCAATTTCCTTGACAGCTTCACTGGTTGGGTCTGTTATGGATGTGGTTGCACCATGCTTCAGGTTAATTTCATCCACATAGGTGATGAGGTCATATACGATACGTTTATCTAAATAATCGGTTAACCAACCGCCAAATTCAGTGGTGATATTAAACTTTCCATCTGAATATGCGCCAGCCCCTCCGAATCCATTGGTGATGGAACAGGCGGGCAAACAGCCGGCATAGTCTTTTTTCGCTGTAGCTGGCGGGCATTTTTTAATTTTGCGCTCCAAAATCGGACAGCGCCGGGCATAAATATCCAGTCCTTTATCAATAAGCAGCACTTTGGCTCCTGGTGCTTTCAAGGTGAGCTCATAGGCTGCAAAGATCCCGGCCGGTCCGGCCCCGACAATAATGACATCATACATGGGCAATCACCTCACGTTAAAGATAAAGACGAACAATAAAAAGACGGGTTGTTTAAAAAGTTCGTATTTACCACAAACCGTGTTTATTTTAACATAATTTTACTTAAAATCAACTATTAAAAACTTTAGTTAGGCGAAAAAAAGGAAAAAGGGTGTATGGTTGCGAATACATATAACAAGAAAGCAAAGGGAGGGCAGGGTATGAGTTTAGGAATTAACGGTCAAATATTACGGGTCAATTTAACGCAGGGGACTCATTCCATCGACCGGCCGGATGAGGCCTGGTACCGGATGTATCACGGCGGCAGAGGCCTGATTGCCTATTACTTGTACAAGGAGTTGGAGCCTGGGATTGATCCATTGGGACCGGACAACAAGCTGATTTTTGCCGCCGGACCGCTGACCGGTGAACCGTTTGGCGGAGCGGGACGCAACAGTGTGGGGGCCAAGTCCCCTTTGACAGGAGCGTATGGTGACGGTGAAGCAGGCGGGTTTTGGGGCTCCTTTTTAAAGCGGGCAGGGTACGATGCCGTGATTGTGGAAGGCAAGGCAGAGCAACCTGTCTATATTGCCATTGAGGATGGACAGGTGACGATTCATGATGCCAGCGACCTTTGGGGTAAAGACACGGCTTATGTAGATCAATACTTAAAAGCAAAGCATGGCCGGGGGGCTAAAGTATGCCAATGCGGTATTGCCGGGGAAAACCTGGTCCGCTATGCCACAGTGGTCAATGACATCAACCGCATGGTGGGACGGACCGGAATGGGGGCTGTGATGGGCTCCAAAAAACTGAAAGCCATTGTGGTCAAGGGCAAGCAAATGCCCAAGATGAGCAATCCTCAGAGGGTGAAGGAGCTGGCGGCCTGGATGGGCAAGAACCATGCCGAGCTGACCAAGGGCTTTCACAAGATGGGCACCTCAGGGGTTGTACAACCGTTAAACCGGGTCAGCGGCTTGCCTACCCGCAATTTCAGGGATCCTTCCTTTGAATATGCTGAACAGATTTCCGGCGAGGCGATGCACAGCCAGTTTAAAGTGAAGGACGATACCTGTAACGCCTGTCCCATCCGTTGCAAACGGGTGGTGGAGTCGGAGGAACATCAGGTGGACGGCCGATTTGGTGGAGCAGAGTATGAACATTTGAGTGCGATCGGTTCTAACCTGGGCATTAGCGATCTGGCTGCTCTGATGAAAGCGACGGAGCGGTGCAATGCTTACGGAGTGGATGTCATTTCGCTGGGTGTGACCATTGCCTGTGCCATGGAAGCCTATGAGAGAGGCATCATCACCACAGCGGATACCGACGGGATTGAGCTGACCTGGGGCAATGCCGAAGCCCTGTTGACCCTGAGCGAGAAAATATGCCGGAGGGAAGGTGTTGGCGATCTCTTGGCTGAAGGCAGCATGCGCTTTGCTGATGAGATTGGCGGCGGGACAGGGGAGTTTGCTCTGCATATCAAAGGTCTGGAGTTACCCATGCATGAACCCCGCTTGAAGCAGGGGATGGGTGTCGGCTACGCCATTTCCCCGACTGGAGCCGATCATTGCCACAACCTGCACGATACGGGAACAGCCAAAAACGTGGACTTTTTCAAACCGTTAGGTGCCTTTAAGCCAGTTCCTGCCGATGATATCGGCCCGGAGAAGATGCGCATGCTGGTGTATTTTACCAATTGGCGCCATTATATGAACAGTGCGGTGGTGTGCCAGTTTTTACCCTGGACCATTGATCATCTTGTGGAGTTGACCAATGGCGTCACGGGCTGGGACACCAATGTGTGGGAATTGATGAAAGTAGGCGAACGGGCCGCTACGCTAACGCGTCTCTTTAATTTACGGGAAGGATTTACAGCGGAGGATGACCGTCTGCCCAAGCGGTTTTTCAAGCCGTTTAAGGCAGGGTATATTAAAGGCAAAGCCCCCTCGGAAGAGGACTTCCGGCAGGCCATCCGCTATTATTACCAGATGATGGGCTGGGATGAACAAGGTGTACCCACAAACGGCAAACTGACCGAATTGGGTATTTTATGGGCACGGGATAGCGCTGCCAGGGAAGTCACCTCCATTGAGCAAGGCTGATGTATTTACCACCGTGACAGAGCGTGCGATGTGAGGTAAAACATGAACAGAGTCATTGGCAAAGAAGGGATCGGGATGCTTATTTATCTCAGAGCCTATGGGCATTTGGAACATTATCTGCAGCAAGGGGAGCCTTTTGGGGATGATAAGCGGTGGGTAAAGCTGAAAACAGACAGTCATGGCATCAAAAGCATCATCCGTTCGCTGGGCATTCCCGAACAGGAGGTTTGCTTTCTGGTCCGCAATGGAGAATTTATGGACTGGGATGAACAGGTGCATGATGGGGACCGGATCGAACTGATCCCCCCAATAGAGGGGGGATAACCAACCTTTTGTTTAAAGAAATGAAAATAGCAGCTGGATTGCAAAAGACCGAACATTTTGACCCCACTGTGCTGGATGCCCAGACGGTGTTAAAAATGGCCACGCTTGAGGGAGCAAAGCTGCTGGGCATTGACAAAGAGGTTGGAACATTGGAGCCGGGTAAAAAAGCGGACATCATTTTGATTAATATGAACCAGCCTCATCTTGTCCCACATCACCATATTCCTTCTTTGCTGGCCTATTCTGCCAACGGTTCGGATGTGGATACGACCATTGTGAATGGAAAAATTTTAATGAAGAACAGGAAACTCTTAACCATTGACGAAAGAGAGGTTATACGTGAGGCCCACAAAAGGGTGGCAAGAATTGTCGAGGGGGTATAGTGCTTAACTTTTACGGCGCTTGCCCTTGTGATTTTCATCATACATGGGTATAGTATTAGTGAGGTGAGAAAGATGACGGATTTAAAACACAATCACGAAGTGTCAGACTGCCATGAGAGCGGGCGCCAGGGACGGGCACCGGCTGAATTGAAAGAAAACCTGATCCGCCGCCTGAACCGGATTGAAGGGCAGGTCCGGGGTATCAAAGGCATGATTGAGCGGGATGTGTATTGTGATGACATTCTGAATCAAATGGCTGCCGTCCAATCGGCTCTCCATTCGGTGTCCAAATTGCTGCTGGAAAGCCATATCAAAACCTGTGTGATGGAGCGGCTCAAAGAAGGCGATCAAGAAGTGACCGGAGAATTTATGAAAACCATCTCCAAGTTAATCAAATAACAAGGGGATCAATAAGTGTGATTTCGGTTTTTCTTGAATACAATACAGGGGTATTCTATATTAATGGTGAATGATTGGATTCCATACAATCGACACTAACACCAAACCAAACTTTGGAGGAGACAATGATGAAAGAAGTCACACTCAAAGTAGAAGGTATGTCTTGTTCCCATTGTGTATCTGCTGTAGAAAAGAGTGTCGGGGCGTTAGAGGGCGTTTCTGGGGTAAAAGTCAATCTGGATCAGGGTCTGGTTGAGGTTAAATTTGACGACAGCGTCGTCAGTGTGGAAAAAATTAAGCAAACCATCGATGACCAGGGATATGATGTGGTATCGTAGGAGAGTCTAATAGAAAAGCTGGACTGTTTTCGGCTTCGGGCAAATCGTGTTACGGAAAAGGTAGCACGATTCCTTTTGGGTTGAATGATACCCTATAAGGGTATAAACAGAGTAAAGAAACGGGGGTGGCAGCTGTGACCCAAACACGGCAGACCAGTTTTAAAGTGACAGGCATGTCCTGTGCCGCTTGTGCCAACCGGATTGAAAAAGCATTATACAAACTTGACGGGGTACAAACTGCCCATGTGAATTTGGCTTTGGAAAAGGCGACAGTAGAGTATGATCCACAACATGTCAACCTGTCCCGTCTGGAAGCACGCCTTGAACAGCTGGGATACGCTATAGTAAAAGAAAAGGTTGAATTTGAGGTCGAAGGCATGTCTTGTGCCGCTTGTGCCAACCGCATTGAAAAAACGTTAAACAAAATGGCAGGCGTTTTTCAAGCCAACGTAAACTTTGCCCTGAAGAGGGCTGCTGTGGCCTACAACCCCGCTGAGGTTACCCCGGAGGAGATGATCAAACGCATTGATCAGCTTGGCTTTAAGCTGAGCTTAAAAGAAGATCGGACTGGTGCGGACCAAGCACAGGACCGGGAGACCGGCCGTCAATTTCGCAAGTTTGTCTGGGCGGCTGTTTTCTCACTCCCCCTCTTATGGTCGATGGTGAGCCATTGGGAATGGACAGCTTTTATCTGGGTGCCGGATGTGCTCTTGAACCCGTGGGTGCAATGGGCTTTGGCCACTCCGGTACAGTTTGTGATCGGCTGGCAGTTTTACAAGGGGGCGTATAAAGCGCTGCGCAACAAAAGTGCCAATATGGATGTGCTGGTGGCCTTGGGGACATCTGCCGCCTATTTTTACAGCCTGTATTTATCCATCGATTGGCTGAGGACAGGGGCTCATCATGTGGACCTTTATTACGAAGCCTCAGCCATCATTATTACGTTGATTTTACTCGGAAAATATTTTGAAGCAAAAGCCAAAGGCCGCACCTCCCAGGCCATCAAAAAGCTGATGGGCCTTAAGCCCAAAACGGCGTTGGTGATCAGTAACGGGCAGGAGATTGAGATTCCGGTGGACGAAGTCGTTGTGGGTGACATCATTTTGGTTAAACCCGGTCAAAAAATTCCGGTAGACGGGGAAGTGATTGCTGGCCGTTCCGCAGTGGATGAATCGATGCTGACTGGAGAAAGCATCCCGGTGGACAAAGAAGAGGGAGACGAAGTGATCGGGGCCACGATCAACAAAAACGGCACGCTAAAAATCAAGGCCACCAAAGTGGGTAAAGATACGGCCTTGGCCCAAATTGTGCGGGTCGTGGAAGAGGCGCAAGGTTCCAAAGCGCCCATTCAGCGCATGGTGGATAAGGTCTCCGGCATCTTCGTGCCCATTGTGGTGATCTTTGCCTTTCTCACGTTCTGGTTCTGGTACTTGATCCTGACACCCGGCCAGCTGGGCAGCGCCCTGATTTCCACCATTTCTATCCTGGTGATCGCTTGTCCCTGTGCCCTGGGGCTGGCCACTCCGACTTCCATTATGGCCGGTTCGGGCCGTTCAGCGGAACACGGCATCTTGTTCAAGGGCGGTGAACATCTGGAGAAAACCCAAACCATTACGACTGTCGTCCTGGATAAAACGGGCACCGTGACCAAGGGTGAACCGGAAATGACGGATGTACTGGTGAACCATGATGCCGGACTCAGTGAGGAGGAGCTGTTAAGGCTGGTCGGTTCGGCGGAAAAACCCTCCGAACATCCTCTGGCCCAGGCCCTTGTGCAAGGCATTATGGACAGAAATATTAAGTTAACCCATCCTAAAGCTTTTGAAGCGGTTCCCGGATACGGAATAACGGCGGAAGTAGACCAGCATCAGGTGTTAGCCGGTACCCGCCGCCTGATGGCTAAACATAATATTGACGTCTCCCCGGCCTTAGGGCAGCTGGAACAGCTTGAACAGGAAGGGAAAACCGCCATGCTGGTGGCCGTTGATGGCACCTATGCCGGGATTGTCGCCGTTGCCGACAGAGTGAAAGAAACATCTCGAGAGGCCGTGGCCCGCATGAAGGCGATGGGCCTGGAAGTGCTGATGATCACGGGAGACAATGAACGGACGGCCCGTGCCATTGCCAGACAAGTGGGCATTGACCGTGTGCTGGCCGAAGTGTTGCCCGAAGGCAAGGCTGATGAAGTTAAAAAACTGCAACAACAAGGGAAGAAAGTGGCCATGGTGGGCGATGGAATTAACGATGCTCCTGCCTTGGCTGTGGCGGATATCGGCATGGCCATCGGTACCGGTACAGATATCGCCATGGAAACAGCGGACATTACCCTGATGCGGGGGGATTTGAACAGCGTGGTTGATGCTTTGCTCATGAGCCGCAAAACGATGCGCAACATCAAACAAAACTTATTCTGGGCTTTTTGCTATAATACCGCAGCTATCCCTGTGGCTGCAGCCGGTCTTTTGCAACCTTGGATGGCCGGGGCGGCGATGGCTTTCAGCTCCGTTTCCGTTGTGTTGAATGCCTTGAGGTTGCAACGGGTTAAATTATAACAGGCAGACCGATGTAAGCACACCCCCTCAGGTGTGCTTTTTCTTATTGAAAATAATGGGATTTGAACAAGTTGAGAATGTATCCTTTGAAATCGACAAGTCTGGAGGGAAGCGAACTCCCTGATTCATCTCCGGCAACAATCAAGGGTATGAGGGAGTCCCATTTGTGCAGGGAGCCATGGCTGCCGCCGTTATTATGCGTGGGATAGTATCGGCTTTTAAATTCAAATCTCGGCCGGGCGGTAATGACAATCAGCGGAAAATCCTGTGAGAACAGAGCACCGTATAGCCGGGCCAGTCCATCGGGATAGTCGCCGTATTCGATCTTTTGTCCTTTTAAGCTTATGTCCATCACGGCCAAATCCCCCGTTAGAGTCCAAGTGCTCCCATAAGGATCAACAAAAGGCCCATTGGGCTTAAAGCTCATTTCTCTTCCTGAACCGCCTTCCATGACAACAACTTGATTGTCTTCTTTCCAGGCGATGAGATCGATACGGGCTTCTGCTTTCAATAACGCGACAATTTTTTTATCAATCCCGGGTTGCAAGGGGTAAAGGTAGGCCATCCGTTCATTGTTGCAGACCACCAGATGGTGATCGTCGCTTACCTCTTCTCCAAGTTGCAAAACACGATAATCATGTAACAGGTGATCCATATCAATATTGTAATCTTCCTCTGTACCCACATGTGTTTGACCATGGTCACTGCTGACGATGATAATATTCTCTTGCAAAGCTTTCTCCCATGATCCGTACGCATTTAACAGTTTTTGTAACTGCTGGTCAACTTGAATCAGCGGCAGTTCACCATGTTGAGGGCTTTTTTTGTGAATTTTATGATCGTTATCAGGAAGATAAATCAGCATAAAATCAGGCTGTTTTCCTTGCTTGATCAGCTCGGCACTGACATCAATGGCAAAGTCGTCATTGATTCCGCATAATTTGGTCAAACCAATGGCATAGCTTTTTAGCTTATGTTGCAAGAGGGCAGGGTAAGCGATTGCACCAAGCGTCAAAATCTCGGGCCCGCTTACGGTTGGTTCACCTTTAATTCCTGAGATCCATTTCATATAAACAGGCAGGTGCAGTTTGTGACTGGCTAAGCCGCGGTGAATAATCAGGTTAATACTGGCTGAGGTTAATCCCAGTCCGGCCAGTTCTTCAAAAATGGTTTTTACGCTGCGGCTCAAATGCTTTTCATTTAAATTGAGCAGTACATTTCGAGCACATTTGCCCAAGCCCAATCTGGACACACACTTATAACCATTGATGTAATTAATAATCTCTTTTTGTACAGGATCATACCAAATTAAACTTGGCACTTTATGTACATTGGGGTACACGCCTGTGGCCAGGGAGCTGTCCACAGAGGCGGTCATGGTGGGAAAAACAGTGACACAATCGGCACGGTATTGCCCACGCTCCCTTAAAAACTGAAGGGCGGGAATGATTCGTTTTTGAAAGCCTTTTTCCAGGATAGCAGGCATCAGTGAGTCAACCATTAAGAAAATGATTTTTTTCATGTTCATTGAACACCTTCTAGAAAAGTGAAGCTTATATTAATATGTCATGCTTTGCCGGAGTTTATGTGTCTTAATCTTTGTATTTTAGGAATCGGAGTGGGCTAAACAAGGTGTATAAACTTAAAACGGCTGTTTACACCAAACAGGATAAGGGTATCTTATTGTAAGAAACTGAAATAGCGGAGGGTGTTAGGGATGCCTGCTGAGGATATGGAGAATCGACGCCGTTGGGAACGGGCATTTGGGGTGAATCTGGGTTATATTTACGATCGATATGAACAGTACGTTGATGATCCTGACTCAGCTGAACCAGAGCTGAGAACCTTATTTGAACAGTGGGGACCGCCACCTTCGGTTGACCACGGTCATCAGCCCGTACGGGATAGGAAAAGAGAAAGAGGGTCGCCACAAACAAGTGCATACCAAATGGAAAAAGCGGTAGCTGCCATGCAGTTGGCCCAGCATATTCGTACATACGGCCACTTGGAAGCCAAAATTGACCCGTTGCACGAGGGAGAGACGGAGCACGTTTCCCTGCTTGATCCATCTGCTTACGGCCTGACTGAAGAAGATCTGCGCGCGTTGCCCGCAGCCGCCGTATGGCCAGAAGCGCCGGACAGGATGGAAACAGCTTGGGATGCCCTTAACCACTTGAAGCAAGTCTATACTGAATCCCTGGCTTACCAATTTACCCATGTTCATGATCCTGAAGAACGCAAGTGGCTTTGCCGCTGGGTGGAAACGGGCCGGGCACATGAGACACTGACTGGTGAAGAAAAGGTGGCGCTGCTGAACAGATTGATTGAAGTGGAAGTGTTTGAACAATTTTTGCACCGCAAATTTGTAGGGCAAAAGCGCTTTTCCATTGAAGGGTTGGATGCGCTGGTGCCCATGTTGGATGAGCTGATCAGCCAAGGCGTGCACAGCGGTATTGAGCACGTCATGATCGGTATGGCCCACCGCGGGCGGCTGAACGTGCTGGCCCATGTACTGGGCAAACCTTATGAGCTGATTTTTTCCGAGTTTCATCATTCCCCCAACAAAGATTTGGTGCCGTCTGAGGGTTCGGTCGGCATAAACTACGGCTGGACCGGAGACGTGAAATACCATCTGGGAGGAAAACGGGCCATCCGGGAGGATAATGTGGTTTGGACACGGTTGACCTTGGCTAATAATCCCAGTCATTTAGAGTTTGTGAACCCAGTGGTTGAAGGCTTCACCAGGGCTGCACAGGAAGAACGGACAAAGAGGGGCTACCCCGAGCAGGATGTCAACAAAGCGTTTGCTATTCTGATTCACGGCGACGCGGCTTTTCCGGGCGAAGGGATTGTGGCGGAGACTCTAAATTTAAGTCAGCTGCGCGGCTATCATACAGGTGGCACGATTCACATTATTGCCAACAACCGTCTGGGCTTCACCACCGAAGAACGGGATGCCCGGTCCACCAAGTATGCCAGTGACCTGGCCAAGGGATTTGAGATTCCCATTGTCCATGTTAATGCTGATGATCCTGAAGCGTGTTTGGCTGCTGTCCGGCTGGCTTACGCCTACCGCCAGCGTTTTCACAAGGATTTTCTGATTGACTTGATCGGTTACCGCCGTTTTGGACACAATGAGGCTGACGATCCGGCGGTGACCCAGCCCAAAATGTATGCTAAAATTCAGCACCATCCCAGCGTCCGTGTGCAATACGCACAGACCTTGATCAAGGAAGGATTGGTCACAGAAGATCTTATCAAAGCAAAGGAAAACAAGGCTGTGGAGAGATTAGAAGCGGCTTATCAACGGGCTAAGTATAAGAAGGAAGCTGAACCTCTTGATTTGGATCCACCGGAAGTGTTGAGCGGATCCCTGCCTGATATTAACACCAGTGTCCCGCTGGATACACTTAGGACGATTAACCGTGATTTGCTGAACTGGCCCGAAGGATTTACGGTTTATCCGAAATTAAGACGGATTCTGGAACGGAGGGCCAATGCCCTGGCTGATGACGGCAAAGTGGATTGGGCACTGGCTGAGACGCTGGCTTTTGCCACGATCCTGCATGACGGTATTCCGATCCGGCTAACCGGTCAGGATACGGAACGGGGCACGTTTGCCCACCGCCATTTGGTTTTGCATGACAGCAAAACGGGAGAATCCCTTTCTCCTCTCCATGTTATACCCCAAGCCCGCGCTTCGTTTGCCATTTATAACAGTCCACTTACTGAAACAGCGGTGCTGGGCTTTGAGTATGGCTACAGTGTATTTACCCAAGATACCTTGGTCCTGTGGGAAGCCCAATTTGGTGACTTTGCCAATGTAGCCCAAGTGATAGTTGACCAATTTATATCGGCTGGCCGGGCCAAATGGGGTGAACGATCCAATCTGGTCATGCTTTTGCCGCACGGCTATGAAGGGCAGGGTCCGGAACATTCCAGCGCCCGGCTGGAACGTTTCTTGCAATTGGCCGCCGAAAATAACTGGTTTGTCGCTAACGTGACCAAAGCGGCCCAATACTTCCACCTTTTGCGCCGTCAAGCCCTGTTATCAGGGCGTGAAGAAGAGCGGCCGCTGGTCATTATGACTCCCAAGAGCCTGATTCGCAACCCGCGGGCGGCCTCTCTCCCCAAGTTCTTCAGTGGGGGCAGGTTTTACCCCGTACTAGAACAGCCAGGCTTGGGTCAACGTCCTGACCGTGTCGAGCGCCTCATTTTGTGCAGCGGCAAAATTGCGGTGGAGTTAGAGGAAAAGTTGGAGAAAGCAGAGGATAACATGGATTGGCTGCATATTGTGCGTGTAGAGGAGCTCTATCCTTTTCCCAAACAAGACATCCAAAAGATCATTCAACGTTACCAGGGATTGCAAGAGATCGTCTGGGTGCAGGAAGAACCGCGCAATATGGGGGCTTGGCGTTATATGGAGCCTCATCTCTTGGAGTTGGCGGGGGAGATTCCTGTCCTTTACATCGGGCGTCCGGACCGCTCCAGCACGTCAGAAGGTTTACATGAAGCCCACAAGAAAGAGCAGGAACGGATTGTACAACAGGCCTTGAAACGCTAAACAAACGGCAAGAGCAAACAAGCACAGATCAACCTGTTTATTCAAACTGAGGGAGGTATCCGGGATAATGGAGGTCAAAGTGCCTGAACTGGCCGAATCAATCAGTGAGGGAACCATAGTTAAGTGGCTCAAAACAGAAGGGGATCCGGTCAAGCAGGGAGATATCCTGCTTGAGCTGGAAACAGATAAAGTCAATTTGGAAATCAACGCTGAGCATGATGGTATCTTGCGGGAGCGTCTCAAACAAGAAGGTGATACAGTCACGGTGGGCGAAGTGATTGCCCGCCTGGATAGAGGAGCAGCTGGAGAGGATCAAGGCCCGGATGGCGTACCGGAAGAAGCTCAGGTTGAAGAAGGACCAGCTGTAAAAGAAGAGGTCGGAAGAATGAAGCCTGAAGACCGGGAGGGAACCCTCGGCAGGAAGCGTCTGGCCACGCCTGCTGCCCGCCGGTGGGCACGCCAGCAGGGTATTGATCTGGGACAAGTTGAAAGCCTTGATCCCTTAGGCCGGATCCATGCAGCAGATATTAACAACCAAGAGAAAGCATCAGCCAGAGCAGAGGACGGACAGGAGAGGGCCGGAACAGAGAAACCGGCTCAAAAACCGATTCAACCGGAAAGCGTACCATTCACAGAACTGGTAACAGATGAAGCCAAACCGGTGGAACGGATCCGTATGTCCCGCCGCAGGCAGACTATTGCCAAGCGTTTGGTTGAAGCGCAACAAACAGCTGCCATGCTCACCACCTTTAATGAAGTGGATATGACCGCCATTCTGGAACTGCGTAAACGGCGCAAGGAATCCTTTTATAAAGAACACGGGGTCAGATTGGGTTTTATGTCTTTCTTCACCAAAGCAGTCATCGGTGCCTTGAAAAAATTCCCCTTGTTAAATGCAGAGATTCAAGGGGACGAGATCTTGGTCAAAAAATATTATGACATCGGTGTCGCTGTTTCCACCGATGAGGGTCTGGTGGTTCCTGTAGTGCGCAATGCCGACAAACTCAGCTTCGCGGAAATCGAACGGGAGATTGCCTCGCTCGCAGATAAGGCCCGTCAAAACAAACTGAGCATTAAGGACTTGCAGGGAGGGACATTTACCATTACCAATGGCGGGGTGTTCGGCTCTCTTCTGTCCACCCCGATTCTCAATCCCCCGCAGGTGGGTATTTTGGGCATGCACAAAATCCAAACCCGTCCTGTCACTGTTGATGATGAGCACATGGAAAACCGCCCCATGATGTATATTGCCCTCTCTTATGACCATCGCATTGTGGACGGAAAAGAAGCGGTCAGCTTCTTGGTCAAGGTGAAAGAGTTGCTGGAAGATCCCGAAACGCTGCTGTTGGAGGGATAGACAGTTTTTAGCTTATAACCATTGGAACTCATAACGGCGTATATCTCTCAGTGCAATCTGGAGAGATGAGCGCCGTTTATTTATGGATTGAGACATAGCATTGTATGGATGGGGGCAGGTAGTTGGTGGTCTCGGATCATGATATAATATTTTACTGAGTTTTGCGCATTTTCGTATGGTTTGACAAGATAAACCATTGGGAGATTGAGTGGGGGTGACCCTATGCACATCAAACGTTACGGATGGATTCACCGTCTACTTATTAAGCTGACCAATAGAGTAAAAGAAGCAGAAAAAGAGCTGGATTTGTACAAGACCGCCCTGGAACATGCCTATGAAGGTGTGGTCATGGTGGACAAAGAAGGTTATATTACCTCTATCAATGAAACGTATGCCTCATTCCTGGGCACAACTATCGATGAGGTCATTGGCAAGCATGTCACTGAAGTAATCGAAAATACAAGGATGCATATCGTAGTCAAAACAGGTGTTCCCGAACTGACTGAAGTCCAACATATCAAAGGCGGACAGATGATTGCCCATCGCATTCCGATCAAAAACAACAAAGGGGAAGTGGTGGCCGCCGTAGGTAAAGTATTGTTTCAAGATGTGGATGATTTGTTTACCATGAATGCTAAATTTGAAAAACTGAAAACTGAACTGGAACACTATAAAAGGGAATTAAACCGGCGAGTTGGGGCCAAATATTCCTTTAACCAAATTATTGGCCAAAGTCCCCAACTGAATGAGGTAAAGGAATTGGCCCGCAATGTGTCCAGCAGCCCGGCCACAGTTTTGCTTGTGGGGGAAAGCGGAACAGGGAAGGAGCTCTTTGCCCATGCCATTCATCAGGAGAGCAAGAGAGCTTATGGCCCTTTTATCCGGGTCAACTGTGCCGCCATTCCTGAAACATTGTTTGAATCGGAGCTGTTTGGCTACAAAGAAGGCTCCTTTACCGGCGCCCGGAAAACGGGGAAAAAAGGAAAGTTTGCTTTAGCACATAAAGGAACAATTTTTTTGGATGAAATCAGTGAAATGCCGTTAAACATGCAGGTCAAATTGCTGCGGGTTTTGCAGGAGAAAGAAATTGAGCCAGTGGGAGCAGACGTGCCTGAGCCTGTCGATGTACGGGTGATTGCCGCCACGAACAAAAATCTGGAGGAACTTGTGGCCCAAGGGAAGTTTCGTCAAGATCTCTATTACCGTTTAAATGTGATCACCTTGGAGATTCCGCCTTTACGGGAGCGGAAAGAGGATATTCCGCTCATGGTAAAACATATTTTGCAGGAGCTGAGAAAAGAAACGGGCATTAAAGTAACAGGCATATCAGAAAAGGCGGAACGCTTGTTGATGGCTTACGACTGGCCGGGGAATGTCCGCGAGTTGCGCAACGTACTGGAGCGAGCTCTATATGTGAAGAAGGGAGAGCAGATCACAGAAATGGACCTTCCGCCTTTATTGCTTAAACAGTCTGGTCCTTCCTCCGGTCAGCATGTGGCTCCCAAAACCTTAAAGGAACTGTTGGAAGAGAAGGAGGCGGAAATTATTCAGCGTGTACTGGCTGAGGAGGGGAATGATAAACTGGCCACGGCCCAACGACTTGGTATAAGTAAATCAAGTATATATGCAAAATTGAATAAGTACAACAGGGAGTGACCCGGTCCAAACTAACAACAGATGTAAACTAGCATTGGCTGTTCTTGCCAGCTCATATCCACCTGTCATGTAGATTGTGAGGGTGGATATTTTTATGCTGTTCAGCGTTCATTCCAAAAAATTAGACAAATAGTATAAAATATCGGAATTTTTATCCGGTGGACAAACTTAAAATCGTCTGTATAAAACCTCAGTCCGTATGTTCAGATCTAAGGCGTTACTGGTATTGTCAGTATATTTCTAAGATTTGACCGCAAATTGATTAGAATTGGCACCAACTTTGCTTTATGTTTTGTAAACGGTTTCGGTCATGATAGTAGATGATAGTAGGAGGTTGAACTCATGCTGAGTATGATTGGCCTGATTGGCGGATTAGCTTTACTTATTTTGTTAACGATGCGGGGAATGAATCTGCTCATCGCAGCCCCGTTGTGTGCCTTATTTCTGGCCGTGTTCAGCGGTATCCCTTTGTTTCCCCAATTGGCGGAGGAGGGAGAGGCAAGTCTGGTTGGCAGTTATATGCAAGGCTTTTCTGGATTTGTTGCTTCATGGTTTCTTATGTTTTTGCTGGGTTCTATTTTTGGGAAGGTGATGGAAGATGCGGGAGCAGCCGACAGTGTCGCCAAATGGGTGGTTGACCGCTTAGGCGTGAAGTATGCCGTTTTAGCAGTTGTAACGGCCTGCGCGATTTTAACCTATGGCGGAGTCAGTTTGTTCGTAGTGGCTTTTTCCGTCTACCCTATGGCCTTGGGATTATTTAAACAGGCCAATTTGCCTAGGCGGTTTATCCCTGCTGCTCTTGCTTTCGGATCCGTCACGTTTACGATGACATCGGCTGGTTCACCGGAGATTCAAAACTGGATCCCTATTCCTTACTTGGGGACCAGCCCTTATGCTGCCTGGGAAGTCAGTTTAATTGTAGCTGTGTTCATGGCTGTTTTTGGCTACTGGTGGCTGAAGAAAATGATAGCTAAAGCAGTGGCTAGGGGAGAAAGTTTTGAAGAACGGCCTAATGATCCCAAGGTCGATCAAGATCACCTTCCCAAGCCTGTGATGGGACTCATACCTCTGCTTGTGGTCCTGGTCGTCGCCTTTATCTTTCATGATTCCCTGGAACATTCAGCGCTCATTCTGGCCTTATTGAGCGGTGTGATCGCCACTTGGCTATGTAACCGCCGCTACTTAAAAAACGTATGGGAATCAGCTTCGGCGGGTACGCTCGGTGCTTTGGTGGCCATTGCCAATACGGCAGCTGTGGTCGGTTTTGGTTCGGTGGCCAGGGAGTCGGCAGCGTTTCAGATAGCGGTAGATGCCATCACCCACCTGCCCGGCGACCCGCTCATTGGTGCGGCCATTGCCATCAGTGTCATTGCCGGACTGACCGGATCTGCTTCCGGCGGCCAGGCCATTGCTTTGCCCATCTTGGCGCCCACTTACTTGGACATGGGCGTTAATCCTGATCAGCTGCACCGCGTAGTGGCGATCTCCTCCGGCGCCTTGGATTCACTGCCCCACAACGGTTATGTGGTCACCACGATCCGGGCCATCTGTGAGGAGACTCATAAAGAGGCTTATCCGGCAGTTGCAGCTGTGACGGTCATTACACCGCTCTTAGGAGTGATCTTGGCCATCCTCTTATTCTCATTGGGTTTATAGACATGTGATGACACTAAGTGCATATTCCATATAGAAGAGAGGGGAAAAGATGTTGAGTGATGTGAAAGGCAAAGTTTTATTTATTACAGGAGCGGCAAGTGGTATCGGCTTGGCTATTGCTGAAGCTTTTGCCCGTCACGGGGCCCGTGTCATGATCAGTGATATTAACGGGGCAAAAGCGCAGGAAGAAGCAGCCCGGCTGGCCAAAGAAGGTTGCTCAGTCCTCGGTATCACTTGCAATGTGTGTGAAGAGCACGAATTAAAGGCGGCGCTTGAACATACAGTAGAAACGTATGGACAAGTCGATATTCTGATCAACAATGCGGGGATGCAGCACGTCTCCTTCATTGAATCGTTCCCCACAGAGACATTCGAAAAAATGGTCCGGTTGATGTTAACTGCACCGTTTATGGCCATCAAATATGTGTTTCCCATGATGAAAAAACAACAGTTTGGCCGCATTATTAATATTGCCTCGATTAACGGGCTGATTGGATTCGCTGGAAAGGCGGCCTACAACAGTGCCAAACATGGTGTGATCGGACTGACCAAAGTGGCTGCCCTGGAAGGGGCCGAACACGGCATAACGGTCAATGCGTTGTGTCCAGGATATGTGGATACGCCACTGGTCCGCAACCAATTGGAAGACTTGGCCCGGACGCGTCAGGTTTCCCTGGATGAAGTGCTGGAGGAAGTGATTTATCCTCTCGTTCCTCAAAAAAGGCTGTTACAGGTGGAGGAGATTGCCCATCATGCCCTCTTTCTGGCCAGCTCAAAAGCACAAGGAATAACCGGTCAGACGGTGGTGATTGACGGGGGTTATACGGCTCAGTAGAGCCGTCCTTGCCCCCTTTCAATAAACTCATAACCACGGGGAGGTGCATCTATAAATTTCTGTTAATTCTAAATATTGGTTAATATTGAACTAACAAAATGCCAAAAGGGGGATATTTATGATCAAACGATTGGCTTACCTGATTATCCTGTTATTAGCAGTGATGGCGTTGACCACAGGCTGCTTGGAGCAGTCCGAATCGGCGAGTACTAATCCAACAAATTCTGAGGAGAAGGACCATAACGGTGGTGAAACATTTAACTGGAGAATGATCACCACCTGGGCGGCAGGATCTGTGCACTATGAACAGGACCAGCATTTTGTTGATTTGGTTCACAAGCTGAGTAACGGCCGGATCAATATCAACCTCCATCAAGTGGGTGAGCTGGCCCAAGCCAATCAGGTGTTGGATATGGTCAGTGATGGCACTGTAGAGATGGGAGGAGACTGGCCTAACTACTGGTCCGGCCGGAACACCGCCTTTGATCTTCTTGGCTCTCATGCTGTGGGATTAAACGGCATTGACTTCATGGTATGGATCTATGAGGCAGGGGGACTGGACATGTATCATGACATCTATGGTCAGCATAATACCATTTACTTTCCTCACACAGTCCATGGCATGGAGTCAGGTATCCGCTCTAACGTGCCTGTTGAAAGTCTTGATGATATCGCCGGTATGAACATCCGTTTTGTTGGCTTGATTCAGCAGCGTTTGTTACAGGAATTTGGAGGCAATCCTGTCAATCTTCCAGCCCATGAAATCTATGAGTCCCTGCAGAGAGGGGTAGTTGATGCAGCAGAGTTTGCCACACCATGGGCGGACAATATTGCTAATCTTCATGAGGTGACAGAGTACTGGGCGGCACCAGGGTGGCATCAAACAGCAGCGGTGTTTGGCGTGATGATCAATAAGGATGCATGGGACTCACTGCCTGATGATTTGAAAGAGATTGTTCAGATAGCAGCTAAAACAACCATGTTGGAACGTTCGATGAAAGCGATCTATATGGATGCAGTGAAAACCAACGAGATGATCGAAGAACACGGCATCACAGTTAACCAATATCCGGAGGAAGATTTGGCGCGTGTGGAAGAGGCTGTTCAACGTATATATGAGGAACTGGCTGCTGAAAACCCTGATTTTTCCAGGGTGTTGGAAAGCCAGCGAGCATATTTGAGAACATATGCCAACTACCGTGAATTCCAAGGACCATGGGGCTTTGGCAGCAATTACGGCTCCATGCTGAATAACGATTAAATGTGATAAGATTGACGGGCTATTTTGGGCCCGTCTCTTCCACATGAATCACTTGAAAAGACATTACAAGTCAGGAGAGAGTGACATGAATGGGATCAAAAAGGTGATACACATCATCGACACGGTTAATGACTGGATTGGAAAAATAGGTGCCTGGTCTGTACTTGTCTTAACGTTCCTGGTTGTATTTGAAGTGATCAGCCGCCGGGTGTTAAATTCGCCCACGATTTGGACCTACGAAACCATTACCATGGTTTACGGCTTCCATTTCATGATTGTGGCAGCTTACGCCCTGCTGCACAAGAGTATGGTATCCGTAGATATTATATATGAAAAATTTCCACTTAAAACAAGGGCCTGGCTGGATTTGTGCACCTATGTGCTGTTTTTCTTCCCGTTTGTGGTCGGTATTTTTTGGATCGGCATGGATTATGCCGCCAAATCCTGGGCGATCAAAGAGACTTCCAGTTCATTGTTTTCCCCTCCCGTCTATCCGCTCAAAACGGTGATTCCTGTTGCTTTCGGTTTGCTGCTCTTACAAGGCATCTCTGAGGTATTAAAGCGGATCGTTATCCTGGTCAAGGGGGAAACAGTATGAGTCTGGAGATCCTTTTTCTCATCTTCATGTTTATTGGATTAATGGTGGGTTTAGCAACCGGTCATCCCCTTGCTTTTGTATTGGGAGGGCTGGCCGTGATATTTGGTTTGATCGGCTGGGGCCCACAAACCCTTAATGTGTTTGTTAATGGTGTATTTGGTGCCATGAACAATTATACGTTGGTGGCCATTCCCTTGTTTACATTGATGGCCAATCTGCTGGCCCGCTCCTATATAGCTGAGGGACTGTTTGAATCACTGCGCTACTTGCTGGGCAGGGTGAGAGGGGGAATCGCCTTGGCCGTAATTTTGGTTTCTACTATTTTTGCCGCGACCACTGGCGTGGTTGGTGCTTCAGTCGTCACCATGGGCTTATTAGGTATTCATGTGTTGCTTAAATACAGTTATGACCAACGCCTTTCAACAGGGGTGGTGGCAGCTGGAGGGACGTTGGGGATCCTCATTCCGCCCAGTATCATGCTGGTTATAATGGGAGCTCAGTCTCAAGTTTCCGTTGGTGATCTGTTTAAAGCATCGTTAATCCCCGGACTGCTTCTGGCTTTTGCCTATTGCCTGTATGTTCTGTTTATTTGCTGGCGCAAACCGGAATATGGACCGGCATTATCCGCCGAAGAAGCGGCAGCCGTCCCAATCAAGCAAAGGATCAAGGGCAGTCTGGTCAACATGATCCCGCCTATTATTTTGGTGGTGGCAGTGTTGGGTTCCGTCTTTTCCGGTGTGGCTACCCCGACTGAAGCCTCTGGTGTGGGTGCCTTCGTCGCCCTATTGATGACCATGGTGTACCGCAAATTTAGTTTTAACATGTTGAGCGAGGCTGTATATGATACAGCCAAGACGACAGCTATGGTGCTCATTATCTTAGTTGGAGCCAATGCTTTTGCTTCCATGTTTCTGGCCCTCAGTGGTGATCAGCTGATTCAGGGACTGGTGGAGGCCTTCGGGTTAAACGCCTGGGGCGTTTTTATCCTGATGCTGATGGTCACCTTTGTACTGGGCATGTTCATCGACTGGATCGGCATTGTGATGATTGTTTTTCCCATCTTTTTACCTCTGTTGCATGCGTACGACTTTAATATGCTATGGGTGGTCACCTGTATTGCTTTAATGCTTCAAACCTCGTTCTTAACTCCTCCTTTCGGCTATTCGTTGTTTTACATTAAAGGCATTGTGCCACCGTCGGTCAAACTCTCCACCATTTACAAAGGGGTTTTGCCGTTTGTCGTCATTATCCTGCTGGTGCTGGCAGTGGCGATCATCTTCCCTGAGTTGATTTTGTGGCTGCCCGATGTGTTGAAAAACTAAGAAACCTTGGTATGAACCAAAGTGACCAAGCGTATACATCGTTACAGGCAGGGAGGAGGTTGTGGAAATGAATCTTTATCAATTTTTGCTCCAACAGATTGAAAAAAGTCCGGATAAAATCTATCTCCGCTTTAAAGATCAACAGATCACTTATGCCTCATTATATGACCGGGTAAACCGGATGGCAGCAGGGTTGGAGAGAGTAGGGATACAAGAAGGGGATACGGTGTGTCTGATGCTGGACAACTGTCCGGAGTACTTGGATATCTGGTTTGCACTGTCTTCCCTTGGGGCAGTCAAAGTGCCCCTTAATGTGCACCTTAAGGGAGAAGGGTTGCGCTACATCCTTGATCATTCCGATTGCAAGCTGATCATCGCCCATCCCCAGTATCAGGCTAAAATCTTAGACAAGTTGCCTGAAAGTTTAAGAGGGGTTAAAATCGTGCTGGCTGGTGCAGATGAACAGGGGCAAAAATTGCTTTCCACTCAGTCTAACAATGCTTGTCCTGTCCTGGAGTGGCAGGAGCTAACCGCAACGGATCTCCAGCCGCAACGAACCTGTGCTGTTCGTGGTCAGGATGTGAACAGCATCCTCTATACATCGGGCACGACCGGTTTGCCCAAAGGAGTGATGTTAAGCCACCATGCCTATGTTAATGCTGGAGAAGCATTTGCCCGGGAAATGATAGGTGCGCGGCCTGGGGACATTTTGTTTACCAACTTGCCCCTTTTCCATGTCAATGCCCACACCACCACAGTGCTGGGCTCTATCTCCGTTAACGCCACCATTGCCTTGGAAAAACGGTTCAGCGCCTCCCGTTTTTGGCAGGATATCCGTTACCACCAGGCCACAATGTTTAATGCCTTGGGTTCCATGATCACCATTTTGTGTAAGCAGCCGGAGAATGAAGACGACCGGGACAATCCGGTCCGGTTGGCCGCCTGTGCCGCCACCCCAAAAGAATTTTGGTCCTATTTTGAGAAGAGGTTTGATTTACGTATCGTTGAGGGCTATGGTTTGACTGAAACGGCTGGATTTTGTATGGCCAATCCTCTTCAGGCCAACAGGCCTCCTTCAATCGGCCGGCCTCTCTCCTATATCGAGATGCAGGTGGTCAATGACCAGGGAGAAAAGGCCGCTCCGGGAGAAGTCGGGGAAATTCTCATCCGCTCAGACCAACCTCATACACTAATGGAGGGCTATTACAAGAATCCTGAGGCCACCTGTGAGGCTATGGCGGGAGGATGGTTTCACTCTGGAGATCGGGGATATCAAGATGAAGAAGGCTACTTCTACTTCGTCGACCGGATCAAACAATGTATTCGCCGCCGCGGGGAGAACATTTCTTCCTGGGAGATTGAAAAAGTAGTGAATACGCACCCCAAAGTACTGGAATCGGCAGCGGTCGGTGTTCCTTCTGAATTGGGCGAAGAAGATGTCAAAATTTTTGTGATTGTCAGGGAAGGAGAACAGCTTTCACCTGAAGAATTATTAGATTGGTGCCAGGAACGGATGGCTTATTTTATGGTCCCCCGCTATGTTGAGTTCACCAACGCCTTTCCCAAAACGGCCACGGAACGGATCCAAAAATTTAAACTGAAGGAAATGGGGATCGGCAATGCCTGGGACAGGGAGAAAGCTGGCTATGTCGTCAAGCGGGATTAACCAGGAAAGTCTTGATCTGCTGTGTTCATAAAAGGAATTTTTTAAGAGAACCAAGTGAATAACGGCATTACAAACTGGAAGGAGAGGGGAATGTGGTGTCCAAAAAGGACCTAAAGCTCAGTACCTTTGCCGAGTTTCGCCTGCCGCCAGAGGTGTACTACGGACAAGGGGCTTTGTCCACATTAAAGGATGTTGTGCCCTGTCTTGGTTCCAAAGTGCTCATTATTAGTGATGAAGTGATGGAAAAAATAGGCCATGTGGAGCGTTGTGTCACTTATGTGCAAAAAGCTGGAGCAGCCCATGTCACTTATATGGGTGTCAACACAGAACCAACAGATGTGTATGTGGATGAAGCACTGCAGATGCTGCAGGAACAGAACTGTGACCTCATTGTGGCGGTTGGTGGGGGAAGCTGCATAGACACTGCCAAAGCGGTTGCTGTGGTGGCTACAAACGGCGGATATATTGGTGAGTATGTGGGAGGGCAAAAACCGATTACAAAGGACCCTGTTCCGTTTATTGCCATTCCGACTACAGCTGGTACCGGATCGGAAGTGACCAGTGTCACGGTTATCACCAACACCACTGCTGATGTCAAAATGATGATCAAGCATCCGGCCTTTATTCCTGCTGTTGCCATTGTTGATCCGCTCTTGACTGTGACTTCACCTCCCAAGGTGACTGCAGCTACCGGGGTAGATGCCTTGTGTCACGCCATAGAAGCCTATCTCTCCAGAAGGGCTCAGCCGCTGACAGACACATTGTCCTTGGAGGCAATCCGTCTGATCAGCTCATCCATTCGCCGTGCATATCAGCAGGGAGAGGACTTGGAAGCCAGAGACAGGATATGCAAGCAGGCATTGCTTTTTCCAATGCCTCAGTCTGTCTGGTGCATGGTATGTCCCGTCCCATAGGCGCTTTGTTTCATGTTCCCCACGGGGTGTCCAATGCCATGCTGTTACCGGCAGTACTGGAGTATACTTTGGAAGCTTGTATTGATCGCATGGCAGTGATCGGCCGTGTCATTAAGCCGGAGCTGGAAGGGCAAGATGATCAAAAGGCCGCACAGGCAGCGGTACAGGAAATTAAACAATTGTGTCGGGATCTTAACATTCCCAATATGAAAACATGGGGCATTGATGAGAGCCGGCTTAGGAAGGTCTTGGATAAAATGGCCCGGGATGCCCTGGCTAGCGGCAGCCCGGCCAACAACCCACGGGTTCCAACCCATGAAGAGATTGTCAAACTGTATGAGTATTGTTATGATTATGATTATTAGCGGATTAGGTTGCATGGGCGTTGGTGTTGTTACATCAGCGCCTTTACATGCTTGTTTGGACATATGTTTTTTGAGGAAGATAAGTGAATAAGGAAGTGAAAACCCGTGACTCAAATTGATTTTTTAATCTGGGTTACCTCATGGCAAAATCCAATTTTAAATGCTTTGGCTGCTGTGTTTACGTTTATGGGGGATGAGGAATTTTATTTTCTTGTTTTGCCTTTTGTATACTGGTGTTTTTCAAAAGCAATCGGTTTTCGTCTTGCTTATATTTTTCTTGTTTCTATTTATGTCAATGCTTTTGTTAAAATTAATACCGGTCTCCCACGCCCGGTGGGAGTAGAGGGAATTAACTCTATTTTTGTCTCTTCGGCAGAGGTTGGCAGTCATTATCCTTATGATTCCTTCCCTAGTGGCCATGCCCAAGGCTCCACAACATTATGGGGCTATCTGGCCTATGTCGTTAACAAACCCTGGTTTTGGGTTGTTTCCGTGGTATTGATTTTTTGTATCTCTTATACCCGTTTATATGCTGGATTGCACTGGCCCCTGGATGTGGTGGCCGGCATTCTAATAGGGATTATTGTCCTGGTTGTTGGGATAAGGATCTCTCAGGCAGTGAGCCAGGTACCATCCTGGTTGCAGTGGTTATTGGCTTTCGGGTTCCCCTTGCTTCTTCTGGTTCTGTTCAGGGAGTCTGAAGGGGTGAAGTATTCCGGCTTTTTGTTTGGGGCGGGCGTAGCTTATTTGTTGGAGCTTCGCTATGTTCAGATGAACTTGCGTACAGCGGTGTGGAAAAAAGCAATTGCCTTTTTGATTGGCATGGACGGGATCATCGCTTTACAAACGGGTCTCAAAATTATCTTGCCAACTTACCTGATGAGTGACTTTCTCCGTTATGCCGTAGTGGGCATATGGGGGATTGGTCTGGCACCCTGGGTATTTGTCAAGGTGGGTTTGTACCCTACGGACCTAGACTTGGGCACCCCTCCTGGACATAAAACAGCAGAAGCTTAAATAATAAGGATACTGGGAGCCAGCTCTCGCAGGTTCGATAATTCCACTATTGTCCTCATATACTCGTCCTATTCAAAGGTCTGGTACAAAGCATATGCTGGTACTGTGAGGCCTCACGAATTAATGTTGGGGAGGTGCTTGTAATGATTTTTGACGACTTTACCTTAATCGTAGTGTTGTTTGTTCTGTTAATCATTGTTGGCTGCGCCTGCTTTGTTAAAGTTCCTAGATGGTAATTAAAGCGTTAATCCCTTTCTCCTTTCTTCTATCCCTATCCAAATAGGGATAGAATTTTTGTACGCCCGGCATGGGTGCCCAGCCGCTACACTGAGTAAAAGCCCGAGAACTCTGGAAAACCTTATATCATTGTTTTTAGAGCTTTTGATTTAGAAACTGTAGCCACTGAAAATAGGCTGTGGATCTGCTCCACAGCCTTTTCTGATGGGTTTGATGAGGTGTTTATCTGAAAGCCTGCATCATCAGGCACTTTGGACCATTTGGCGCAACACTTTTTGCAAGATACCGCCGTTCTTGTAGTACTCAATATCAACCACGCTGTCCAGACGGACAATCACGTTAAATTCAAAGCTGGATCCGTCTTCGCGTGTGGCCCGCACGGTTAAGGTTTGACCCGGTTTCAGATCATTGTCCAAGCCAAGAATATCGAAAGTTTCCTGACCAGTAATCCCCAGCTGTTTCCAACCTTGGCCCTCTTCAAACTGCAGCGGCAGAACACCCATGCAGACCAGGTTGGTGCGGTGGATGCGCTCAAAGCTTTCCGCAATCACAGCTTTAATCCCCAGCAGATTGGTCCCTTTGGCAGCCCAGTCACGGGAGCTTCCGGTTCCATACTCTTTACCGGCCAAGACGACGAGCGGTGTGCCGTCTTGCTGATATTTCATGGCAGCATCGTAGATGGGCATGATGTCACCAGTAGGCAGATAAGGTGTATAACCGCCTTCGGTGCCGGGTGCCATCTGGTTGCGGATGCGGATGTTGGCAAAGGTACCGCGCATCATCACTTCATGGTTACCACGGCGGGAACCATAGGAGTTGAAGTCTTTGCGCTCTACGCCACGTTCCAGGAGGTATTTGCCTGCCGGGCTGTCAGGCGCGATGTTACCGGCCGGTGAAATGTGGTCGGTGGTGACAGAATCACCAAGCAAGGCCAGTGCTTTGGCCCCTTTGATCTCTTCGATGTCACCCACTTGGGCCTCAAGATTTTCAAAGAACGGAGGCTCCTGAATGTAAGTGGATTTCGGATCAAACTCGTACAGATCGCCTTGCGGGGCATCGATTTCGTTAAAGCGCGGGTTAGATTCAAAGACGTTTTCATATTCTTTCTTGAACAAGTCAGAGTTGACGGTTTGCAAGGCAGCCTGCAACTCTTCCGGTGTTGGCCAGATATCTTTCAAGTAAACAGGATTGCCATCCTGATCATAGCCGAGCGGTTCATTTTGCAAGTCGATGTTCATTGTGCCGGCAATAGCGTAAGCCACGACAAGGGGCGGCGAAGCCAGGTAGTTGGCTTTTACTTGGGCGTGAATGCGTCCTTCAAAGTTGCGGTTACCACTCAGCACAGAGCAGACAGTTAAGTCATTTTCGGCAATGGCTTTGGAGACCTCATCCGGCAAGGGACCGGAGTTACCGATACAGGTGGCACAGCCATAACCAGCCACGTGGAAGCCTAATGCTTCAAGCGGCTCCATTAAACCGGCATCGATCAGGTACTGGGTGACCACTTTGGATCCCGGGGTTAAGCTGGTTTTCACATAGCCCGGTTTGGTCAGTCCCTTTTCAACCGCTTTTTTGGCGACGAGACCCGCTCCCAGCATGACGCTCGGGTTGGATGTGTTGGTACAGCTGGTAATGGCAGCAATCACCACGGAACCATTGGTCAATTCAGATGTTTCCCCATTAGGATGCTCCACTTTCACTTTTTTCTGCAGATCATCGTCAGACAGGCCGAAGCCGCCCTCATCAATAGGCGCATGCAAGGTGTTGTTGAAGCTCTCCTTCATTTTAGACAACACAATGCGGTCTTGAGGACGTCTCGGTCCAGCCAGTGTGGGTTCAATGGAGCTTAAGTCTAATGTCACTGTGTCGGAAAAGACAGGTTCAGCACTGTCGTCGGTTCTAAACAAGCCTTGTGCTTGATAATAAGCTTTAACCAGCTGCACTTGCTCTTCGCTGCGTCCAGTGAGACGGAGATAGTCCAGGGTTTGTTCATCAACAGGGAAGAAGCCCATGGTGGCACCGTACTCAGGAGCCATGTTGGCTACGGTGGCACGGTCAGCTACGCTGATGTTGGACAATCCGTCACCGTAGAACTCAACAAACTTGCCAACAACGCCTTTTTTGCGCAAGATTTCAGTTACAGTTAAGGCCAAGTCTGTTGCTGTTGCGCCTTCAGGCAGACGGCCGGTTAATTTGAAACCAACGACCTCAGGAGTGACGAAATACAAGGGTTGTCCCAGCATACCGGCTTCAGCTTCGATACCACCGACACCCCAGCCGACAACACCGATCCCGTTGATCATGGTGGTGTGGGAGTCAGTACCAACCAGGGAATCCGGGAAGACCTGCTGTTCGCCGTCCACCTCTTTGGTTGCTGCTACACTGGCCAGATACTCCAGGTTCACCTGGTGTACAATACCAGTGGCCGGGGGCACGATTCTAAAGTTGTCAAAGGCCGTTTGTGCCCAGCGCAAGAAGCGATAGCGCTCCTGGTTACGCTCAAATTCCACGTTCATGTTGTACTCCAGGGCGTCCTTGCTTCCAAATTTATCTACCATGACAGAATGGTCGATAACCAGATCCACAGGAACGAGTGGGTTAATTTGCTTCGGATCACCGCCGTCTTTGGCCACTTTAGAACGCATGGCCGCAAGGTCAACAACAGCAGGAACACCAGTAAAGTCTTGCAAGACAATCCGAGCCGGCTTAAACGGAATTTCACGGTCTTTATCTTCCGTTTCAGCCCAATTGGCAATGTGTTTGACATGATCTTCCGTAATGCCTACCCCGTCCACTTGGCGTAAGGCTGCCTCCAGAAGCACTTTAATGGAAAAGGGCAACTTGGAGACGGCACCTACCCCTTGTTCTTCCAGTTTGGGGAGGGAGAAATAGGTATACGTTTTATCCCCGACCTGCAGTGAGGATTTGACAGAAAAAGGATCACGATACGTCATCAAAAAACCTCCTTCTCATGAGTGCAAAGCTGTCCCACCCTAGTTTTACCCTTTGAAAC
This sequence comes from Caldalkalibacillus uzonensis, assembly GCF_030814135.1. Lineage (NCBI taxonomy): Bacteria > Bacillati > Bacillota > Bacilli > Caryophanales > Bacillaceae > Caldalkalibacillus > Caldalkalibacillus uzonensis. The sequence goes on along the minus strand of NZ_JAUSUQ010000002.1, from coordinate 110,790 downwards.
ATGGTTTCTCTTTACGCCCCTATTATAGCTTAAATATAAGGCAATGTACATAAAAAAATAATGATAATAAGCCCTTTAAACCAAGAAAAGACACATCCTGCCTTGAGAATATGATTTGTGGTAAGAGGTAAGCGCTCGCAAAGACAGTTTACCTTTAGTGGACAACAAGGTATAATTAAAAATTAAAACACTTTGTTTCACACAATGAAACCATAAGGGTGAATAAGGATGGAAAAAAAGACGGTGCGATCCGTTGAACGGGCACTAGATATTTTATTATGTTTTACAACTCAAAACGAACTCACACTAACAGAAATCAGTCACCAGGTAGGTTTAAATAAGAGCACTGTTTACCGCTTGCTGGCCTCATTGGAGAAAAAAGGATTTGTGACTAAAGATGAAGCCACGGAAAAATACCGCTTGGGCTTCCGCGTGTGGGAACTGTCCGCCCATTTGGAGAGGGTGGACGATCCGGCCGTGATGCTGTTGCCTGAAATGGAACGTTTACGGGATATTTTAGATGAAACAGTCACCTTGTATGTGCGGGATGGCAAGGAACGGGTAAGGGTTCAAGCTGTTGAGAGCAAGCAAACCATCCGCCGGGTGGCACCTATCGGCGTGCGCATGCCCCTAAATGTCGGGGCTTCAGGTAAAATTCTGGTGGCTTATGCGGAGCCTGATGTCCAGGAAATGATCCTCAATGATCCTGACTGGCCTGAGCACATCGACAAAGAGGTATTTATGTTGCAGTTATTAAAAATCAGGCAGCTGGGATATGCCACCAGTGTAGAGGAGCGGGAAGCAGGCACCTCCGCCATTGCTGCGCCCATTTTAAACCGGCAGGGTAAATGTGTGGCTGCTTTGGCCGTTTCGGGACCGTCCGGGCGGCTTACCCCGGATAAAATGGAGGAGTTTGCGCCGATTGTGATTGATTTTGCCTCCCGAATGAGCAAAATGGTGGGTTAGGCCACTGCTTTGTATTATTTTCCTAAAAAGGTCATCTCATATTCATCTTGGGCATGGGTCATCCTACTCTTAAGGAGTGATGACCCATGTCTTTTTGGCAGCGTATGGCAGAGATTAATTTACTGGTGTGGATCAGCGGTGCGTTCATCTTTCATGGCCTCCTGTATTTCCTTCTGGGAACGCCCAACTGGCTTAGTGTGACGTTAATGGCCACGCTGGTATGGGCCTTTGGCTTGCTGATCATTCGGGCCATCGGCCGGGCCCTGATCCGGCAAAAAACATAGACAAGACTCCAGAAAACACCGGTAAGTCCATGGATGAAGGAGGCAATACTTGTGGAAAAATTGATCTGTTTAAGCCGGATACTGAGAAGCGGTATCCTTGTTGCCTGTTGTATAGTGCTGCTTCTTAACGGTGGTTGTGCCATGGATAACCAAGAACAGCGGTTTCAAGCCGATCACAACCTAGAGCAGCAAATGCACAAGAAAGAAGAGCAGGAGCGTCAAACACAAAAACAAGCTCCTCCTGCCAAGGCGAAGCAAAAACAAGCCCAGTCATCAGGCCAATCCTCCGGCCAAAAGCAAGGCAAACCTAAAAAAATTAAAGTGGATCATGATACTGCCAATCGTTCTAAACTGATCGCCAAATCAGTGGATGGGGTCACAGATGCAGCGGTGGTCGCCATTGATCAGGACCTTTCTGTCGCGGTTGATGTGGCCCAGATGAAACGTTTTCAACTCAAAGCGATTCGCAAGGAAATATTCCATCAATTGCGCAAGGCCTACCCTGATTATAAGGTGCATGTCAGCACGGACCGCAAAATTCTGCAGGAGTTAAAAAAACTGGAGGAAAAAACGTACCAGCAGCAAACGGAGGCTGAGAAAAAACGCCTGCAAAAGATAAATGAAGATATGAAAGGCTAAAGCGAATTGTAAGAGCGTGTTGGTCGCCACACGCTCTTTTGTATGAAGACGGGCCAATCTTCTGTTCGGATCTTAAAGAGGTGCGTGATGGTTACGTTTACTGAGGTAGTGGGCAGCCAAATAAATCAGTGCATAAATCGGCAAGGAATAAATGTGTTTCCATTCCTTAGGGTGATAATGGCCAAGCCAGTCAAACAGGGGCTCACCAATATAAGCGGCCAGCCCGGCAAACAAGAGGGCTTTTAACCAGGGATGAAGTTGCGGTTTCACTTGAATGACCAGCATCGCAGCGACGGGCAGCAAGGAAAAGTCCCAGGGAATAAACGAGGGGATGGTGGGGATGACATCAATATGATAACGCCAAATGCCCAGAGTCGTGCCCAAAAAATCAAGCCAAGAACTGACCAGGATCACAAAAAAGCCGGCGTACAGCAGGCGGTCGGTGCTTTCCTTTTTACGCCAGATGTACCATATGAGCCAGGGCAAAATGGTCAAGGCGAGGGCCAGCCACCATTCCCAGCGGAAGATGATGTGTTCACCCCAAATGTGATGCAGCCGTTGGTTGGCTTGTTCTACGAGAGTGTAGGCTTGTTCAATTTGACGAATAACCTCTTGTGTCATGAAAATCACTTCCGTCGCTTTCAGTTTTGTCTTTTATTATCCAGTGTGCGTGGTTCATCGGTCCGCAGCCGCATGAGGGGGACTGGGGCCCGCAGGATAAGGTCCAGCCAATCCAGGAAACGGTAGGGTGCAAACGGAGACAGATAATAACTTCCGAAACTGCGCAAGCCGACCAAATGAATGTTAATCAAGATATAGACAATGATAATGCCGTACAAACCCATGGTGGCAGCCGCCACCATGAGCACAAAGCGGAGCAGCCGGAAGGTAATGCCAACATTGTAAGCGGGAATGGAAAAGGAAGCAATGGCGGTCAGGGCCACCACGATGACCATGATGGGGCTGACGATTCCGGCTCTGACGGCTGCATCGCCGATGACCAGACCGCCCACAATGCCAATGGTTTGGCCGATGGGGCTAGGCAAGCGGACCCCCGCTTCCCTTAATAACTCCAGCGAAAATTCCATCAGCAGCGCTTCTACAAAGGCTGGGAAAGGCACGCCCTCCCGTGAACCGGCTATGGATAAAGCCAAGGGGGTCGGGATCATCCCCTGGTGGTAGGAGACCATGGCGACATAGAGAGAGGGGAGAAACAACGCGATAAAAGCAGCCCCATAACGGAGGAGGCGGATCACAGATCCAATCTGCCAGCGCTCGTAATAATCCTCAGGGGATTTCAGCAATTGATGAAAGGTGACAGGCAGCATTAAGACATACGGGGTTCCATCCACCAAGATCACCACTTGGCCATTGGTTAGGGCGGCGGTTGCTTTGTCCGGCCGTTCCGTTTGTTGCACCTGGGGGAAAGGGGACAAGACATTGTCTTCAATCAGCTGTTCCAGAGTGCCGCTTTCCGCTATATCATCAATATCGGCACAGGCGACACGGTAGCGTACTTCTTCAATCAGATCATGGTTAGCAATCCCTTTAATATACAGCAAGGCAAAATCCCGCTTGGAACGCCGCCCCAGTTGACCGGTTTGAATGACCAGATTAGGATCTCTGAGCCTGCGGCGAATAAGGGAAATGTTGGTCCGTAAGGTTTCATTAAACCCGTCCCTAGGTCCACGAACCACTACTTCGCTCTCTGGCTCCTCAATGGCCCGCTCATTAAATGCTTTGGTCCCCAACACGATCAATCGCTTGACCCCATCAATCACAAGGATTGATTCCCCTCCTAAAAAGGGGAGGATGGCCTGATCAAAGGAGTCCAAAACCTTAACCGATGAGAGCGTTAGCACTTCTTGCAGCGAGCTCTTCAGGTTTTGAGAATGCTGAATCTTTTGGGCTTCAGAAGGGGACAGTTGAATCAAGGGTTTGATCACATCTTCCTCTATGCAATCTTCATCTGTTAACCCGTCAATAAAAAAGAGAGTAGCGGAGATGGTTTTTGCTATATAAATATCCCGTTTGGAAACATCGCTGCTTTCCCCTACAATGTTTTCAATGGAGGCCACTGTTTGTTTCAGGTCAGTGGAGAGTGTCATATCATATTCCGCTCTTTTACGCACATTGTCTTTGTTAAGACGTCTCAATAAACGGCCAAACATTTAATCACCTCCCTGCTCCGTTTATGTCCGTTAATCCAGACGCTCATTAAGCATATAATGCCGGATTCGCACTTTGGCTGTGATATCCACTTCAGCCTTGCGGAATTCTCCGTTCTCTCCGTCCCAGTTCTCCTTAATATGTTTCCAGTAAGCATAATCGTTTTGCTTTATTTTTTGTCCTAATTGAAAGATATCTGTATAAAACTCTGTTTGCATTTTGTGGAGGACACGACTGGCTTGTTCTTCAATTTTCTTGGCCACAGACTGTTCAAGTTTTCTTATGTTTTGTTCATCATTAATCTCAATCTGATGCAACCAGCTTTCACCCAGGGAACCTTCAGCCCTGATCTCGACGTGAAACCGGTTTATCTCTTGATGGCGTTCGTAGGTCACTTTGGTACTCATCTTATCGGTCTCAAAAACAATCATATGACCTTGTTCATATTCCGTCTCTAATACACCGTTCTTCGCGTTGCCCATGATCCAGTTATATCCTTTTACATCTTCTTCGCCCAGCCAGCCCACCATCTGGTTTGTTTTTCCCAGGAACACCGCTGCTCCTGCAACTTTCAAGTCCCCCTTTTCCCCTTTGGTGATGCGGGAAATAAGATAACTTTCCTGTCCAAGCACTCTGGCGGACACATCCCCGATTTCGGTGGGTTCGATGGATTCGAGGACCCTCGTATAATTTTCGTCGGTCATCTCGATGGAGAGAGCAGGCATATCTTCCAAAGGCAGCTTGTCTTCCAAAATGCTCCGGGCCTCTCCTTTGGTAATTAAAATGTGTGTTCTGCGCCGCATTTCATGATCACGTATATAAAAATCAATCAAGTGTTCCAACAAGCCTTGGCGCGCCAGCTCCTCATTAATAAGGATGACTTTTAGATGCTCATAGTTCATGATACGGCTTCGTCTTGAGGCAAGATTACGCCCTATTTTAAAGTTGGTCAGATCAGAAGCGGTGATGTTAAAAAAAGGTTGAAGGCCATTGCGAGGCCCTTCAGTTGACTGCGTCAACTGGCTGGGGATGGCCACTTGAAAAGTGGCGCTAAAACGCCTATCGTGTTCATGGACAGGCGTTCTCGTTTCCTGCTCTGCCTCACGTGCCAACCGCTCCTGATCGCGACTGGGATCAAAGGCAACAGCCATCACAAATCCGATCTCTTCAATTTCCCTTCGATCCCAGCACCCGCTTAACACCAGGCAGATTAACAGTACTACCACAAGTCCTTTTCTCATTTGTCTTGATCCCTCTGTCATGTTGCTGTTTTTTTACGCATCCATACGCTCACATAACCACTTCCCAGCCCCAAGAAATAGAGAGCTGCTCCCATCCAGCCCACCCATTCGCTAAAAGTAAACAGTTCAGTAATAGAATCAGGAATAAAAGCGATGATGAATATAACAAAGGCGATCAGGGACGGAAGCCAGGCCACTTTAGTATGTGGCAAGAATTGATCATTTATGATGGTGACCGTCAAGAACTTGGCCATGGTCACAGTGTTAAAAATGGTCATGATCCATATGGTGATCATTAACGATTCCAGACGTTCAAAAAAGCCGCCCGGTACCTCTACTTCTTTTGCTAATTCGATAGTAGGGAAGGTAATCACTTTCACAGTCTCCAAAGAAAATACAGCGTAGCTCATCACCGTGACCATCACATATACCAAAGTAAGCAGGAAGACGCCGCTATTTAAGGGAGTGGCACGCAGATGGTTGGAGGTCATATGTGCCATGAAAAAGAAAATAATTTCAATGCCCAAAAAAGCAACAATCGTTTCCTTTACTCCGTTAAGGATCGGTGATACTCCTTCACCTAAAACAGGAAGGAGGTTGGAAAGCTCCATCGAAGGAATATTAAAGCAAAGAATACCCAGTCCAATGAAGAGTGTGATGGGAAGAAACAAAAGATTTAAGTGGATAATGCCTTGTAATCCTTTGGATACGGCATAGGTTGTGGATAACAAAAACAGACTGGCGATGGCTTCAGAGGGCGTTCGGTCCAGGGCATACATCCGCACCATAAAGACCAAGGTACGCACGACATATGCAGCATTAGATAAAAAATAAAGGACATAGGCCATACCCATCAACATGGCCCACCACTTTCCAAGGGTTCCCTGACGCAAATATCCCATTAGCGTTTGTCCAGGAAAGTGACGCTGTAAGCGGGTATAAAGTGTCACCAGGCCAGCCACAGTCAAACCGCTAATCATAATCGACATCCAGCCGTCGGGAGAATTCATTGTCTCGGCTAATGCGCGGGGCAGCACAAATACAGCTATACCGAGACACATGGCCATGATTGAGATGGACATCTCAAGGGAACTGATTTTGTAGTTGAACTGGTTACTCATGATTGAAACACCCATTCTTTCTTTGAATAAACGGACCAGGTAACTCCTCAAAATCGGGAAATGGTGAGATGGTCCAAGCGCCTAGTTTATCTGTGCTCGTGAAACTCTTGTATAATTTCCTCCCTTCTTTTTAGATTATCTTCTCTCATCCAAGGCAAAATGGCTTTGTTCTTTAACCATTTGGTGGTATATTGAACGGTAACGGAGATGAGAAATGTTCCTAGTGCTGACCATAAAACGGATCGTTCGGGCATAAACCCCAGAATGCGGTTGCTTAACTCTTCTAACATGGCTCTCCTCCGACAATTTATTGGTTGAACGATTAGTTTAGTTATTGCACAAAAAGAGCCGAATATGCATCGGGAGAGGTATCTGGACAGTTCATTATTCACAACACGGGTGATAGTGATGACACTTAAATTTATCCATTCAGCTGATTTGCATCTGGGCAGTCCTTTCAAGGGGCTGTCCCATTTACCACAAGAGATTTATCTTAAGATAAAGGACTCAACCTATCTTGCATTTGACAGATTGGTCAATGTGGCAATGAGAGAAAAAGTGGACTTTATTCTTATCGCCGGAGATATTTTTGATTCTTCCAATCCGAGTGTGCAGGCTCAGCACCGTTTTAGACAGGGCTTGGAAAAACTGGCTGCTGAAAACATACGTGTCTTTGTCGTCCACGGTAATCACGATCCCCTTGACGGCCGGTATCAGGCTTTCAACTGGCCTCTCAATGTGCACGTTTTTTCAGCTGATCAGGTGGAACGAGTATCATACAACAAGGGCGGACAGCTGGTGGCCTCTATCTATGGCATCAGTTACAAAACAGCAAGAGTGACAGACAACCTGGCTCAGCACTTTGAGCGCAGGGCAGAGGAGCCGTTTGCCATCGGACTTTTACATACCAACTGTGACGGGAGAGAGGAGCATGAACCTTATGCCCCCTGCTCCAAACAGGATTTGCTCCGGGCGGGAATGGATTACTGGGCACTGGGCCATGTGCATACGCGGCAAATCATCCACGAGGATCCATACATTGTCTATCCAGGCAACCTGCAAGGCCGGCATATCAGGGAGCAAGGAAAAAAAGGGTTTTATGTAGTGGAGGTGGATGATAACAAGCGTGTACAGCTTCACTTCCATACAGCCAGCGCCGTCCGCTGGGAGGAACATGAGCTGGATCTCTCTGGAGCCCAGCACCTGGATGATGTCGTGGAACGTACGGCAGAGCTGCGTGATCATTTGCGTCACCGGGAAGACGTTGACATGTGTATGTGCCGGCTGATCGGTACAGGGATGACTCCCTTAGCCAAGGAGTTATCCGTGGCGGAAGTGAGGGAGGAATTATTGGAAGTGTGGCGGGAACAAGAGCTTATTCAGGAGAAGGTGGTATGGCCTGAGTCGTTTCAGTTTAGGGGGCAACCTTCCTATGACAGGAAGGATTGGAAGCAAAGTGAAACCATTTATGCCGATCTTTTAGAGATTGTTGATCAATATGTAGGGGATGAGTTACGTTTGCAGGCCGTGATGGAGGAACAGTTGAAAGACTTGTTTGGACACCATAAGGCCAAAAAGTACTTAGATCCCTTAAGCAGGGAGGAGAAGAAGGCATTACTAAGTGAGGCTGAACAGCTCATTTTTGCTCGTGGACGGGGAGGAACAGCTCAATGAAACTAACAGGGATCCATATTGACCACTATGGTCACTATGAGCAACTAAGTATAACCAAAGAAGCTTTCAGCCATCCTTTGACCGTCATCTATGGCCCCAACGAAACGGGCAAATCAACCCTCCATTCCTTTATCCGCTCCGTCCTGTTCGGGTTTGTGGAAAGAGGAATTGATCCTTATCAACCTTTACAGGGTGGCCATATGGGGGGGACGCTTCACTTTGTGCATGAAGGGCGGCCCGTTCGTATATCCAGGCACACCCCTCCCAAAAAAGGACAAATTGCCGTTCAAATCGATGGGCGGCAAGCATCTGAACATGAGTTGCGGGCTCTATTGGGCCACATCTCTCCGGTGTTGTTTGAAGCGATTTTTGCTTTTTCCCATCAAGATTTGGGACGGCTGGAGAATTTGCAGACCGACGAAATCAACAGCTATCTTTATTCAGCTGCGATGGGTACAAGGGGAATTGACCTTTTTCGGCTTGAACAAGAGTTAAATAAAAGACGGGACGAGTGGTTTCGCCCCCGGGCAACTAAGCCAAAAATAAACCAATTGCTGCTTTCATTGGCCCAAGAAGAGAAAGAGATTCAAACCTTGAAAAACAGAATGAAAGCTTATACCCCCTTAAGAGAAGATGTAAAGCAGATGGAAACGGACTTGGAAGGGCTACGCCAAGAACGGAAACGATTAGAGCGAGAGCAACGAGAGCTGGAGGCATTAGAAAAGGCTCAACAGGTAAAAGAGGATATGCATCACCTTGAACGGCAGATTGAGCGTATGCCTCCCTTTTGCTTTCTTCCCCATGAGGAACGTTTTCAGACGTTGCTCATGCAAAAGACAATTGTGGCAGAAAAAGTAGAAGAGGAGAGGCAGTTAAAGGCACAGCTGGCAGACAAAGCAGACCGCATCGATCAGCGAGTACGGCTACTGGGGCCGGAGTGGCGTTTGGAACGCATCATGGAACTTGACTTATCGCTAAGGGTTCAAGATCAGCTGTTGGAACAGGCCGCCAGGTTGGAAGAAATAGAGAATGAATACAGGCGAGTGGAGAGTCGCAGGGAGGAAGAAGAGCAGAAGGTGAACCGCCTGACGGCCGTCTGGCAGCAAGAAAAGGAGGCGCTGGAAGAACAGCTGCAACAGCGCTGGGAACAAAACAAAGCCCAGCATCGGTCAAGCTCACCAAGAGAATGGCTGATCGGATGCTTGATCACGTTAGCGCTACCGGTTGCGATATGGGTTGTTTTTGACTCACCGGCTGTGGCGGTGCTCACCTTGTCCGGGCTTGTAGCCATGCTTTTCCTGGGCTATCAACAGCAAAGGAAGCGGTACGCTCTCACCAAGCGTGTCGTGTCTGCAGTAGAGGATCAACTGGAACACATCTATAGGAATTCGGACCGTTATCTGAAACAAATGGGCCATGAGTTGGCCGTGGCCCAAGATCAGCTTGCTTATCTGGAAGAAAAAAAAGCTCGACTTGAGCGCCAGGCGCAACAAAGTCATCAAGAGTGGACGGCATGGCTGGTGCGGTTAGGCTGGCCCCACTCCCTCTCCGCCGAAAGAGTGCCCGATTTACTGAAAAAATTAGAAGAGATTCAACAGGAACAGAGACAAATGGAACGGATTAAAGAGCGGCTTCAGCAGATTCAGGAGGAGGTGGCCGACTGGGAAGAGAAGGTGCGGGAGTTGGCCCGAGCCGTGGATCACAGCATTGAAGACATCACCCCTGTCATGTGGTTGGACATGATAGCTGAAAAGATAGAACAAGAAAAGGAGAAAGAGCAGGCAAAGGAGAAGTTGTTAATAAACTTGGAACAATCGCAAAGGCAATATGAACAAGTGGCGTTAAGCTTAAATATCTCTGTGTCACAACTGGACGAACGGCTGCAGGCACTTTCTGAGCAGCAGATAGAAGAGCGGCTGTCTGCTACAAAAATGAAACTGGAGGCCAACCTGAAACATATTGAAGCTTTGGCAACAAAAATGGGTCAAATGCAGTCCAAACTGAGAGAGCTTGAATCTGAGGAAACATTGACCCGCAAAGTGCAAGTATTTGAGGAAAAAAAGGCGCGTTTAAACCAGATGGCCAGAGAGTGGGCCATTTTGGCCATGGCTGGGCATTTATGCCGCGAGGCTAGATACCAGTATGAACAAGAGCGACAGCCTGCGGTGCTAAAAGAAGCCAGCCGTTTTTTCAGCCAGATGACACTGGGACGATACACCCGCATCATTGCACCCCTGGGACAGCGCGAGCTGATCGCCGTGCGCCAAGATGACGAACGGCTGCCGGTTACGCACTTGAGTCAAGGGACCCAAGAACAGCTTTATCTGGCTTTACGCTTCGCCTTTATTCGGGAGTTTGGCCGTCATGTGCAATTGCCGGTGATCATGGATGATCCATTTGTCAACTGTGATGACCGGCGGCTTGAAGCCATTTTGCAAGGGGTGAAGGAACTCTGTGACACCCATCAGGTGATTTTGTTTACCTGCCATGATCACATTCTTCAGCGTGTGCAAGCATCGTTTCAAGATGCAGGAGGTGTTCTCCAATTAAAAACCGATTGTCCCTCTTACTCGTGATCAGCCTTGTACTCGTGATCAGTATTGTAACTGTGACCAGACTTTTTGGCGGATTTGATCTTCACGAAGAAAAAGAGAATGGAGCACCCTCCCTGCACTTGGAAATGGAAGAGGTGTTGACCACCGATCTCAACATTCCCTGGGCCTTGGAAACCAGGGGTGGCCGTTTTTATATAACCGAACGGCCGGGGACTATCGTTGAGATCAATCAGGGGGAAGTGAGCCGTTGGCCACTGGAAACCACTAAGGAAGTGGCCCATGAAGGGGAAGGCGGGCTGCTGGGACTGGCCCTTGCCCCTGATTTTGAAAAGAGCAGGATTGCCTATGTCTACCATACCTACAGGGAGGGGGAGGCGTTATTCAACAGGGTGATTGAAGTTCAGCAACAGAAGGCACGCTGGGTGGAGAGCCGGGTGCTTCTGGAAGGGATCCCAGGTGAGGCGATTCATAACGGGGGCCGGATGAAGATTGGCCCGGACGAGAAGTTGTATGTGACCACCGGTGATGCTGCCGTTCCTGAATGGGCTCAAGACCTCAACAATCTGGCCGGAAAAATTTTGCGCATGGAACTGGACGGCTCGGTTCCGGAAGATAATCCTTTTCCTGATTCCTATGTTTTCTCTTATGGACATCGCAACCCCCAAGGCCTGGCCTGGGACGAACGTGAGCGCTTGTACAGTTCGGAACATGGTCCGGGCGGGCATGATGAAATTAATCTAATCGAATCCGGAAATAATTATGGCTGGCCGGAAATCACAGGAGATAAGCAGCAAGAAGGCATGGTGGCTCCGCTGTTTCATTCCGGTGAGAACACCTGGGCGCCTTCCGGGCTCGCAGTTCATGAAAGAGGGTTATTCATGGCTGGGTTAAGGGGGGAACAGGTGCGTTGGTTTCAAATTGAGCATGTCCATACTGAGGTTATGTTCAGCGGAGAGGGACGCTTGCGGGATATCCTGATTGACGGCCATACCATTTATGTGCTGACCAATAATACTGATGGCCGGGGGCAGCCGCAGCCTGGGGATGACCGCCTGTTGAGGTTAAGTTTCCGAGAAGCGGTGAATTAGCGCGTTAATGGCTTATCCACCCTTTGTTGTGCATTGAACTCTATGCTGTTTTTCGCTAAAGTAAAGATAGACACTCTAATCTAAGAAGGAGTCGACCACCATGACTTTAAGCTTTGATTACAGCAAAGCCAAGCCGTTTTTAACTGAGAATACACTAGCCTGCTACCAGCCATTGGTTGAAGCCGCCCACCGTTTGCTGCATGAAAAAAACGGAGCAGGGCATGAGTTTCTGGGCTGGGTAGACTGGCCTTCCAATTATGACCGTGACGAGTTTAAACGCATCCAATTAGCAGCGAAGAAAATTCAAGCCAACTCCGATGCGTTAGTTGTGATAGGGATTGGTGGCTCTTATCTGGGTGCCAGAGCAGCCATCGAGATGCTGACTCATCACTTTTATAATCAGTTGCCCAAACAGAAGCGGCAAACACCGGAAATCTATTTTGTGGGTCACCATATCAGCTCCACTTATATGGTTGAATTGATGCAGATTCTGGAAGATAAGGATTTTTCAATCAATGTCATTTCCAAGTCTGGCACCACCACCGAGCCTGCCATTGCTTTCCGGCTGTTCCATGATCTCTTGGTGAAAAAATATGGGGAAGCAGGGGCCAAGGAGCGTGTTTTTGCCACAACTGACAAAGCCAAGGGAGCTTTGAAACAGCTGGCTACTGAAAAAGGGTATGAGACTTTTGTGGTCCCGGATGATATCGGCGGACGGTACTCTGTGTTGACAGCGGTGGGTCTGTTGCCTATTGCTGTAGCCGGCATTGATATTGAAGCCATGCTGAACGGGGCCCGGGAAGCCCAGCATCAGTACGCTGAAAGCGATCTGGAACAAAATCCTGCTTACCAATATGCTGCCATCCGCAACGATCTTTACCGCCAAGGCAAAACGATTGAGCTCCTGGTCAACTATGAGCCGGCCCTGCATTATTTTGCCGAATGGTGGAAGCAGCTGTTTGGAGAAAGTGAAGGCAAGGACGGTAAAGGCATCTACCCTGCAGCCGTCGATTTTTCTACTGATCTGCATTCCATGGGCCAATACATACAAGATGGTATGCGCCAACTATTTGAAACCGTGATCCAGGTAGAGCGGCCCCGTCACCCATTAACCATTCCAGAAGATGAGCAAAATTTGGACGGACTTAACTACCTGGCCGGGAAAACAGTGGATTTTGTGAATCAAAAAGCATTTGAAGGCACCTTGCTGGCCCATACCGATGGAGGCGTGCCCAATCTGGTCATTCGCGTGCCGGAGCTAAGCGCTTTTACATTTGGACATATGGTTTACTTCTTTGAAAAAGCATGCGGCATTAGCGGTTATTTATTGGGGGTTAACCCCTTTGACCAACCAGGGGTTGAAGCATACAAGAAAAACATGTTTGCCCTCTTAGGCAAGCCGGGATTTGAGCAGGCAAAAGCAGCCTTAGAAAAACGTTTGTAATCTGAACAGCAGATATCCTTTGGCGTGCATGTCAGCCTCGGCTAAGAGAAGCACCAATATGGGTTTGTCCTTTGGCTGAGGTTTGGACATAATTGATCACTTTATCAAGAGGAGGAGATGCACGTGAAGATCACCTTTCATGGCCACAGCTGTGTCCAGGTGGAGACCGACAACGCATCGCTTATCATTGATCCTTTCTTAAGCGGCAATCCGGTAGCCAAAATATCAGCTGATGATGTGCAAGTGGATGCTGTCTTGTTAACCCACGGACACGGAGATCATGTGGGGGATGCGGAGAGAATCGCCAAGAAGAACAAGGCCAAAATTATTGCGCCTTTCGAACTGGCCACGTATATGGGTTGGCAGGGCTGCGATGTTCATCCCATGCATATTGGTGGTGCCCACCAGTTTGATTTCGGACGGGTGAAATGGACACCGGCATTTCACGGTTCAGGATACGTGGTCGAAGAAGGGCAGCAGATCATCTATTTGGGCATGCCGGCTGGTTTGTTGCTGACCATTAATGACAAAACCATTTATCATGCTGGGGATACGGCCCTGTTCAGTGACATGAAACTGATCGGGGAACAAAAAAAGATTGACCTGGCCTTCCTGCCTATTGGAGACAACTTTACCATGGGACCGGAAGATGCCCTGCTTGCTGCCGAGTGGCTGCAAGCAAAAAAAGTGGTGCCCATGCACTACAACACATTCCCGTTGATCGAACAGGATGCCCAGGCCTTTGTCCACGCCTTAAAAGAAAAAGGCATTGACGGCGAAGTACTGAATGCCGGTGGACAGTTAACCTTGTAATCTTGGCAGTTTCCTGCCCTATCACTCAGTGATTAGCTGCAACAGAACCAGAAAGATGTGACCGGACTCTAATGTAACAAAATTGATAACTCTTTGTAACATAGCTGTAATATAAGGGGGATATAATTGGAAATGAACCTAGTTGAAAACCCCCTTATATATAGATCTTTTCTTCGGCGGCTTAGGCCGCCATTTTTTTTTCATCTTTTCTCCATATTGGCCATATAGATGTATAAACAGACTGGGACAAGGATGTGGTCGACATGGCGTTGAAGTATCGTTTGATCATTTCTTTCATCGTGGCCCTGTGGCTGCTGTGGTTTGCTGTTCCCCGCCTTCCGCTGTATGGGACAGACCTGCAATTTGGCTTCAGTGTGTTGTGGCTGGCCTTCTGTTTGCTGGTGATTGGCGCCAATCTGCATGCCCTTTTGCGATTAGGGCGGGGGGAAGCTGTGGAGCGGCACGCGCTGAACAAAGAACAACGGGAAGTGATGAAACGTCTGCAGCGGGCCCGGAAAAAACGGCGCCGAATGATGATGGGATGAAGAAAGACTGTGCTGGTCATTGCTTTTGCCAGCCAACAATCAGTATAATGAAGGTACTTAAGTGAGAAAGCGTGGTGAGGGCAGATGACCACCAAACATGAACAGATCTTGGACTATATTCGCCAATTGGAAGTGGGCAGTAAAATTTCAGTACGGGGCATCGCCAAAGAACTGCAGGTCAGTGAGGGCACTGCTTACCGGGCCATTAAAGATGCAGAGGCCCAGGGCCTTGTCTCCACCATTGGACGTGTGGGCACCATCCGCATAGAACAAAAGGAACACGAACATATTGAGAAATTAACATTTGCTGAAGTGGTCAAAGTGGTGGAAGGGACTGTCATTGGTGGACGAGCCGGGTTACATAAAACGTTGAACAAGTTTGTCATCGGCGCCATGCGTTTGGAAGATATGATGCGCTATGTGGAAGATGGCAACTTGTTGATTGTGGGCAACCGTGTAAAAGCTCACCAGTATGCCCTGGAAGCCGGTGCAGCGGTTTTGATTACCGGCGGTTTTGATACCACGGATAATGCCAAACGTTTGGCTGATGAATTGGAACTGCCCATTATCTCTACGGCATATGACACGTTTACGGTAGCCACCATGATTAATCGGGCCATCTACGACCGGTTGATCAAAAAAGAGATTATGCTGGTGGAGGATATATTGATTCCCATTGAACAAACCCATTCTTTGCGCCCAGACCAACAGCTGAGTGATTGGCATGAATTAAGCCGCCAAACCGGTCACAGCCGCTTTCCCGTCATCAAGGAAAACGGTAAAATCTGTGGTGTGGTAACCGCCAAAGATATTATCGGACGGGAAGCTACGTTAACGATTGGCCAAGTGATGACCCATCATCCGATAACTGCCTCCCCCAAAATGTCTGTGGCCTCAGCCGCACACGTGATGATTTGGGAAGGGATTGAACTGTTGCCGGTTGTTGATGAAAACACTCATTTGCTGGGCATTATCAGCCGGCAGGATGTCCTTAAGGCGATGCAGTATATCCAGAAGCAGCCGCAAGTGGGAGAAACATTTGACGACCTGATTACCACCCCCTTAGAAGAAGTTGAAGAAGGAGACCGCTATTACGTACAGGTTGAAATCACTCCCCAAATGACCAATCATCTGGGTATGATCTCGACCGGTGTGTTAACTACCTTGATGGTTAACGCCGGTGACCGTTTGTTGCGCCGTTACCAAAAAGGGGATTTGGTGGCGGATACCCTCAACCTGTATTTTCTGAAGCCGGTGCAGATTGAACAAAAGATCCGGATTTACCCCAGGCTGTTTGAAATGGGCCGCAAATTCGGCAAAGTTGAAATTGATGTCCTCCATGAAGGAAAGCTGGTGGCTAAAGGAATGATGAATGCCCAACTGATTGACCGGAAGTGAATGGGCTTTAATTGAGGACTTTTCTCCCTGGCTCGGCAGGAGCAGTAACCAATAGTTTCTCTTGCCGGGCCAATACTCGCTTGACAAATATTTGTATTGACAAATCGTAGAGTAGAAGATAGAATAAGTCACAAAATAGAATAAAGGAAAAGCCTAAAAAGGGGAGTAGCGACCGCAGGGTTAATGAATCGTCATCCCAGTGAGCAATCACTCGGTTCATTAAGCTTTGTGCCAGCACAAAGTACGCGAGACCTTTTTATAAGAGTTTTTGTGTCTCAAAAACTCTTATAAAAAGGTCTTTTCCTTTTGTTCAAAAAAGGAGGAGCATGTGCATGAGTTTTATATGGTTTATTGTGGCAGTGTTTGTAACTGTTTATGTAGCCATGAAACTATCTAGATATGCGGATGTATTAAGTGAAAAAACAGTGCTGGGCGGATTATTAATCGGTACCGTGTTTTTGGCCGGAGCCACGTCTTTACCCGAGGTCACGACCAGCGTTTCTGCTGTGCTGATCAACAGTCCTGATATTGCCGTGGGTAATGTTTTGGGCAGCAATTTGTTTAATCTCTTAATTTTGGCCAGTTTGGATCTCTTTTTCCGTAAAGAAAGGGCCTTGTCTAGAGCGCGAGCGGAGCACCGCTATACTGTCTCCCTGGGGCTTTTCTTGTCCATGCTGGTGGTCCTGGCCATGGGGCTGGATCTGCCATATACCCTGCTGGGCGTGGGATTGGATTCATTGCTATTGTGCATGGTATATGTGGGCGGGATGCTCTTGATTGCCCGCTGCAACAGTGCGAAGCAACCGGATCTTTCCCCCGCTGAAGGAGCGCTGCCAGAAGTGGCAGCTGCGCAGGATATGGAGTCCGGTTTAACACAGGGGAAGATAACCACAGGGCACAATTCGGGTAACAGTATCTCTGTGCGCCGGGCCTGGGTTGGCTTTGGTCTGTCCGCTATGCTGATCCTGGTGTTCGGTTCGCTGCTGACCATCACCGGGGACAAGATTGCGGTCATCACCGGGCTGGGGGCCAGCTTTGTAGGCAGTTTTCTGATCGCAGCTTCAACCTCTTTACCGGAAGCAATTACCGCTTATGCCGCGTTCCGGCTGAAGAATTATAATTTGGCTATTGGTTCTATCCTGGGCAGCAATCTGTTTAACATACTCATTCTGGTCGGCACAGATGTGATTTATCGGCCCGGTCCGCTCTTGGCCGGTGTGGACCCGGTTCATCAGCTGACTGCAGTTTTTGCTGGTGTGTTAAGTGTGATTGTGCTCTACTCTTTAATGAGAAAAAAAGAAACCAGTACGATCCGTTATGTGATCCCCTCCAGCCTGATCATTATGGTTTATTTCATTACAAGTTATTTAATTTTTACCGGGCTGTAGAGAGAAGGAAAGCTATCCCTTGCAATCAGGTCAGCAGAACATGTATGATTCATTAGTGATGGGGCATAAGTGATGGGAATGAGCGGAGAAGCTTGAGAGGAATGAGGGGGATAAGTGATGGGACGCTTTCATGACCAAGTTGTGATTGTGACTGGTGGAGGCCAGGGGATTGGACGGGCTTTATGCTGCCGTTTTGCGGAAGAAGAGGCGAAGGTGGTCATTGCGGATATCGACCGTGAGGCCGGCTTTGAAACGCTGGATGCCATCCAAAAGAGCGGGAAAGAAGCGCACTTTATCCGTACTGATGTAGCCGATGAAGACGATGTCGAGCGGCTGGTCAAGGAAGCGATGGAGCAGTATGGCAAGGTGGATATCCTGATCAATAATGCCGGGATCGGCCATTTTGAATCCCTGTTTGACATTGATGTGAAGCATTTTGACCGTGTCATCGCCGTTAACTTGCGGGGAACATTCTTATGTTCAAAATATGTTGCTCAAGTGATGAAAGAGCAGGGCAGAGGTGTCATTATTAACATCGCCTCTACCCGGGCTCTCATGTCTGAGGCAGACAGTGAAAGTTATGCCGCTTCCAAAGGCGGCATCCTCGCTTTAACCCACGCCATGGCCGTCAGCCTGGGTCCGGTTGGCATCCGGGTTAATGCCATCAGTCCGGGCTGGATCGAAACGGGCCAGTGGAAAAAAGCAGGTGAGCGCTACACACCGGAGCACAGTGAACAGGACAAGCTGCAGCATCCCGTGGGGCGGGTGGGAGAGCCCGAAGATATTGTCAGCGCCGCTTTTTACTTGGCTTCAGATGATGCCGGTTTTATGACTGGACAAAACCTCGTCATTGACGGCGGCATGACGGTGAAAATGATTTATGAAGAATAGAAGAATAGTGCAACAGTATCTCCTCCAATGGTTAGTTGGGGGAGTTTTTGTTTATTTATTTATAAGTATAAAAAAGGCAGAGAATGTGCAACATGTAAGATGATAACGATTCGGGGCTTATCGTGAACATTGGTGACGGTATGCGTGACCAATGAACAGGCTTATTTTTTGATAATCACACAATCTCCTGTTATAAGCTGCAGGACATCTGCCATAAAAGCTCTGGCTAAAGCATTGGTTAGTATGGTTAATTCTTCCTCATCTTTAGCCAACAAAGCTAACGGATCCCCGCCTAAATACCTGTTTTTATCGGTTGTTACAAAGGCTATAATCCCTTTGACCTCAGCCGCTTCTTTTTCCATTTATTGTTTCCCTCCTGTCATTTGAGTCTCCATTAATTGAGGTGCTTTTTTGACACTTTCCAGCAAGGGCGTGTTTAAAATCGATTCTTTTAATAATTCAAAATTATGCTCGATGGGTACTAACGCCATCACTATCCGGTCATCCTTGAAATTTTGAAAACTAATACTGTATCTCCTTAATCCTACGGCCCGTGTCGCCTCGTTTAACATGGCTTGTCGCTGACCCTGGTGCTCAAGGGTAAGGCTGTAATGGGGATGCTTGGGATAGATGACAGCGGCCAAACCGCTTTTTTGGATCAGGTTCTTTACCCGCTCTGAACCTACTAAATTTGAAACAAAGATATCATCCACGTATAGTTCAGAGCCTTTGATTTCAATTTTGCCCCTTTTGACGATGGCAATATCTTTTACTTTCTTTCCTTTGGTAAAATGTTTGAGTATCACGAATAAGATAAGTCCTGCCAATGTGCCTGCGGCAACTTCAATCCATGTCTCTTGGTCTAAAAGCTGCATGGTCAAAGCCGTCACAAAAGAGACAAGCAAAGCAAAGTAATTGCGAGATTCAAATGTTTTGGCAATGCCATCGATGTAGGCATCTCCCCGGGGGGTATATTCGGTGCCTTCCAAGTCCTGCAGGCTCTCTTTTTCTGTTTTGCGCACCTCACGAAACTGTTGAATCGCAAGGGTAAGAAACGTAACAGCTATAAAATTTTTGGTCATTAAAGCAGGAATGACAAAGGCACCTAAAGTAGCGGCCACGGCTGCTGTCACAAAATGAATTAAAAACCCGTTAGGATAGCTGGGATATTGCCGGTAATCTTGTTTCATTGTTAAAACGCGCGCTAATGTACCCGTAATCACTGCAGTAATAATCATAACTAAATATTCAGGGGAAATCATACCGTTATTTTCCATCTCAATCTAAAAACCTCCTATTTTATGGCAGAACTCTTCATCAGGCTCAGGGGAAATAGCGAAGTAATTGGTATTTACTGCGCGTATCAAGTAATCCAATAACCATGATGCCCATCTGACTTGACTGTTAAACTTCCCTCTGGGGGCGTTTAGACATGTTGGAATGGGAAATACTTGTTATTGGAGCTTAAACGAAGGCACCACTCTATCATAATTTACATCATAAATAATGAAATTTTACTGACATTCTGTAAGGGGAGTTATTTGATATGATTGGAAAAAGTGTCTATAGAAAAGAATCCCTTGACAAAGTAACAGGAACAGCAAAATACACCGACGATTTGCCCTCTCTAGGAATGCTTCACGCCAAACTGGTTACCAGCCCGCATGCGCATGCCAAAATAAAGGCCATTGATACCACTGAGGCATGGCAAGTTCCGGGTGTTAGAGCGATACTGACCGGTCAACCCTTTCTGCTGACCGGTGAAGAAATTCGTGACCGCCCGCCAATCGCTTTTGACAAAGTACGCTATCACGGTGAACCGGTGGCCGTTGTGGTTGCGGACAACCCTGTTCTGGCCAAAAGGGCTGCAGATTTGGTAAAGGTAACGTATGAGCCGTTGCCGGTTGTCAATTCACCGACAGAAGCCATTCGCCCTGATGCCCCATTGGTGCATGAGAATTTGGCCACATATCAAAAAATAGAACATGTTTATCCGGAGCCAAATACAAACATTGCCGACCGCACCAAGATTAGTAAGGGGAACATGCAAACAGGCTGGGCCGAAAGCGATGTGACCGTACAAGCCGATTTCTCCTTCTCCCCATCTGATCACGCAGCAATGGAAACAAGATGCGTGACCGCGGAAATAAGACCCGATGGGACGGTTATCATTACTTCTTCTTCCCAGTCCCCTTTTATGATCAAAAAGTTACTAGAAGCGGATTTTGGTGTTGAAGCCGAAAAAATCATCGTCAATACCCCTTTAGTCGGAGGCGGATATGGGGGTAAGGTCCCTGTCCAATTGGAATTTATCGCTTATATGGCCTCCCAGGCTGTTGGAGGAAGACCCGTCAAGCTTTGGAACACAAGAGAAGAAGATATGATCACCTCACCAGTACATATTGGACTTCAGGCGACTATCAAGCTTGGTTGTACAAAAGAGGGAAAATTAACCGCAGCAGAAATGGTTTATTTGTTTGATACCGGGGCTTATTCGGATAAGGGTGCAACCATCAGCCGGGCCGCTGCCGTCACTTGTACCGGACCTTATCATATTGAAAATATATGGTGTGACTCCTTATGTGTGTATACCAATCATCCCTATGCCACTGCTTTCAGGGGTTTTAGCCATTCTGAGATTTTATTTGCTTTCGAAAGAACGATGGATATGCTGGCCGAAAAGGTGGGGATGGATCCGCTGGAACTGCGAAACAGGAATGCGATTCGTCCCGGACACAGCACTCCTACTCAAACTGCTCTCCATGCCAGTAAGGTGGGAGATTTACCGACATGTATCCAAAGATTGAAAGAACTCATGAACTGGAACGAGGGACAACGTATCGAAATCAGTGATCGTAAAGTTCGTGCCAAAGGCATCAGTTGTATATGGAAAACGTCAACCATTGATACGAATGCCGGTTCCGGGGTTACTTTGACTTTTAACCCAGACGGCAGTATTAACCTTATTTCAGGAATTGTGGAGATCGGAACGGGAACGAAAACCGTGCTGGCCCAAATCTTGGCGGAAAAAATGAAAATGGATGTGAATCAGATCCATGTCCAGATGGAAGTGAATACCAGACAACACCGGAACATTGGAAAACGGTTGCCAGCCGAGGCACCTTTCTGGCTGGACGAGCCGTGTTAAAAGCGGCTGATGATGCCATCCGGCAACTAAAAGATATCGCCTCACGTGTGTTCATCTGTTCACCTGATGATTTAGAGGTGGGGTATGGAAAGGTCTTTCTAAAAGATGATCCGGCCACGTTTTTGCAAATCAAAGATATTGCCTATGGATTTAAATATCCGAACGGGTATGGGCTTGGCGGGCAAATTGTGGCACACGGCCATTACAGTCTAAGGCATTTGACCCATATCGATCATGAGACAGGGATGGGAAACCCTGGACCGGAATGGACGGTCAGTGCCCAAGGGGTAGAGATCGAATTTGATACAAGAGACTATACGTACAACATTATTAAAGCTTATGCTGTTATTGACATCGGCAAAGTACTCAACAATAAAGCGGCACGGGGGCAGGTGATGGGGGCGATGGCCATGGGAATCAGTTTTGCGGCCAAAGAAACGTTTGTATTTGATACAGAAGGAAGGGTTCTAAACCCGCGGCTGCGTACCTATAAAACACTCCATTATGGTGAACACCCGGAATATGTCATTGACTTTATTGAGACTCCTCATGTTGACGCCCCCTATGGTGCGCGCGGTGTTGGCGAGCACGGTTTAATCGGCATGCCTGCCGCACTGGCCAACAGCTTGTCGGTAGCAGCCGGGGTGCCTGTGAACCATCTTCCGCTTACGCCCGAGACCATCTGGAAAGCCAAAAAGGGGAGTGGTTCAGCTTGATCGCTTATGACTTTGAGTATTACAGACCGGGATCAATAGAGGAAGCGACTCACTTATTTCACTCATTAGATAAGCAGGGAAAGAACCCGGTTTATTATTCAGGTCGAACGGAAATCATCACACTTGGAAGAGTGAACCGGGTGGTTACGGGAGCAGTGATAGACATTAAAGGGATTCCAAAATGTCAGGTGTTACAGATGGAACAAAACCAGCTGGTGATGGGAGCGGCACTCCCTTTGACAAAGCTGATTGAGAGTCAACTTTTTCCCTTGTTAAGTCAAACGGCCGGGGAAATTGCCGATCGTACGGCTCGCAACAAGATTACGCTGGGCGGAAATGTTTGCGGCAATATTTATTACCGGGAAGCTATATTACCCCTTTTACTAACAGATAGCCAGGTGGGGATTGCAGGTGAACAAGGGATCAAGTATGTCCCTATTCACCAAATTTTTGACGAAAATATCCAGTTAACAAAAGGAGAGCTTCTCGTTCAAGTGATCACAGACCAACGTTATCTTTACTTGCCGTTTGTCAGTGTGAAAAAAAGAAAACAATGGAACATTGGTTACCCTCTGCTCACGGTAGCAGCTCTAAAACAAGAAGATCACATCAGAGTGGCCATGAGTGGCGTTTGTCCATTTCCTTTTCGGGATCAAAGAATTTGGAATAAAAAGCCTGTCTTCAAATTGTATGGAGACGGGCTTTTGTGCAGCAGAGTTTAAACGTTTTTAGCAGCCCCATTGTACACTTTGGTGGCGTAAGTACGGTAATGGCGAATGCCCATGATCAAGTTAAATAAACCTAGGGCCAAAAAGGCGGCGCCGACACCGATACGCCAACCAGTGGGCTCAGGAAACATAAACTGTATAACCGCCATGGCTGTCAACAGTGTCCCCATGGCTATATTTGTTTTGGCGTTATAGTATTTCATCATGTTAAACGCTTCCTGCTCCTTCTTTTTGGTTTTCACTTTTGATTTTTTAAATGCTGCGATTTCGTAGTATTGCTTACGGAAGGAGCGGGTTTTGAAGCTGTAGTAGACAGAAAAGCTGGCAGCAATCACAACTGTAAACATGAGCAGCATATCAATCATGTAGATCACCTCTTGGCCATTTCTTTATTTCGTGTGGACATCTCCTACTATTGTAGCTTGTTATACACATTAATGCTACCTTCTTAATGCGTCCTTCCTGTATACTAGAGATAGTTTTGTTCACGGAAAGGAGCTAGTACATGATTGGTGTTGAAGAGGTGACTAAAGCGTTTAAAACCACGGTGGCTGTCAATCAACTCTCATTTTCGATTGGCAAAGGGGAAGTGGTAGGTCTCCTTGGTGAAAATGGTGCAGGAAAAACGACCACCTTGCGCCTGATTGCCGCGGTGATGAAACCAACATCAGGCCGCATTAGTGTGGCCGGATTTGATACAGTGAAACAGGCACGGGAAGTGAAAAAGCGAGTGGGTATTTTATTTGGAGAGGAAACAGGGCTGTATGACAGGCTAACGGCAAGGGAAAACATTGCCTACTTCGCCCAGCTGTATGGTCTGTCTGAACTGGAAACGGAACAGCGCATTACACGGCTGGCCGATATTTTTGACATGCATGATTATCTTGACCGGCGGGTGGGCGGGTTTTCCAAAGGGATGTGCCAAAAGGTGGCTATTGCCCGTTCTATCATTCATGATCCGGACGTGATCCTGTTTGATGAGCCTACCTCGGGATTGGATATTATTGCAGCCAATGACATGCGAGGCTTGATCCGGCATTTCAGTGAGCAGGGTAAAACCGTTGTTTTTTCCAGTCACATTATGAGTGAAGTGCAAAAGTTATGCCAGCGTGTGCTCATCCTGCATAAAGGAACATTGCGTTTTGACGGCACATTGGAAGCATTGTACACCGCTCACGGTCACGATGATCTGGACCGTATCTTTTTGGCAGAGGTTGGGAGGGACAGACATGTTTAAGCTAAGCTGGCCCATATTTAAGAAAGAAATGACCGATTTGTTTCGGGACCGGAAAACATGGATGACCAGTATACTGCTGCCTATGCTGCTTTATCCGGCCATTATGTTTTTGCTTGGATTTATCATGCAGTCGACAGTGGAAGATGCCCAAAGCGACATTCCCATGACCATTGACGATCCTTCGGGGATCATTGAAGCCCATCTCTCCCACGAAGAGGCTTTCCGCCTGCTGCCGCCCAGAGAAGATGTGGAACAGGCCATCCGCCAGGGAGAGATCCGCTTTCATGTGGAGGTGGATCCCCACTTTGAGTCTCAGCTTGCTGATCTGGAGAGCGGCAGCATCAACATCTACTACGACCCCTCCAATTCTAAATCTGAGATTGCCTATGCGGTTTTGAGAGAAAAACTGGCTCAAAAGTCGACCGAGTTGTTGGAAAAACGTCTGGCTGCCCTTGGTCTTAGTGGTGCGGCGATTGAGCCGCTGGAGATCGAGGTTGTGAGTGTAGCCCCCAAAGGCCAGGAAGTCGGCAGCTTTTTGGCGTTTATCATACCTTTGTTTTTACTTATCAGCTGTGTTTCCGGAGGATTGCCCGCTTCCACGGATCTTGTGGCGGGGGAAAAAGAACGGGGCACATTAGAGGCGTTGATGACAACACCGGTAGGCGGAGGCCCCGTTATGGCCGGCAAACTGCTGACGGTGATGGTGATGAGTTTTCTCAGTACCATTCTTACTTTTCTCAGTCTCACTTTTGTGTTTGCTGTGGTTCCTGTCTTGTTTCCTCTCTACTTACCTGAAGGAAATATCATCAGCACCATTTTTACGCCGGAATTTTTCCTGGTCAGTGTCATTATGCTGGTTCTGGTCTCAGCCATGATTGCCGCTGTGCAATTGTCAATCAGTACAGTAGCCAAAAGCTTTAAGGAGGCTCAAGCGTATAATACGATTGTGGTGTTTGCCGTCATGCTTCCTGTCTACCTGCTGATGATGACACCAGCCGTAGAAATCCCGATATATTATTTTGCCCTGCCTGTTCTTAATGTGGTGGCTATTTTCAAAGAGGTGTTTGCCGGACTTATTCAGCCTCTTCATTTCTTTATCACCATCGGCAGCAGCCTGTTCTTTGTGGTGGCCGCCATTGTGCTGTTTGCCTTTCTATTTAAAAAAGAGCAGTTCATTTTGAAGTAGGACCTAAAAGTGGCCCAAACATAGCCCGGGACTTAAGTCTTTAGTCCCGGGCTTTTTTAACTGACCTTCACCAGAAATCAGGCTGATATAATCGGGACCTAAGATTCAATTATGGAAACAGAAGACCTAAAATAGGAAAATATGTTTACAAACAAATAACTTGGTTTTATACTTCATGATAAACAGATGAAAAATTTTCCAATGGGAGACAAAAAAATGATAGTCGTCGATGAGTGTTTGGGACTCTATGAAAAGCCTCAATTTTTAGGAGATGAAACGCTCTATTTTGTCAATCTAATAAAAGCAGGCCAAGCAGATCGTGGGTTACAAAAACAAGTGGAGAGGACAAAGCCCCGGAATATTTTACCTTCCATTAAATTAAAGCGAAAAACATTGTCAGATGAAATTGATTTCTTTACACAAGTGGTTCATTTAAATTCAGCCAAACAAAGCCGTGGTCAAACATGGATATTCTATTTTTATCACTCCTATTATACGGATAACCAAATAATAAGAAAGATTCAAAGTCTGCTGCTGCCAGAAGTGTTTTTGTTGCCCATTCCTGTCAATGCCAGCAGAGCCAAAGCGTTGTATATGATGTATGTTCTAGACCGTTATATAAGGCAATCTCATCAAAATATTAATTTTTCAGAATTGAATTTCGGAATTAACAAATCAGTTCAAGACTTGTCGTGTTATTTATTGTCTCCCAAACCGCTGGCCCAATTTAAACCTCACAAATGGAGGTATGTATATAAACACAAACAAAACTCATTGTTCAAACTTGTACACATGAAAGCGGATGGTCAAGTGAATCTGGTTGATGTGGATGAGCTGCAAAACCTGTGGCCAAAAGTGCTTTCATTTAAGTCAGAACAAAAAGAACTTTGGGCCGTTGTCAAAGATTTAGATGATGGTGAAAAAGCAATAAGCGGAACAGATTTTTTATACCATATTGAGCAGCCAGCAATTCCGGTTAATGTGCCCGTCATTGATGTGGCTATTTATTCCAAATGAACAGAACAGTATTGGCGGTGTTGGCGTATGATTGATGCAAAGCGCAAAGCGTTTGTTTTTTTAACTTTAGCCTTTATTTTAGCTGTCATTACCGGGGCTCTGATCTTAAATGAAGTAAGAAGTATACAAGCCGATATGGTGATGGTCAAAGTGGCTGTTGCCAAGCAGGATCTGCCCACTTATACGCTGATCTCCCCGGACATAGTGGATTGGGTGGAAATCCCTTACTCTGAAAACATGTCCAGTTTTGTCACACAGGAAGCCGACCTGGAAGATGCAATTGTCATTGTTAACTTGTCCAAAGGAGATTTGATCACCCGCAATATTCTCAGGTCCCAAATGGATTTGCCGGACAACCATCGGGTGATCTGGCTCAATGCCACCAATAATGTGGTGATGGATCAAGCGGTCGCTGAGGGGGACACCGTAGATATCATCATCACCTATCAAGAAGGAAATTCCGGTTTGCAGACAACCACTATGTTTAAGAATGTCAGTGTGGTGCAGAGGATTGACCATGAGGAAGGTGCGGACGAGATTAAAATCTCCATGTCACAGGAGGATGCTGAGCGGTTCATCCATTTTCAGCACACGGCTGAACATATTCGGGTTCTGTTGGTAAATCAAATTCAGCAAACAGGTTCTGGACAACCCTCTCAGAAAACTAAAGAACAACAGCCTGAGGATCATGATGCTGAACAGACTGAAGAGCAAGAAGAGCAGGGCTCCGAAAATGAAAAAGTAGAAGATAACGAAGAAGAAAAGAAGAAAGAAGAAGAGAAGGATAATCACGGTACAGAAAATGATAACAAAGACAAAAAGAAAGATAACCAAACTAAAGAACAGCACAAGAAAGATGATAAAAAGGACGGAGACAAAAAAGAGTAGCGGAGAAGGGAGGGACTGACTTTGGGTGGATTAAAAGCTCTGGTGGATACAAGGGAACAAGAAGTTTTCGAAGCAATCAAAACTCACCTTGCCCAGGAAGCGGTTGAAGTCTACCAGGCAGGACAAGCCCCATTTAATGAAATCAACAAACCTCACTTTCATTGGTATGTGATTGATCAGTTTAGCATGCATGAAAGCAGTAAACAGACCGTTCCTGCCGGCAGTTTTGTCATCGGTATTGTGTTTGAACGGCAATTTGAAAAAGTAAGGGAGCTCATGAAGTACGGCGTGGATGAGGTGCTGGTTTGGCCGGATGAAATGGACAACTTGGCCCGTATCATTACCCGGACCAAAGAGCGTCTGGAGAAGAGTGACCAAGAAAATTTCAGTCTTGGCGGAAAAGGGAAAGTGATCTCGTTTTACAGCAGCAAAGGCGGCAGCGGAAAAACCTTTCTTTCCAGTTTGTTTGCCCAATGCTTGGCGGTTGAGTACGGCAAGAAAGTGATGCTCATTGATTTCAATGTCCAGTCCGGCGGGTTGGAAGTGATCCTTGGACTTGAGCCCATTCGGACTTATGTCGATTTAAAGCCAGTCTTAAGTGAATTGTCGATCCAGCACATTCACAATATTGCCGTAAACGAGAGTACGACGGGGATTGATCTGTTGTTAAGTCCCGTCAGTCCGGAACGGATGGAAGAGCTAAGCGTTGAACTTGTTTCCAAAATAATACGTGTTTGCCGGTCCCATTATGATGAGGTCGTGCTTGACCTGCCTTGTGTGCTTGATTCAACCAGCTTTACTGCTTTAAATGATTCCACTCACATTTTCTATGTGTTAACGCCTGACAGTTTGTCATTAAGAAGTTTTAAACATACTTTGGCCGTGTTTGATCAATATCAGCTGAACAATCAGGGCCAACTGTCCGTCATTTTAAATTTGGTTCATGCCAAGCAAGAGCTGACAGAGAGAGATGTCGGCAAACTGGTGGATGTGCCGCTGGCCGGCTCCATCAGGGCGGACTATTTCTCCGTGCAATCTTACCTCAACATGGGTGTGCCTTTCTTTAAGAAAAAAGGGCACTATTTTAAAGCGAAGCCAGTGAAGGATATGATCAAGCTGGTCAAAAAATATGAAGCTAAGGTGAGGGAACATGTCCTGGTTACACAAAGCGGGTCATTGGCCAAAGCCTAGCTCCGGGCAAGCATGGGATATTGAAGATTATCAAGTGGACAAGTGGGTCAGACACTTTAAAGAACGGATCATCAAAGAAGCCAATCTGGAGTCGATTACGGCTTTGCCGGAACAGGAGCGCAAACAAACCATTGAAAGATTGGTCTACCAAATGATCGAAGAAGAACGGGTGATTATGCCCAGTCAACAGATCAACCAGATCATCGAGCAGATTATTAATGAGTCGGTTGGCTATGGTCCACTGGAAGCTTTATTAAAACAGGATGATATCACTGAAATCATGGTCAATGGCCCCAGAGAGGTTTATATAGAGCGGCAGGGGAAACTGGAAAAAACCAATGTCAGGTTTAAAGATAAGGAACATATCCGCCATATTATTGACCGGATGATTGCTCCCATCGGCCGGCGCATCGATGAAAGCTCGCCCATGGTCGATGCCAGGCTTCCTGATGGCAGCCGCGTTAATGCGGCTATCCCGCCTGTCAGCATCGACGGACCTGTGATCAGCATCCGCAAATTTAATAAAGATCCGTTTACCATGGAAGATTTGATCTCGTTTGGGACGTTCACAGAGCAGATGGGGGAGTTTTTGAGTGCGGCTGTCCAAAGTAAATGCAATATGCTTGTTTCAGGGGGGACAGGCAGCGGCAAGACCACCCTCCTGAATGTGCTGTCGGCTTCCATCCCTCCAGGGGAACGGATTATTACGATTGAGGATATGGCTGAGCTCAGGTTTAACTACGACAATATCGTGCGCATGGAAGCGCGTCCGGCAAATATGGAAGGCAAGGGTGAGATCAGTATTCGCCACCTGGTTAAAAATGCACTGCGGATGAGACCCGACCGCATCATTGTGGGTGAAGTGCGGGGTTCTGAAGCACTGGATATGCTGCAGGCTATGAATACAGGCCATGAGGGTTCGCTGACCACGGTGCATGCCAACAGCCCTAAAGATGCGTTGGGCAGACTGGAAGCCATGGTGATCATGTCCGGCCTGTCCATCACCGTGGATGTCATCAGGGAATACTTTGTTGGCGCTATCGATATCATTGTCCAGACCCAACGTTTGCCGGACGGAACAAGAAAGATTACGAGCATAGCCGAGGTGGTGGGTGAGGATGGCAAGGTGAGTATCAACGAGATTTTTCGCTTTCACAGAACCGGCACTACCCCCCAAGGGGATGTGCAAGGGTATTTTGAAGCTACTGGCTATGTGCCCCAAGTGTTTGAAAAAATCAGAACCACGGGGATTCGCCTGCCGGAGGGACTCTTCCACAAAGGGGAATTGGTATGGGCCTGATCTATCTTGCTTTATCAACCAGTATCCTCATCGTTTGTGTCAGTATCTATTATGCTCTCCAATACAGGCAGAGTAAAAAAGCCAGTAAGAGAGTCCGCTGCTGGTTTGAAGATGGAGAAACCAAACGGAAAAGTTTTATCTTCATCATCGGGGATAAATATGACCAGTCTGAGCTGTCCGAATCGTTAAGAGACAAGTTAACCAAGGCCAATATAAACATGAAAGCATCAGAATATGCCGGGATCTGTGTGCTGATTTTCCTCGTATTGTGGGCGGTGAATCATTTTATTCTGGCGCTCTTGTTTCCCCTCGATATGGTCCTGGCCCATGTACTGGTTTGGGGCGGTTCGACCCTCTTTTTGAAATCCAGACAGAACAAAAGATCCCAGGCGTTTAACCAGCAACTGCCTGATATCTGCCGGATGATGGCCAACACGGTGAAAGCGGGACTGACCCTGCAGCAAGGCATTGATATGGTGGCCAAGGAATTAAAGGAACCGGCCGGATCTGAATTTGCCAAAATGACCCACGAATTGCGCTTGGGTGACAGCTTTGATGAGGTGATGAACCGTTTTAAAGGCAGAATTGTCAGCAAAGAATTGCAGATCTTTGTCAATACCATTCTGATCCAGCGCCGGGTGGGGGGCAACTTGGCGGAAGTGCTCAACCTGATGGCGGAAACACTGGAAGAGAGGGCCAGAATTCATAAAGAAATTGATGCCATTACGGCCGAATCCAGGTATGTGGCGTTTATCCTGCCTGTGTTGCCCGTTGTGATGGCCTTGATGCTCAACTTGCTGATCCCCGGCTTTTTAAATCCGCTTTTTACGCCGCTGGGTTTGATCCTGCTGGCGGTTGTGGGCGGTATTCAGCTCATCTCCTTCCTGCTGATTAGAAAAATCTCAACGATAAGGGTGTAGCCTATGAATGACCAGGCGTTGAGCGGTTTGATCGTGCTTCTGATTGGTCTGATTCTGGTATCACTGCTCATCAGTTTTGTCTATATCTGGTTGTTTGTTGCCAAGAAGCAAAATTTAACCACTTACCTCGGCTTTCAAAAGCGAAAAAAACGCCAAAAAGTGTCCTTCAAGGACAGAGTTTGGAACCTGCTCTTAAAGGGAGCAGCTTACGTGGGGCCGACAGCTATCAAATACCCCATGTTTACCAAACCCGAACAAGACCGTTACAAGCTTATGCTGGCCGGCAATCCCCGCGGAATGGATTTGCAGCTGTTTTACGGGTTCAGACTGGTGGTCTTTTTTGCCGTATTCTTTTGCTGCTGGTTCTATTTCATGATCGGCATGCCTTTGGCAACCCCCATATTTCTGGCCGGACCGGTGCTGGGTTTTTTCCTGCCCCACGTGTGGTTGAAATACCGGGCCAAGGAGCGCCAGGAAGAAATCAGCGCCATGATGCCCGATTTTCTGGATACGGTCAGCATTTCACTGCAGGCAGGCGCTTCTCTGGATGGGGCTTTACGGCAGGTGAGTGATCAAATGGAAGGTCCCTTGAGTGAAGAGATTCAGCGTTTGTTGCGAGAGATCAGCCTGGGGGTTTCCCGGGAAAAAGCGTATGAAAACTTGTTGAGCCGGAACAACGCCCGGGAACTGGAGATTCTGATTCAGGCCCTGATTCAAGGAACCCAGCTGGGGGTGCCGGTGGCCAGGACATTTCGTGTTCAAGCAGAAGACCTGAGGCAAACGCGGGGATTCAAAGCCAGAGAAAAAGCAGCCAAAGCCAGCCCCAAAATAACCCTGGTGACAACCATCACTATCTTGCCCTCCGTCTTTTTGCTGGTGATTGGCCTTTTAATTCTCAACTTTATTTATAATCCAGATGTATTTGGTCTGAACATCTTCTTCCAATAGAAGAAGATCACATACATCTAAAAATTTTATGAAAGGGAGAGAGTAAGATGTTAAAGTGGTATGTTCACTTCACGGAGAAGGTAAGAACTGCAGTGGACAATGAGAAGGGTGCTGTCTCCATGGAATGGATCATGATCGGCCTCCTGGCTGTGGCTGTCGTGGCTGCCATTATTACGGCACTGGAAGGCCGGAGTGCGGATGGTATTGCCACCGCCATCATTAATAAGTTAGCTGATTTTATTAATAAAATCGGTGGCTAATCCCCAAAGGGCAGATGTCGCTATGGTCATGATCAAAAAGTACCTATACAACGAGCGGGGGTCACAAACATTGGAGTTTGTGGCCCTGTTCCCCCTTATTATTTTTGCCTGTTTATTCATCTGGCAAATGGCCTTGGCCGCTTATACTGTGGTGGTGGCCGAAGCAGCGGCACGGGATGGGGCCAGGGTTGCCTCCGTGGTCGGGGTGGGGAATCAGGGAGCCATTCGGGAAGCGGTCAATAAAGCCGCTTATGGGTTAGATGTGCAACAAGTAAATGCGATGACAAGACCCAACAGTTACGGTGAAGAAGTCACCGTGACGGTCGCTGTCAAATTACTCACCATCAAAGTGCCTTTTATTGATGAGTTGGACTTTACCGTCACAAGGCGGGCCACCATGCCGTATGAGCAAACCGATGATACATAAAGGAGCATATCCAAGATGATTCACCATCTCCTTAAATCCCAGCATGGCGGTGTCTATATTATTGTCATCTGTTTGGTTGTGGGTGCCATTTTCATTAGTTTTATCTTTGTAGATATGTTTACCACCTATATCAGCAAAAACATCAGTCAGAAAAGCGCCGATGCAGCTGCCCTGGCTGCTTCACATGAAATGAAGAACATTTATGAAGAAGCCTTGCGGCAGGAGCTTCGTCACCAACTGCATCTTCTCCATAATGATATAGAACAAGAAATCCGCAAGCGGTTAGAGGAGCAGCAGGATGAAGAGGAAGATGCCGAAACTCCGGATGAAGATGAGATAAGGGAAGAAATTTTCGAGAAGAAAGGCATTCCACAAGCAGTTAGAGAAAAATTAAGCAATCCCAATTATCAGCTCGATGCAATTGAAGGTTTAACATATTTCTACAAAGACGACGAGATTTTAAAAATGATGTGTGACAGCATCCGGGCTGAGTGGAGTCAAGTCCGTGACGCTGCCCAGTACTACGTCCGGGAGAACCAGGCTGATGAACTTGTTGATCTTGTGTTTCCCTACAATGGCGATTTTGAAGTCTATGTTCGTGTCAAAAGAAAAATCTCGTTTCTGACAGTTCCTGATCAGGCTTTTGCCGCAGGGCAGAACGAGATGTATGCCGAAGGGGCAGCCCAGGTCTTGTTGCCCAAGGGGATCACTTACCGTTCCAAAGTCTGCAGGTAGCTGTTTAGATGAGCCACACCAAAGTGGAAACCGCCTGACTTACCCCCTCTGGAGGGGAAAGGAGAGGTTAGTATGCATGTTGTTTCCAAGTCATTTGTATTAACGCTCCTGTTATTATTGGTCATGATCTGTTTGTTTTGTACATACACATTAGCGAATAACGAAGACATATATTTTGAATATGAGGATAAAACCCCGATGCTGACAGGAACCGAAGCACAGTCTGGGGGAAACAGCAGCTCTTCAGGTGGACGGACGGGGTGGAACTTTAACATCTGGGATGTCCTGAGCAATTTTTTCGATTGGACAAGGCAAGTTGTTGTTGAATTTTTTAGTTCTGTCTGGGAGCGCTTGTCAGATTGGTTCTCTCAGCTGTCTGATCCCATTCAGGGTTTAATCAAAGGAATTGTGGTTGGCCTTGTGGTTGCCGTTGTGGTGGTTGTTGTCGTGCTTCTGTTGGTGAAGTTCGGGCTCATCGCCGGAATCAGTTTGCTGGTTCTTGGTGTGTTTGCCGGTTTGGCTGTTTTGGGGGCCGGCTTATACGGATACATTGTGGGCGGAGATCACTTCAGCATCTTTACAGCCGCATTGATGGCCCTGGGCATTATGCTCTTGCCCATCGCCATCAAGTTGGGCCTGGTCGGGGCTGTGATGCAGGGCCTCAGCCGGCTGCTGCTCGGTTTGGGCACCCGCTATTATTTGTTAACAGCCCGGATGAGCAGTTTGCTGGGTGCCGCTTTTTCCGCTTTGCGACTGGCTTACTGGCGGTTTGTGACCGAGGCGTTTATGAGATGGACGGCATTACAGACTTCAGTGCGGCTGTGGGTTATGTCTGTCTTTAATGGGGCCCGTGGGTTGCTCAGCCGCAGCTGGCAGGGAATAACAGGTTTGTTGTCCAGAGGATGGGCTGCCGTGCAGAGTTCTCGCCTGGGACAAATCTTGTCCGCTGCCTTTGGCAAAATGCGCGCCTCAGCTTTTGGCCGCTGGGTTGCTCCCAGGTGGCAGGCCTTCAGCAGCTGGGCCGGAAGGACATGGGCTGCTTTCAAATCCAGCCCTGCTGTCCAATGGCTGGCCACGAAACTGACCTCCAAAGCGTTTTGGAAGAGTGTGGGATTAAAGTTTTCATTAAATGCAGCAGCAATTTTGGTGTTTCATTTTATAAGCCCTAATGGAGAGTTTAATTTGCGAGACGCTCTGGTAGATGTTGTCATTGGTGGTTTAGCTGGTGTGTTCATTGGCAGTCAAGCTACAGCTCTTTTTGCCAGCGGGAAGACCTTAGCAGTCCGGCTCTCCCATTGGCTGGGCGGTTCGATGGCGGGTGGTAGTGCTTATACCGCCTATGTCTATATGACACAGGGTACTGTAAGTTTGGAAACCTTTATTACAGGAGCCATAGTCACGGCTGTATTGCTTCCCGCGGCTGGATTATTGAGCCCGTTTACTTCCAACCCTGGAGGGGAATTTACTTTGAATTTTGTTTCTAAAATAGTTAGCGAAAAAATTACTCCCTCTGTTACCCAAGGCTTGACTTATGTGAAAACTAAAACATTAGAATTGGGCCAAGATGTCATGAAACAAGTACAGAAAAAATGGCATGAGTGGCAACTGAACCAGGTAAATACAGGTCGGGAGGGTAACACGCACCTGAAAATAAAAGATAAATATGATATAAAAGCTCCTTAATGAGGTTCTTAGCAATCATAATAGGTGAGAAAAAAGGAGGTCTCAAAAACATGAGTGAAAAAACATGGCGGTGGCTGGTAGGTTTATCATGTTTATATTTAATAATTGGGTTTGGTATCAAGGTGAAACGTCCAGATTTATTCGATTCTTTCTATATATATATGTCTGTTGTTGGCTTATTATCTGGTTTTGTCATTATGTTATATTGTTGGAAACATCTGAGTAAGGATAAAAAGCTGACACCCCTTAAAGTGCTACAGACGTTTTTATATATGATAGTAATATTTATTGTAATGGATTGGAGATATGATTGGAGACTTTTTAATTGGTGGAAGGATTTTTTGGGGCTTTAGGGTTATGATCTAGAGTTGTGATCTGTCCGATAAGATTTTTGTAGACGTGTGGACTTACCTCTTAAAGCCCCTTAGTTGAAGGAGCATGGTATGGTGAACGAACGTATGTGGTGGTTTTGTACGATAGGGTTTTTTGCACTATGTGCCTTTGGCTTTCTGTTTGGTGCATTATATCAATATGATATAAACAAAAGCGTCACATTATTTATAACAGAACGGAGATGGTTACAAATAACACTTATAATTATATCGACTATTTTAGGTTTCATTACAATGCTTAATATGCTAAGGATACAGACGAAAGAGCGCAAGGTAAAGCCGGTGATGATTGCACAGGTGATTGGCTGGACTGCATTAATTTGGACTTTGTTGAGTATCAACAACGGAAGAAATATGCTAGAACCGGTGTTGAATGTTTTGTTTAATCGGTAGTTGTTGATGAATATGAACTATTTCTAGGATCAATAGAATTTAAAGATAAATCTAAATAAGCCATAGTGGAAGTCCCTAAGTATTTGGATAGGTGTGATAAGAGAGGTCTGAAAACATGAGTGAAAAAACATGGCGGTGGTTAGTAGGTTTATCATGTTTATATTTAATAATTGCGCTTGGCATCAAGGTGAAACGTCCAGATTTATTCGATTCTTTCTATATATATATCTGTTGTTGGCGTATTATCTATTTTTGTCATTATGTTATATTGTCAGAAACATCTGAGTAAGGATAAAAAGCTGACACCCCTTAAAGTGCTACAGACGTTTTTACATATGATAGTAATATTTATTGTAGTGGATTGGTTGAGATATGATTGGAGCTTTTTTAAATGGTGGAAGGATTTTTTGGGGCTTTAGGGTTATGATCTGGCTAATCATATTACGTAGTCTTGTGGAATTAAGCCTGTGTATAACTACCTTTAATAGCGCATAGACTAAATGATTTTAAGGGAGCTGGTCATGATGAATCAAATCATTAAGCGTTTATTTGTACTGGTTTTTATTACAGGTGTGCTCGTTTTATCATCTTGCAGCGCCGGAGAAACAGAAAGTCAAGTCGATGAGTCAGAACACGTCTCAGAAGAGTCGGCAGAAAAGGAAGAACAGGAAACGGCGGATAAGGAAGGCGAAGCAGAAGCCAAATCCTATCCACGGTTAGAAGAGGCTCCTCTCCCTCCGCAAACAATCGAAGAAGCCTTGGCTTATCCCACAGGCCCATTGGCAGGTAAAATATTTGCCGGTCACGAAGCGTTGTTTTTGCATACATATAAAGAAGAGCTGCCACCATTGGATGATAACTTCACAGAAGAGGAGATAACAGCTTATTTCAATGCTTTTCTTTCCCTTGTTTTCGAAAACTTTCCCAGTCCCGAAAACCTGATTCAGGATCTGCAGTTTCAAATGTTTGGGAGTAGCGACACGGACGAGCGGCTGCAGTTTAAAGAAAATTTTAACGTCAAGATTATACTTGATGTGAGTGGCAGTATGGCCGATGAAATTGACGGCAAACGGATGATTGACATCGCCAAAGACTCGATTCGTAAATTTAGCTCTGCATTGCCTAAACAAGCCAATGTGGGTTTAAGGGTCTACGGGCATGTTTACGGGAAGGAAGCTTCCTGCCGGGAAACAGAGCTCGTCTATGAGTTGCAGCCTTATGATTCAAGCAAGCTGGAAAGTGCTTTGGCCCAGTTTGAACCGACAGGATGGACACCGATCGCCTTGGCACTGGAAGATGCCATGGATGATTTCCAGGCATATCCGGGTGAGGACAATACAAATATCATTTTTTTAGTCAGTGACGGGGAGGAAACATGTGGCGGAGATCCGGTCGCTGTCGCCAAGAAATTGGCAGAATCAGAAATTCAACCGATCATCAATGTGATTGGTTTTAACGTTGAAGCTGACGTGCAGGCCCAGTTAGAGGAAATCGCTCAAGCAGCCAATGGCGCTTTTTATTTGGCCACCAATGAAGAGGAGCTGTACAACCAGTTCCGGAAAACTGAAGAGATGGCACAGAAATGGAAAGAATGGAGAGAGGGCGCTGTGGCCGATGTGACAGAACAAATGGAAAAGATGAGTGACACGATTTGGGATTTTGCTGACGAATGGTATGAGCGATTTGATCGAATGAATAGTAATATGTCCAATGTGACTCGGGCATTGGAAAATGAAGGCTATATCAGTTTTGAAGCCAAGAAAGAATTGGATGGAAGGATTTTGGACTTCTCATCCGATTTAAACATTGAAATCAGCCGCATGCATACCGAATTACATATGATCAACCATCAGAACTACGGAGAAACCGTCAGAGAAATTGAACGCATTTTCAGCGAAAATATTGAATAAGAAAGATATAGTGTCACATTAAAAATATTGAGTCTAGTTTCCATTTTTGTTAAACTGCAACAAGTGGCTGATTTTCCTAATATTGATGGGAGGAGAAACTGTGCGGAAGCTGGCTTTGTTATTGGGGTTAAGTTTGTTACTGGTGTTAAGTGCTTGCGGCGGGAATGAGCCGGCATCTCTGGAAGAGACACCGCTGGATGATGGGGAAATGCAGGTGGCGGGAGAGATAGATGTTAAGACCTTGCTTGAGAAAATGAACGCAGCAACAGAGGAGATTAAGAGCCTGACACTGGACATGAATCTGAATCAGCGTATGTATGACGGCCAAGAAGAGATGAATGTCAGCTCATCTTCTGTCATCGGGTATGTTCAGGAACCGTTAAGCTATTATATGCAAATGGAGATGGAACTGGATGAGTCAGGGGAAACCTACACCACTGAAATGTATCTGGCTGACAACGAAATGTATATGTACGAACCGGAAACAGATCGATGGATGATGTTTCCATTTGACATGATGGAAGAGATACTGGAATGGGAAGAAGAATTACTAGCCCAGTTCGGTTCAGAATATGAAATGCTGTTTGAATTTGTGGATGACTTTAATTTAGAAGTAGAGGGAGACTACTATCTCCTTACCCTGCAAGCCAACGAAGACAAGTACATGGCTCTGATCGAAGAAATGACCCAGGATCTGTTTATGGGGGAAGATCCTTTTCTGGCTGAGATGATGGAGGACCTGTTTAAAATTGACCGTTTAACCTATGAGTTAAAAGTGAGCAAGGAAACGTTTTTGCCTGTTGAGACTAATGTCTATCTTGAAGGCACGATAACAGTTGAGGATCATGAACTGAAAATGGAGCAGGAGATGTACATGCGGTATCGTGATATTAACGCAGTGGAAGCCATCGAAGTGCCAGAGGAAGTGAAAGCAAACGCTGAAGTGCTGGACTTCAATTTTGATTTAGAGGACTTGGACGGGTTGGAAGGGTTGGAGCTTGAGGACTTAGAAGATTTGGATCTTGAAGATTAGAAGAATCAACAGATAACTAATTTTTACAAGTGAAAAGTGTAGGCAAAAAGACCGGCCTTTTCTGACTGTGGCAGTAAGACCGGTCTTTTTACGGAGGTTGAGCGCCTCCCTCGCCTTGGGCTTCATAACCGACGCGAGATGGAGCCATGTTCATCGCTACCTTATTCATCGTCTTTGATTGGTATAAACCATGATCCTAGAGGCGTACGGTCTATATGGACGCGAAGGTTATGTTTCTTAATCTCCCGCTCCAGATGGCCGGCCACCTCTGAGGAGTCGGCAAAAGCAGAGTAACCGTTTTTGAGTTGTTCAAGCTTTGCTTTTGCCAGATGTTTGCGATTTATAACCAACACATTTCCCCTCCTTTCTTTTCATTTCATTAATATTGTACACTAAAAAAAGTGTGCAAAGCGAGGCGTTTGGATAAAAAGCTACACAATGTTCATATTTATGCATATTGGTCGCGTTCATGCCTGTTCACTCTCATGAAAGCACTAACTTATTTTATGCACGTGAATCTTAATAGTGATGGTCGTATGAATGATCATAGAGTGGAGTTTCACTTCATATTCGTCATTGTTCTCAAATTTGATCGTTTTACCATCAATCAGCCTGGCATGGGTCTCCGCTGTTTCGGCCACGGACTGTACGGAGTAGTCTTCTTTGACCAGATACTTTAACTCTTCTCTTAAGCGCTCAATAATATCAGTAGCCGTAAATCCATCGATCTCCTCCTCGTTGACAATCACGATCTCCACTTTTTTAACCGTAATTTCTTCCTGATTGAGTTTGTTGAGATCTTCTGCTTTCTTCTCCAAATAGTCCACTTCGTCCCGCAAATCCGTAATTTCCAGTACCAGGCGGCGGTTTTCAAACAGGATTTTGTCCAAGGTGTGGGCGTGAAGATAGTGAAAAATAAGGGCTCCTAGCAGCATGCCTAGGATAAAGGAGACGAGCAAACGGCCCCAGTTGCGTGTTTGGGCTGGATGGGGAGGCTTCATTGGATATCTCCAATCATCCAGTGAATAAGCAGGCTGGCCGTGTGGGCCCCGAAAAAGGCACTGCCGATATAGAGGAGATGTTTAACCATCTCACCATAGTATTCATTGAAAAATCCTTTTTCAATAGCGGTGATGGTATCAAAGGTGCCCCCGATGGCAGCGACAAGGGCCCAGATTTTCAACTTATCCACGTGATTTTGCACCCAGGTCATAGGGGGTTCACCTACGAGGAAAGCACCCAGCCCGCCGATCAGACATCCGCCCAGCAAGACGCCAAAGGCCACGAAATAGTCAATAATCATCATGGAGACCAAGCTTCTCATTTCTGCGTCCACTCGTCTCACTCCCTCTTTCCGTCCCTTTTGTGCCGTGCTCCATGCACACTGTGCCTTATCTCATATGTATGGACGGAAAAAGGAAGATATGACAGGCATGGGAATGCGGGAAGGGCCGTATTTGGCCTACAGATTAGACTAGGACATGTTTGGCCAGGAAATGGGCAATGCCGTCCTGCTCATTGTCCAGCGTAACCCAATCTGCCACCTCTTTAAGCGGTTTGATGGCGTTGCCCATGGCCACGCCGCAGCCGGCAAATTGAAGCATTTCCACATCGTTGTCTTCATCGCCGAAAGCAATGATGTTTTCGCGGGGGATGTTCAGGGAGCGGCACACTTTTTCCAATCCAACCGCCTTATTGATGCCAGCCTTGATCACTTCAATCACATGCCATGGCGCCGCCCATTTGCGATGGTCCACCACCTCGGCATGGTACTCGCTTAAATACTGGCGCAACCGGTCAACATGGTGTTCGTACGGGTGTATCAGCACGGAGGTGGGCTTGGTATGGATCACCTGGGGCATGGTGTTGACGTTAACGGGAGGATCAAAGAAGGTTTGCATGATCAACTTATCGTGCTTCTTCAGATAGACTTCGTCCATCACTTCAATCATAATATTTTTGACTCTAAATTTTTCTGCGGTACTAACCACGTTTTGGGCCACATCAAGATCAAGAGGCGTGTGAAAGAATCCCCACTCAGGCTTCTGCGGATGGTGAACAAGGGCCCCGTTAAAATTGACAATGGGTGTGTTCAGGTTCAATTGGTCATAATAGTTTTTGCTGGACCTAAACGGACGACCGGTTGAGATAACCACATAATGGCCCTGACTGGTGGCTTGTTGCAGGGCTTGTTTGGTTTTGGGTGAAATGTCTTTTTTGTCAGTCAAGAGTGTGCCGTCCAGATCAACGGCAATTAAAAGACGCTGTTTTGTCATAGTGACTCCAACCCTTTTTTGATATGATTAAGATAGTTAATTCCTTTAGAGTTACGTTATGTTTGGAGTGTATGGCGTGTATTCATGTATTATACCAGATTTTGGCTCGGAATAGAAAGTGTCAAGCAGTGTCGTGGCTGAGAGGGGATGGAAGATGCAACAAACGGATTTTGTTCATCTGCATGTACATAGTGAATACAGTCTGCTGGACGGGGCCAGCCGCATTACTGAGTTGGTTCAAGAAACAAAGCGCCTGGGGATGAAGGCTGTGGCCCTGACTGATCACGGGGTGATGTACGGCACCATTCCGTTTTATCAGGCTTGCCGGGCTGAAGGCATCAAGCCGATTATCGGTGTGGAAGCTTATGTGACTAATAAGCCTTTGGAGGAGAAGGTGAAAAAAGGGGAACAGCACCTCTATCACCTGGTGCTTCTTGCTGAAACATACGAAGGTTATCAGAATTTGATGAAGTTGACCACCAAAGCCCATCTGGACGGCTTCTACTATAAACCGCGGGTGACAAAAGAGTGGCTCAGGGAACATCACCGGGGATTGATTTGTCTCAGCGGTTGTTTGGGTGGTGAATTGGCGCAGGCGCTCTTGGCTGATGACTGGCAGAGGGCGAGAGCGATCGCTGAGGAGCATTTGGACATCTTCGGAGCAAACAATTACTTTATTGAGCTGCAGGATCACGGGATAGCGGAAGAAAAAAAGGTGAATCCCCGGCTCATTCGTCTAGCCGAGGAACTGAATATCCCCTTAGTGGTCACCAATGATGTGCACTATACCCGGGCGGAAGACGCTGTGCCCCACGATTGCCTGCTGTGTATCGGCACGGGCAAAAAGATGCAGGATGAAGAGCGTCTTAAATTTGATTCTGCCCAGTTTTATCTTAAAAGTCCAGGAGAAATGGCCAGGTTGTTTCCTCATCTTCCCCAAGCCTATGCAAATACGCTGCGTATTGCTGAGCGCTGTCAGGTGGAGATTCCCCTGGGCCAGGAGATCTTGCCCTCCTTTCCGGTTCCCCAGGGAATGACGGCCATGGATTTCCTGCGCCAAAAATGCGAAGAAGGACTTAAAGAGCGCTATGAGGTTATTACGGATGAGATCCGCCAGCGGCTTGATTATGAGCTGGAAGTGATTGGCCAGATGGGGTATGCCGATTACTTTCTCATTGTGTGGGATTTCATGCGCTTTGCCCATGAACGGGGGATTATCACCGGTCCTGGCCGCGGGTCAGCTGCGGGTAGCCTGGTGGCTTATGTGTTAAAAATCACCAATGTGGACCCCATCAAATACAACTTGTTGTTTGAACGCTTTCTCAACCCTGAACGGGTGACGATGCCCGATATTGATATTGATTTCTCCGATCAGCGGCGAGACGAAGTGCTCCATTATGTGGCTGAAAAATATGGCAAAGACCGGGTGGCACAGATTATTACCTTTGGAACGCTGGGGGCCAGAGCGTGTATCCGTGACGTGGGGCGTGTGCTGGGGCTGCCCGTGCCCCTGGTTGACCGCGTGGCCAAGTGCATCCCTGCCGGCCCAGGCATGACACTGGACAAGGCGCTGGCTTCTTCCGCAGAGCTGCGGGAGATGTCCGAACAAGATGAACAAGTACGTCAGTTGATCGCCATGGCCAGGCCACTGGAGGGGTTGGCCCGTCATACCTCCATTCATGCTGCGGGGGTCGTGATTAGTGAAAAGCCACTCACCCACTACGTTCCCTTACAGGAAGGGCAGGATGGCATTCCGCTCACTCAGTACCCCATGGAAGATTTGGAAGCACTGGGCCTGTTAAAAATGGATTTGCTGGGTTTGCGCAACCTGTCCTTGATGGAAGAAATTTTGCGCATCATCAACCACGGACGTACAGAAGATGAACGCTTAACCCTTGATGACATTCCCTTTGATGATGAAGCCACCTTCCGCTTGTTAAGCGAGGGGGACACGGCAGGTGTTTTCCAGCTGGAGTCGGACGGGATGCGTAGCGTGCTGAAACGGCTCAAACCCACGACGTTTGAAGATATCATTGCTGTTTTGGCCTTATACCGGCCCGGTCCGATGGAAAACATTTCCTTGTTTATCAAAGCCAAGCACGGAGAGACAAAGATCCAATATCCCCATCCTGATCTGGAGCCCATTTTAAAAGATACGTACGGCATCATCGTTTACCAGGAGCAAATCATGCAAATCGCCTCTAAAATGGCTGGTTTCAGCCTGGGTGAGGCCGATCTGTTACGCCGGGCTGTGGGGAAAAAGAAACGGGACATTTTAGAAAAAGAGAGGGAACATTTTGTCGAAGGCTGTCTGGCCCAGGGATACGAGCGACAGGTGGCCGAACACGTCTATGATTTGATCGTCCGTTTTGCCGATTATGGCTTTAACCGCTCCCACTCGGCTGCTTATGCGGTGATTGCCTATCAATTGGCCTACCTGAAAGCCCATTATCCAGTGGCTTTTCTGGCTTCACTGATTTCGATGAACATTGGCTCGGCTGAAAAAGTGGGAGATTATTTGCATCAAGCGGCCAAACGCAACATCAAGGTGCTGCCTCCCTCCGTGCTCCACAGTGAGGCAGGGGTCACCGTGGAAAGCGGCCATATCCGCTTGGGCTTAAGCGTAATCAAGCATGTGGGGGCAGCGGCAATCCGGGAAATTAAGCGGGCCAGGCAGGAGGGACCATTTAAAAATGTGCTCGACTTTTGTCAACGGATTGATTTGCGTATTTGCAACCGCCGGGTGATTGAATCATTAATTATGGCCGGTGCTTTAGACGAACTGGGCATGCACCGGGCGCAGGTGCTGGCCAATTTGGATGATATGTTGGACATGGCCGAGCGGGCCCAGGGATTAAAAGCAAGTGACCAACTGTTCTTTTTTGCCGACGAACTGCCCGATGATTACAAATGGCACGATACGACACCTTTCTCACCTCTAGAACAGTTAAAATATGAAAAAGAAGTGCTGGGTTTCTACCTGTCCGGACATCCATTGGATGCGTACCGTGAGCAGGTTAAACGTTACGGGATAATCCCCATTCCCCAGCTTC
The DNA here is from genome assembly GCF_030814135.1 of Caldalkalibacillus uzonensis. Classification (NCBI taxonomy): domain Bacteria; kingdom Bacillati; phylum Bacillota; class Bacilli; order Caryophanales; family Bacillaceae; genus Caldalkalibacillus; species Caldalkalibacillus uzonensis. The sequence continues at coordinate 67,133 of NZ_JAUSUQ010000002.1, read as the reverse complement.
TTCAGACAAAGGCAGGTGAGCAGGTGCGTACTATGGGCTATGTGCACCGGGTGAAACGGATTACAACAAAAAAAGGAGATGCAATGGCTTTTGTCCAATTAGAAGATCAGGGGGTAGAATTGGATACCGTTGTTTTTCCCCAGGTGTTTGGCGGGCATCCAGGTCTGTACAGGGAAGACAACCTGCTTTTGGTGGAGGGCAAGCTGGAGGAGCGAGAAGACCGGAAACAGTTGGTCATTAACCGGGCCTTGGATTTAACCCAGCTCAAGGCGCAAGAGGGGGTACAAGCTGCTCCACAGCAGAGTGATGACTGCCAGCTTTTTATCAAGATTACCCCGGTTGCGGAGCAGAGTGGCAAATTGAAAGAAATGGAAGTTGTGCTCCGTCAGTACAGGGGCGAGACACCGGTTTATCTCTACTACGAAAGCCGGCGCAAAACGATTCGCTTGGGGGACAGTTACCAGGTCCAGATTAACGATACACTGCTCAAACGCTTAAAAACGCTTTTAAATGACCCACATGCAGTGAAAGTCACAAAAAGATCTGACGCTGCGTCATTTAGGAGCAGGTGTTAAAAATAGCTTTTGTTAGCTGTTTACACCCGTACTCCATTTGATATAATGAAAAGCAAGTTATAAGTCACGAAGGAGAGTGAAGAAATGGCCACCACAAGGGAAGAGTCTTTGCATTTGCATCGTCAAAACAGGGGGAAACTGGCAGTAAAATCAAAGGTGCCTGTGCGTAACGCCAAAGATTTAAGCTTAGCTTATTCCCCGGGAGTTGCTGAACCATGTAAAGAGATTTTCGACAATCCGGAAACGGTTTTTGAATACACCATGAAAGGGAATATGGTTGCCGTTGTGTCCGATGGAACAGCTGTGCTGGGGTTGGGAAATATTGGTCCAGAGGCGGCGTTGCCTGTCATGGAAGGAAAAGCGGTGTTGTTCAAGGCATTTGCGGGGGTTGATGCCTTCCCCATTTGTTTAGATACGACTGAAGTGGATAAAATTGTAGAGACGGTGAAATTGCTGGAACCCACCTTTGGAGGGGTTAATCTGGAAGATATTGCTGCTCCGAACTGTTTTGAAATTGAAGAACGGTTAAAACGGGAAACTAATATTCCCATCTTCCATGATGATCAGCATGGTACAGCGATCGTCACCCTGGCTGGGCTGGTCAATGCCCTGAAAGTCGTTGGCAAGGAGCTGTCCCGCATCAAGGTTGTCATCAATGGGGCCGGTGCGGCTGGAATTGCCATTATCAAACTGTTATACCGCATGGGTGTACGGGATATGATATTATGTGATTCTAAAGGCGCTATTTATGAAGGACGCCCCTATGGCATGAATCCGATTAAGGAAGAAGTGGCCAAACTGACCAACCGCCACTTTGTCCAGGGAGACTTGGACGATGCCATCCGGGAAGCGGATGTGTTTATCGGGGTTTCCGTAGCCGGTGCTTTGACAAAGGACATGATTCAAAGCATGAATGATGATCCGATTATATTTGCCATGGCCAACCCGGTGCCTGAGATTATGCCGGAGGAAGCCTTTGAGGCTGGGGCCAAAGTGATGGGTACCGGCCGTTCAGATTACCCCAATCAGGTTAATAACGTCTTGGCCTTTCCCGGCATTTTCCGGGGAGCGCTTGATGTCTACGCCACACATATTAACGAGGAGATGAAGGAAGCAGCGGTCTATGCCATTGCTGACTTAATCAGTGACAACGAATTGTCAGCCGATTATGTGATTCCAGCTCCTTTTGACCCACGGGTAGCTCCCGCCGTTGCGGCGGCAGTGGCTAAAGCCGCCATGGAAACAGGCGTGGCCAGACGCCGGGTGGATCCCTCCGAGGTGGCCAAAAAGACCCGGGAGCTGGCTTCGATTAAAGACTAATGATCTAGGTTGATGAAAATAAGGAGGACAATCGGGACAATGTGGACGGTCATCTATATTGCACCTAGTGCAAAGATTGCCGAAAAAATTCAAGATCGTCTGACCAAAGAAGGATTTTTGGTGAAAGTGAGAGCAAGCCAGCACGGTAAACAATATGAAGTTCTGGTTCCCGAAAGTGAACTGGATGATGTGCGTGAAGCATTGAGCTACATCTTACAATCATAACATGGATAACATGTGAGGTGTTCATGTGTTAAAGGATCTGTTTTCCAAACGCCGCAAGTACGCTACAATTCCATCTGAACAAGCCAAAAAAGAGATTCCGGAAGGGTTAATGACCAAGTGTAAACAGTGTGGAACGATCACCTACACCAAAGAACTGAAGAAGCAGCTTATGGTTTGCGCGGGCTGCGGCTATCACTTTCCTGTTTCCGCCCGTGAGCGGATTGAGATGACACTTGATGAAGGCCAGTTTTTCGAATATGATAGCGATATGGTCTCCAAAGATCCGCTTGGTTTCCCGGATTATCCGCAGAAATTGAAAAAAGACATGGAGAAAACAGGCCTTAACGAAGCGGTGATCACGGGTGAGGGCACAATTTGCGGGTACCCGGTTGTCATTGGCGTTATGGATGCCCGTTTTCGCATGGCCAGTATGGGTTCCGTTGTAGGAGAAAAAATCACCCGGGCGATCGAACGGGCTATCCAAAAACGTTTCCCGTTTATCTTGTTTTCTGCATCCGGCGGAGCGCGCATGCAAGAAGGAGTGCTCAGCCTGATGCAAATGGCTAAAACCAGCGCTGCGTTAACACAATTGGATAAAGCTGGGATTCTGTTTATTTCCGTGTTGACCAATCCGACCACCGGTGGTGTATCAGCCAGCTTTGCCTCTTTGGGGGATTACAACATTGCTGAGCCCAAAGCCCTGATTGGTTTTGCCGGGCGGCGGATTATCGAGCAGACGATCCGTCAGGAATTGCCGGAAGACTTTCAAACGGCTGAATTTCTGCTCTCCCACGGACAGCTGGATATGGTTGTCCATCGCCAGGACATGAGAGACCGTCTGGCTGATATTTTGGCTATTCATGCCCACATCCATTCAGAACGGAGGGGGAAATAATGGCAGGACAGTTGCCTTTTGAGCGCCCTCTTACTGAATTGCGTCACAAAATTGATGAGTTGAAGCACTTTACCAAAGAAAAGGGGATTGATTTCTCAGAGGAAATCAATCGTCTGGAGGAAAAAGCAAGACGCCTGGAAGAGGAGATCTACAGCAATTTAACACCTTGGCAGCGGGTCCAAATTGCCCGCCATCCTGACCGGCCAACCACTTTGGATTACATAAATCTGATCTTTGACACCTTTGTGGAAATTCACGGTGACCGCCTGTATGGAGATGACCCGGCTATCGTGGCCGGGATCGCCAAGCTGGACGGTCAACCGGTGACTATTGTCGGCCATCAAAAGGGAAAAGATACGAAAGAAAACATCGCCCGCAATTTTGGCATGCCCCATCCTGAAGGTTATCGGAAGGCTTTGCGGGCCATGGAGCAAGCGCACAAATTTTCCCGGCCGATTATCTGTTTTATTGACACTCCCGGAGCCTATCCGGGCAAAGCGGCTGAAGAGCGGGGGCAAAGTGAAGCGATCGCCCGCAATTTAAGAGAAATGGCCCGCTTTGAAGTGCCCATCATCTGTGTGGTCACAGGAGAAGGGGGCAGCGGCGGGGCACTGGCCCTGGGTGTGGGTAATCATATCTACATGCTGGAGAATGCCATCTACTCTGTGATATCTCCCGAAGGGGCAGCGGCACTGTTATGGAAGGATGCCGGGCTGGCCAAGCGGGCTGCAGAAACCATGAAAATTACGGCCCAGGATTTATACCAGTTGAAGATTATCGATCAGATTATTCCTGAGCCGCGGGGAGGCGCTCATCACAATATGCATGAGCAAGCCAAGAGAATTAAAGCGTTTCTGTTGAAAGGATTAGAAGAGCTGAACAGCTTGGATGGAGCCGCACTGGTTGAGCAGCGTTATGAAAAGTACAAAGCTATCGGGGAATATGGCTTTGTAACCGGTTCCAACAGCTAGTTGTGTGTGCTTCTGTTTTTGCGCAGAAGCACTTTTTATATGGATGCTTGACCAAAAAAAAGCTATATGAAACAGCAAAAGGAAGAGGAAGGTGAAAGAGATGAAACGAATCGGAGTGCTGACAAGCGGAGGAGACTCTCCGGGTATGAATGCTGCGGTGCGTGCTGTTGTGCGTAAGGCGATTTATCACAATGTGGAGGTATACGGGATTTATCAAGGTTATCACGGCTTAATGAACGGCACCATCAAGAAATTGGATCTAGGCTCTGTGGGCGATATTATTCACCGCGGCGGCACCATTTTGGGAACGGCCCGCAGTGAAGAGTTTAAAACGGAAGAAGGACAATACAAGGCTGTAGAGGTACTGCGCCAGCATGGCGTTGAAGGACTGGTTGTTATTGGTGGTGACGGATCTTTCCGCGGGGCAGAAAAGCTAAGTCAGAAGGGCATTGCGGCGATTGGTGTGCCGGGAACGATCGACAACGATATTCCTGGCACGGATTTCACCATCGGCTTTGACACCGCCCTAAATACGGTGATCGAAGCCATTGACAAGATCCGGGATACCGCCACCAGTCACGAACGTACTTTTTTAATCGAAGTAATGGGGCGCAACGCAGGAGATATTGCCTTGTGGGCCGGACTGGCTGACGGGGCGGAAACCATCCTGATACCGGAAGCCGAGTTTACCATCGATGAAGTGGTCGACCGTTTGAAACGGGGACAAGAGCGGGGCAAGAAGCACAGTATTATTGTTGTGGCTGAAGGGGCAGGCAGTGCGGTGGAGATCGGCAAAGAAATCGAAGTCAAAACAGGCATGGAATGCCGGGTTACCGTACTGGGGCATATTCAGCGTGGCGGATCTCCGACTGCATTTGACCGTATGCTGGCCAGCCGGCTGGGTGCTTTTGCCGTGGAATGTCTGCTTAAAGGGGAAAAAGGTAAAATGGTGGGCATTCGTCATAACCAAATGGTTGCCACCCCTATTAGTGAGGCTCTGGATCAAAGGCATACGGTTGACTTGTCCTTGTATCAACTGGCCAAAGAATTGTCCATCTAAACATAGATCTGTACTGCAATCATGGAGCGGATAAAAATCAGATAGAGGAGTGTTGGGGATGAGAAAAACCAAAATTGTGGCTACCATTGGCCCGGCCAGTGAATCTGTGGACACGCTGAAGCAACTCTTGAATGCTGGCCTGGATGTGGTGCGTCTTAATTTTTCACACGGGAACTTTGAAGAACACGGCCAACGCATCAAGAATGTGCGCCAAGCCATGCAGGAAACAGGAAAAACGGTGGCTATTCTGCTGGATACCAAAGGACCGGAAATCCGCACTGGCGTGTTGAAGGAAGAGCCGGTCGAATTAAGAGAAGGAGAAACCTTGGTTCTGACGACAGAGGACATTGCAGGAGATGCCCAAAAAATCTCAGTCACCTATGCCGGTCTTCCCCACGATGTGCATCCGGGCAGTAAAATTTTGATTGATGACGGCCTGATCGAAGTGGAAGTGGAAAGGATAGAAGGGCACGAGATTATAACCCGCATTTTAAATGGGGGCGAATTAAAAAGCCGCAAAGGAGTTAATGTGCCGGGAGTCTCGATCAACCTTCCCGGTATTACAGAGAAAGATGCCAATGATATTCGTTTCGGACTGGAACAAGGGGTTGACTTTATTGCCGCATCTTTCGTTCGTAAAGCCAGCGATGTGCTGGAGATAAGGGAGATTTTGGAGGCTACCGGACACAGTGACGTGCAGATCATTGCTAAGATTGAAAATCAGGAAGGTATTGACAATTTGGATGAAATATTAGAGGTGGCTGACGGAATTATGGTGGCCCGTGGTGATTTGGGGGTGGAAGTACCTGCTGAAGAGGTCCCGCTGATTCAAAAAATGATGATCTCCAAATGTAACCAAATGGGCAAAGTGGTGATAACAGCCACACAGATGCTCGATTCCATGCAGCGCAATCCTCGTCCCACACGGGCTGAGGTGACCGATGTAGCCAATGCTATTTTTGACGGAACCGATGCCATCATGCTTTCCGGGGAAACAGCAGCAGGGAAATATCCGGTGGAGTCTGTCAAAACAATGGCCCGCATTGCAAAACGAACAGAAGAAGCCATTGAGTACCGGGAATGGCTGTATCACCGCCGCACTGACCAGCAAAAAACCATCGCTGGTGCCATCAGTCAGGCTGTTTCCAATGCGGCTTTGGACCTGAATGCTTCTGCCATCCTAACTGCAACGGAAAGTGGCTATACGGCCCGGCTGATTTCTAAATACCGTCCCAAAGCCCCCATTATCGCCGTCACACCCCATGAACAGGTGGTGCGCAAATTAGCCTTGTCCTGGGGGGTGTACCCCATTTTGGCCCGTGAAGCTCACACAACAGATGAAATGCTGGAGACCTCTGTTGCTGCTGCCTTAAAAGCGGGGCTCATTCATTATGGCGATCTGGTGGTGATTACGGCTGGCGTTCCTGTACGTGAAACCGGCACAACCAACCTGATGAAGATCCATGTGGTTGGGGATGTTGTGGCCAAGGGTCAAGGTATTGGCAAAAAAGTGGTTACAGCCCAAGTGATTGTGGCCCAAAACGGAGAGGAAGCCGTTCAAAAAATGGAAGAGGGTGCCATCCTGGTTACCACAGCCACAGATAAGGATATGATCTCTGCTTTTGAGAAAGCGGCCGCCGTCGTCACAGAAGAAGGTGGACTCACCTCCCATGCTGCGGTGGTGGGACTCAGTCTGGGCATCCCTGTCATCGTTGGAGTGGAAGAGGCAACAAAACATTTTAAAGACGGCATGGAAATCACGGTTGACGCTGTCCGGGGACATATTTACACTGGACATGCCAAGATTTTATAAAGGGGCGTCAATGATGGGTAAACGCTCAAAAGCCTGCTTACGTGTCAGGTACCAAGAAACTGACCAGATGGGTGTTGTTCATCATGCCAATTACATCAAATGGTTTGAAATCGGACGAACCGAATTGTTACGTCAATTAGGCACAGACTACCGGAGGGTGGAAGAACAGGGGTTGTTGTTGCCAGTCATAGAAGTCACTTGTCAATATAAAAAACCTGCTCTCTATGATGATGAGATTCATATCATCACTACTGTAAGTGACTATACGGGAGTTAAACTGACATTTGCTTACGAGGTGTATCGAGGAGAGGAATTGCTAGTAACAGGGACGACTGCCCATTGTTGGACAACCCCCCAGTTAAAACCGGTTAACTTGAAAAAAGCGTGGCCGGAGTTGCATCAGCTGATTGCCAGCTGCATCGGTTAAACTAATACCGGTCACAGCAAAGGAGTTCCCCATAAAAGGAGTTGACTCTATGTTTCGTATCTTAGCTTTACTGATGATCGTTGTCCCTGTTATTGAGCTGTGGGTGCTCCTATCTGTAGGGAAATGGATAGGAGCCTGGTATACGGTTGGGCTGGTCATTTTAACCGGCGTGATAGGGGCGTGGCTGGCTAAGCGGGAGGGCCTCCATACCCTGCAACTGATCCGCATCCAACTATCGCAAGGCCAAATGCCGGGTTCCGCTCTTATTGACGGAGCCTGTATCCTGGTGGGCGGGGCCACTCTGCTCACCCCGGGTTTTATTACAGACACCGTCGGATTTTTGCTGCTTGTGCCCAACACCCGCAACATCTTTAAAGCCTGGTTGCGCCGTTTATTTGAAAGGTGGATCAAGAGCGGAAAGTTGATCATTATTAAAAAATAACCATTTACATCCTAGAATTAGCGCTTCCTATTTTACCAGCACTTTTGATTATGGCAGTAATGGCCTGCTCTGTAGGAGCAGGCCATTTCAACTAGGCAAAAACCTGTTTCGAACCGAAAGGCCGGTTGAGATATTCTCATGTCCGTGCTGTCACTGTTCCAGATGTAACCGGCTGATTTTTTCTGATATCTGTTGGGCGGTAGTTGTCACCTGATTAATTAAAGTGCCCATCTCCTCTTTAGCCAGTCTATTGGCTGGTCCGGCGATGGTTAAACTGGCTATCACACGTTTATAATAATCAAATATCGGGGCTGCAATGCCGAATACATCTTTGTCAACCTCACCTAGAGTGATACAATACCCCTTGGCCCTGATATCATCTAAATCTTTTAATAATTTTTCTTGTTCTTGATTTGTAGGAAGCATGGACAGCACATTATGTAATACTTTTTTGCTTTCAAAGGCCAGAATCGCTTTTCCTGAGGCACCTTGATGTAAGGGAAGCGTTCTTCCGTTCTCTATGGCCAAACGGATTAAACGTTGACTTTCAACGTTTTGAATACAAATCGCCCGGAAACCGGTACGGACGGCTAAAATCGAAGTTTCATTGATCACTTTCGTTAGTTGTTCCATAAAAGGACGGGCAATCACATACAGTTCCCGGTCAATTTGCTGTTGAAGTCCCCGGGCCAGATCTAATATGCGCAATCCAAGTCCTATTTTCCCTTTCCCTTTCCGCTCAACAATCCCATTTTGTTCTAGTGTATGCAACAAGCGGTAAGCTGTGCTTTCGGGTATAGATACTTTTTCTGCAATCTCACTGACTGAGAGAGTCGAATCAGCTTCAGCAAGCACAAATAAAATATCTAACGCCCGTATTAGGGTCTGTGATCCGTTCATCGGCCGACACCTCATTTTATTGTCATCTCCATTTCCACAGTATATTAAAGCTTTAACGACAAATCAATATGACAGATTGGCCAGGGGAAGTTATTATTCCTTACTATCAACCAGCAAATGCTTTAATCATTTGTCCTGTGTTTTTTCTATATCTGTTTTAGTACACATATTTTATCACCCGGGTATATCTAACGAGAGCAGCAAATCTTTAGAATTTAATCAATGCTTGCGGATTAAGATATTTTTTTTAGTCTAATAATATTGACTTTTTATTTAAGATTTTGTTAAATAGACATTAAATAATGATAATATATTATCATATATTGATAATAAAAGGAGGATCAGGCTTCCATGGAACAAATAAAAGCGGCACGAGGTTCAACCCTGCGTTGTAAGGGATGGAGGCAGGAAGCATTGCTGCGCATGTTGGAAAACGTACTGGAAAACGGAGAGAATCAAAAAGAGCTTGTTGTCTATGCCGCTTTAGGAAAAGCCGCTCGCAACTGGCCATCTTACCGGGCCATCGTGGATGCTTTGAAAACACTAGATGAAGATGAGACCTTGGTCATCCAATCGGGTAAGCCGATCGGTGTCTTTAAAACTCATCGTTTTGCCCCCATTGTCATTATGGCCAATTGTAATCTGGTCGGAAAGTGGGCCACTAGCGACAATTTTTATGAGTTGGAGCAGAAAGGCCTCATTATGTGGGGAGGTCTGACGGCAGGAGCTTGGCAATATATTGGCTCACAGGGTGTCATTCAGGGTACCTATGAAATTTTTTCTGCTATTGCCCGTAAATATTTTGATGGTGATTTGACGGGTCGTTTTATTCTGACGGCAGGTCTTGGAGGTATGGGTGGCGCGCAAACGTTGGCTGGTGTCATGGCCAATGCTGCCATTCTCTGTGTTGAAGTGGATGAGGCCCGTGTCGACAAACGTCTGTCAGTGGGGTATTTGCAAAAGAAAACCCGTGATTTGGACGAAGCTTTGCATTGGATCGAACAGGCGGTGGCCAAAAAAGAAAGCATTTCTGTTGGCCTGGTCGGTAATGCTGCTGACATTTATACCAAGATTCTGGAAAGGGGCATAGTGCCTGACATTGTCACCGATCAAACTTCCGCCCATGATTTAGTTTACGGCTATGTTCCAGAAGGATACACGTTAGAAGAGGTTAAGCAAGCCAGAATCAACAATCCCAAACAGTTGGAGCAAGATGCCCGGGCTTCCATTGCCAAAGAAGTTAAAGCGATGCTGGCATTTAAACAAAAAGGATCTGTTGTTTTTGACAACGGAAATAATATTCGCACCCAGGCCTATCAGCATGGGGTAAAAGAGGCCTTTGAGATTGATATTTTTACCGAGGCCTTCCTCAGACCCTTGTTTTGCCGGGCCATTGGGCCGTTCCGCTGGGTGGCGCTTTCAGGCGATGTAGAAGACATCAAGAAAATCGACCAGTTTATTCTGGATGAATTTAAAGAGAATGAGATTATCACCAATTGGATCCGCTTGGCTCACCGGTATATTCCGGTAGAAGGCTTGCCGGCCCGCATCGCCTGGTTTGGGCATGGAGAGCGCAGTAAATTGGCCCTGGCTGTCAATCAGATGGTCAGAGAAGGAAGCTTAAGTGGTCCCATCGCCTTCTCCCGCGACCATTTGGACGCAGCTGCCATGACCCATCCCAACATTATGACAGAGAGAATGAAAGACAGCAGTGATGCCATTGCGGACTGGCCCCTTTTAAACGCCATGCTCAACTGTTCTTCCATGGCGGATTTGGTTGCGATTCACTCCGGGGGAGGCGGTTACACAGGGTACATGACCAGCGCAGGTGTAACGGTTGTGGCTGATGGTACCCAAGAAACCGAGTTACGCTTAAAACATACCTTGGACAATGATACAGGACTTGGTGTATTGCGTTATGCTGATGCGGGTTATAGCGAGGCCTTGGATGAAGTTGATAAGAAAGGTATTAAGCGCATCCAAACCACATAAACCTACACAGCTTTTATCGCGTCAATCAAAGAAAACAAACTGACCAAAGTAAGGGGGATTAGCATGAGAGAACTAACGAAACAGGATGTTGTTGCCGCAGTTAAAGGAGGATCCGTGTTTGCCTCTGGTGGGGGGGGATGGGTCGACCATGGTTTGGAAATCGGTACTGCTGCTATTACATTAGGCAAACCAAAGCTGGTTTCGGTCGATGAACTCCCAGATGATGCGATTATAGTCACAGCAACCGCCATTGGGGCTCCTGCGGGAACAACGGATTGGCAAATGCTTGGCAATGATTATATTAAAGCTGTTAAACTGCTTATGGATCACTATGATGGAAAAGTGACTGGACTCATGACCCCTCAGAACGGCATGTCCAGCAGTATCAATGGCTGGCTCCCGGCAGCTGCACTGGGCTTAGTTGTAGTCGATGCCACTGGGGACATAAGGGCCCATCCCACTGGAAAAATGGGGTCCATGGGGCTTCTTTGGATATATGGGAGATCATTTCTTTTAATCCGTTTGCCATTTTATTGAAGTTGCTGGCCATTTGTCCGATCTCGTCTTCGCCGCTGATCTCAGCTTTTTGGCTTAGATCTCCTTGAGCCATGGATATTGTTAAGGCGCTAATACGGTTGAGGCGTTTGGTTACTCTCGAACTCAGCAAGAAGGCTGTCAGACCGATAAAAGCGACAAAGATAACACCTGTAATTAAAAGGACTTTTCTTACTTGAAAAGCAGACTGAAGTATTTCATTTCTGTCGATAACTGCGATGTAATGCCAGTCTAACTCTGGTGAAACATATGTATGAAGAATGTAGGGCTGATCATTGATTTCCGCGCTGTAAAATGCTGTCTGGCGCAGTTCTTCTAAGTTAGGAAGTTCCAGAGAAGAAATGGGATTAAAATTGGCTTCAGGATTTCTTGGATGGGCAAGGATGGTTCCATTATCTTCTACAAGAATAACATATCCGTTCTCTCCAATGGTAACCTCACCAATCATATCTGTTAATCCTTCCAGACTCACATCCACACCGACCACGCCGATCAATTGGCCATTGTCTTCAATGGATCTGACTGAGCTGACAATGACCGTGCTTGATCCTTCAGAATAAGGGTAAGCACCTGTCATAACAGTTTCCCCAGGATTTTCGACTGCTGACTGATAAAAGGGGCGTTCTCTGGGGTCATAACCGGCAAGTGTTAACATTTCCGGGTATTGGATATACCCGCCATGTTCCGTGCCCATGTAAACATAGGCAGCATGGTGATGGGACTCCGCGTAATGGCGGAAGACATGGAAAATCTCAGTTTCGATCCCCCCGTTTTGGGAAGGTGTCATCTCAATATATTCTTCCTCCCCTTCAAACTCCATATAACTTGTAATAGAATCATCCGCTGTGAGAATGGCCGGATGGGTTGCTAACATCGTGACATCTTCATGGATCGATTTGAAATAGGAAGTCAGGGCGTAGTCAATGTGCAGCAATTCCCGTTCACTGCGTATGAAATAGTCATTTTCCACCTTTGTTAAGATGAACCTGTCAAGGAGAACAGTGACAACAATCAAAGGTATTAAGGCTACCAAACAAAAGGTTAATATTAATTTGGTTTTTATGCTTGCCTTTTGCACCTTACATTCCTTCCTTTCCAAAATATTTGACACTAAGTATCCACATATTATTTTCGCAAATAATAATAAATTATTATCATATATTTATAATTTCGGCATATATGGCTTATTTTTTAGTAATGCTATAAAATTTATAAAAGAAGATGACTGGTCAATGAATGCCAAACTGACCAGCCACCTATAAGATCTCATGATTAGTATCTTTTCCTGTTTTTCTTAACATTGAAGCCAATTACTTTCTTTTTAAGCCGTTCCTTTGACATAGTGCCATAAATCCCGGAAGATTCCGGCCCGGTGCAAGGCACCAAGGATCACCATGCTGACAGGACCAATGATCAGTCCGATCATGCCGAACAGCTTGAAGCCCACAAACAGGGAAAAGAGGGTCACCAAAGGATCAAGTCCCACATTGTCTCCCAATATTTTGGGTTCAATCATTTGCCGTTGGATAATGACGATCCCGTACAAAACGGAGAGGCCGATGACCAGAAAATAATTACCGCTGATAAACAGATAAATAATCCAGGGAACGAAGATCAGACCGGGACCCAGATAGGGAATCAGATCCACCAAACCAATAAACAAGGCGATGGTTAAGGCGTATTCCACCCGCAGAATCCAGAAGCCGATTAACACGATCAGAAACGTAATGGACATCAGGGTGAGTTGGGCGCGAACGAAACCAACTAAAGCGCTTTTTAAATCCTGGATCACGGAGCGGCTGCTGATCTGTACCCGCTCAGGAACGATACGTGTGAAAAATGCCTGCCATTTTGGCCAGTCTTTGCTAAGGAAGAAAAAGGCCAAAAGGGAAATAATAAACGCGGTTGCAATCATGGGAATAGAACGGAGAAAGGAAAGAATACCGTTAATCAAACCTCTTCCTGCTTCCGTTAAGGCGCTGGCCATTTGGCTGGAGAAATTCTCCACTTGATGTTCAATGTTGCGCTGAACTTCTTCGTCCAAGGTGCCGTAAAGGGAGATGATCCGGTCATAAACCGGAAAGAGCTGGTTTAAAATGAAAAATTCCACTTGCGCCATGTAGTCCTCAAACAGATAAGGCAGGTGCTCCTGCAGCCGGTTCAGCTCAGACACAATTTCCACCACAACCAAGGTGATGAGAGCGGCCAGCACCGCTAAGAGCAGTAAAATAGTAGACAGAACAGCCAGCCATCTTGGGAAGCGGGCCTTTTTCTCCAACCAATTGACCACGGGGTTCATCACCAGGGCTAAAAGTAACCCGAACAAGAATGGATAAATTAATGGAAAGATGAGGTAAATGGCAACAATCAAGGTCATAATGGCGATAATGACAAATAGGCCCCGGGCGGAAGCCAGTAATAGTGAACGTTCCAAACAGGAAACCCCCCAGATTTGAGATAGTGAACAAAGATCTTCTTAGCTAAATTTTACCTTTTTTTATTCGTTAGGACAATGTATGACCAATCAGTCAAGGAATATAACAATCTAGATGGAATTAAAGACAACTTGGCGGATATATGCTACAATAGTGAAGGATTATGTAATCGTTCACAAACATAGGGAGATACTTTATACTTATTGGTAGAGTTTAATATTCATGATTATATGATGATTATGTTGCTTCACTATTTTTGTGGTTTTTATATTTTCTTTAAATTATAGACAAAGGAGAGATGCCACATGACAACGCGAGGATTGGAGGGTGTTGTGGCAGCTGAGTCATCCATCAGCTCCATCATTGACGGAGTCCTCACTTACCGGGGCATAAATATTGATGACTTGGCCGATCACGCCAGTTTTGAAGAAGTCATCTACCTGCTCTGGTACGGTAAACTGCCTAACCAGGCCGAGCTTGATCAACTAAAAAAAGATCTGGCAGAAAATGCCCATCTCCCCGGTGAATTGATTGAGCATCTGCGTCTAATGCCCAAAACGGTCCATCCCATGGCTGCCCTGCGTACAGCCGTGTCTGCGCTCAGCCTGTATGATGACGAGGCGGACGTGATGGACAAAGCAGCCAACTTGCGCAAGGCTGTGCGTCTGCAGGCCAAGATCGGCACCATCGTTGCCGCTTTTGCACGGTTGCGTGAAGGAAAAGAACCTGTTGCTCCCCGTACTGATTTAAGTTTTGCCGCAAATTTCCTGTACATGTTAACAGGTCAAGAGCCCGACGAGATTCAAGAAAGGGCCTTTAACAAAGCATTGGTCTTGCATGCCGATCATGAATTTAATGCGTCCACGTTTACGGCCCGTGTAACAGTGGCTACTCTGTCTGATATCTACTCTGGTCTGACGTCTGCCATCGGTGCTCTGAAAGGGCCTCTTCATGGGGGTGCCAACGAACAAGTGATGGCCATGTTGGAAGAAATTGGTGAGGTGGACAAGGCCGAAGCATATATATTAAACAAGCTGGCCAACAAAGAGAAAATTATGGGCTTTGGTCATCGCGTTTATAAAAACGGTGATCCCCGGGCTAAACACTTGCGTGAGATGTCCCGCCAATTGACCCAGCTGACCGGTGAACCCAAATGGTTTGATATGTCTGTTAAAATTGATGAAGTGGTTCAGCGGGAAAAAGGGTTGCTGCCCAACGTTGACTTCTACTCTGCATCGGTTTATCACAGTCTGGGCATTCCACGTGACCTGTTTACCCCCATCTTTGCTGTTGCTAGGACGTCCGGATGGATTGCACACATTTTGGAACAGTATTCCAATAACCGTTTAATTCGTCCGCGTGCTGAATATGTTGGACCGCAGAAACAGGAGTACGTGCCCCTTGAAGCCCGTTAAGCCGAATGATATGTTTGTGATGGCGCTTCTTTTCGTGACAGAGAAAGACAAACCAGAAAAAATAAAGGTGGAGGTATGAAACATGGCAAACTTCAAACATATTGACCCGCCAACCACTGGTGAAAAAGTGACAATGGGTTCAGATGGAAAATTACAGGTACCTAACAACCCCATTATTCCGTTTATTGAGGGAGACGGTACAGGACCTGATATCTGGGCTGCTGCCTCCCGCGTGTTGGATAGTGCTGTGGCAAAGGCATACAACGGTGAAAAGAAGATTGCTTGGTACGAAGTGTATGCCGGGGAGAAAGCTTACAACAAATTCGGCGAATGGCTCCCTGACGATACACTGGCAGCGATTCGGGAATATTTGATTGCCATTAAAGGCCCCTTAACCACACCGGTCGGAGGCGGGATCCGCTCCCTGAACGTTGCGCTTCGTCAGGAACTAGACTTATATGTCTGTTTGCGTCCGGTTCGCTGGTTTACAGGGGTGCCTTCTCCGGTTCGTCATCCTGAGCTGGTAGATATGGTCATTTTCCGGGAAAACACTGAAGACATTTATGCGGGCATTGAATGGCAAGCTGGTACCGATGAAGTGAAAAAGGTTATTGATTTCTTACAAAATGAAATGGGAGTACATAAAATCCGCTTCCCGGAAACATCCGGCATCGGCATCAAGCCCATCTCCAAAGAAGGGACAGAACGCCATGTCCGGGCCGCCATTGAGTATGCCTTGGAAAACAACCGCAAAAGCGTAACGCTGGTTCATAAAGGAAACATTATGAAATTTACCGAAGGGGCTTTTAAAAACTGGGGCTACGAATTGGCTGAGCGTGAGTACGGGGATAAAGTGTTTACTTGGGCCCAATATGACCGCATTGCCGAAGAATCTGGCAAAGAAGCAGCCAATGAAGCCCAAGCCAAAGCTGAAGCAGAAGGCAAAATCATTATTAAAGATGCCATTGCAGATATTTTCTTGCAGCAAGTTTTGACCCGACCGTCTGAATTTGATGTGGTCGCCACCATGAACTTAAACGGAGACTATATCTCCGATGCCCTGGCTGCTCAGGTGGGAGGAATTGGCATTGCACCCGGCGCCAACATTAACTTTAGCACCGGTCATGCCATCTTTGAGGCCACCCATGGTACAGCACCTAAATATGCCGGCTTGGACAAAGTAAATCCGTCCTCCGTCATCTTGTCAGGTGAAATGATGCTCCGTCACCTTGGCTGGCATGAAGCAGCTGATCTGATTATTCAAGCCATGGAGAAAACCATTGCTTCCAAAGTGGTCACTTATGACTTTGCCCGTCTGATGGATGAGGCAACCGAAGTGAAATGTTCCGAATTTGGAGATGCCTTAATTAAAAATATGGGATAAGGAGAGGAACCATCGTGGGAATTAAACGGCGTAAAATTTCAATCATCGGCAGCGGTTTTACAGGTGCCACCACCGCTTTGATGGTAGCTCAAAAAGAGTTAGGAGATGTGGTCTTGGTTGACCTTCCTCAATTGGAAAATCCAACCAAAGGGAAAGCGCTGGACATGCTGGAAGCCAGCCCTGTGCAAGGCTTTGATGCCAACATCGTGGGCACCAGCAACTATGAAGACACGGCCAATTCTGACATTGTGGTCATAACGGCCGGGATGGCTAGAAAACCAGGTATGAGCCGGGATGACCTGGTGGCAACTAATGCCAAAATTATGAAGTCAGTCACTGAGCAAGTGGTGAAATACTCTCCCAACAGCATTATTATCGTGCTGACTAACCCGGTTGATGCTATGACTTATGTGGTTTATAAAACGTCCGGTTTCCCCAAAGAGCGGGTGATCGGCCAGTCCGGTGTTCTAGATACGGCTCGTTTCCGCACGTTTGTGGCTCAGGAATTAAACGTTTCCGTTGAGGATGTGAGCGGCTTTGTGTTGGGTGGCCATGGCGATGACATGGTGCCGCTGATCCGCTACTCCTATGCCGGTGGTATTCCGCTCAGCAAGCTGATTCCCCAAGACCGTCTGGATGCCATAGTAGAGCGTACACGCAAAGGCGGTGGTGAAATTGTTAACTTGCTGGGCAATGGCAGTGCCTATTATGCACCGGCTGCCTCACTGACCCAAATGGTTGAGGCCATCCTGAAAGATAAGCGCCGCATCTTACCTTCTATTGCTTATCTGGAAGGCGAGTACGGCTATTCTGATATGTATCTTGGCGTGCCAACCATCCTGGGCGGCAATGGCCTGGAAAAAGTGATCGAACTTGAGCTGACTGAAGAAGAAAAACAGGCACTGGATAAATCCGCACAATCGGTTCGCAATGTGATGGCTTTGCTTGATGTGTAAAATGACAATCATTACCCAAAGACAGACCAATCCCAAGGGGGCAGAGAGCCCCCTTTTTCTTATGTGCAAGTGATGTCTGGCTTCTAACGTGAATGCTTAAGTTGTACTAAAGGGTAGTGTTTGTTGTATAGTAATGGTAGAAGAAGCTTGGAGTGGAGGTTGGCACATGACCAAAAAAATTCTTGTGGTGGACGATGAACAATCAATTGTCACATTGCTCCAATTTAATCTGGAACAAGCCGGTTATACTGTTGTCACCGCATTGGATGGGAAAACGGCTCTGTACTTGGCTCAAAAAGAAGCACCTGATTTAATCATCTTGGACTTGATGCTTCCCCATATAGACGGATTGGAACTATGTAAAACTTTGCGCGGCCGCAACAACATGACCCCCATTCTAATGCTGACGGCCAAAGATGACGAGTTGGACAAAATTTTGGGGCTGGAACTGGGGGCCGACGATTACTTGACCAAACCGTTTAGTCCCCGTGAAGTGGTGGCCAGAGTCAAAGCTATTTTAAGACGAGCCGATCAGAACAGGGAGAAAGACTCTCCTCCAGACCAGCAAATTGTGATTGGAGATCTAACGATTGACCCTAACCAGTTTGAAGTGGTTGTCAATGGTAAAAAAGTGGAACTGACGCCAAAAGAGTTTGAATTACTGCTGTATCTGGCTCGGCACAAAGGCCGTGTACTGACCCGTGAACAACTGTTAAATGCGATCTGGAATTATGATTATATCGGTGATACACGTATCGTTGACGTGCACATTTCCCATTTGAGGGATAAGATCAAAACGGGATACATCAAAACAATCCGGGGACTGGGTTACAAACTGGATGGGCCTGATCGTCATGAATAGATGGTTTGTCCGCTTTGTCTTTCCCATTTTGGGCATGACCGGGCTCATTATGTTTATTTTTGGCTACTTTTTATATCAACTCCCCCAGCTGACGAGCAACATGGCAACGCTGGCCATGGGCCTATCCGTGATCTACCTACTGATGGCTTTGTGGATTGTCACTTATTTGCGCCGTCATCTCAAACCTGTGCATGACATACGGGCCATGGTCAAAGATTTAAGCAACGGACATTACTGGCGGCGCATATACCCCCCTATTGCCTCCGGGATGGTCAAAGAGCTGGCCGTTTACGCTAATCGGCTGGCAGAACAGCTGCAGGCGGTTACCGAACACCAGCATGTCCATGCTGATCGGTTGCAGGCCATCATTAAGCACATGGCCAGTGGACTCTTGTTCATCAATGAAAAAGGACGCATCGTGCTGACCAATAATAAACTGTTGGAGCTTCTCAAGTGGAACGACCATCATCACCAAGAGCTTTATTATGAGTCACCCCTTCCTGAACCGGTTATCGAGATGATTCAAAACACTTTCACCTTTGAAAAGGAACAGCAGCAAGAAGTGACCATTGAGGTGGGGATCAGGCGCATCGACCTCAATGTGCTTGTGGCTCCTGTTCTTGACTTGGAGGGACATAACAAGGGGATTGTCATTGTGTTTCACGACATTACACAGCTGAAAAAGTTGGAAAGGGTAAGACAGGATTTTGTGGCCAATGTGTCCCACGAATTAAAAACACCGATTACATCCATCAAAGGTTTTTCCGAAACATTGCTGGACGGGGCCATGTACCGGGAAGAACATTTAAAACAATTTTTATCTATTATCAGCCAGGAAGCTGAACGTCTGCACCGGCTAGTGGAGGATTTACTGCAGCTCTCTCAAATTGAGCAGCGACAATTTGAGCTCAATTGGCAAAAGGTGAATCTGGCGGAAGTAATGAACAACAGCTTGAGGGTTATTGAAGCTAAAGCGGAAGCCAAAGAGATCAAGCTTGAGTATACTCCACCTGTAGAATCAACGTTTGTTGAGGCAGACCCTGACCGTTTGCAACAAATAGTGATCAACCTGTTGAGTAACGCCATTCAATACACCCCGGAAAAGGGAGAAGTCCGGCTTAGCATTGACCCATGGGCTGAAAAAGGGTACCGTATTTGTGTAAGCGATACGGGAATTGGCATACACAAAGAAGAAATCACCCGTATTTTTGAACGTTTCTACCGGGTAGACCGGGCCCGCAGCCGGGCTTCCGGAGGAACCGGTCTGGGTTTGGCCATTGTCAAACACTTGGTTGAAGCCCATCAGGGTGAAATAACAGTGGAAAGTGAACCTGGGAAAGGAAGTACCTTTTGTGTTTATCTTCATCGCCAAAGAAACAAACAAGATAATAAACAGAAAAACAGGTAAAATGATAAAGACAGGTGAGAGACATTGACTAAAATGATCTTAATCGATGGGAACAGCATTGCTAACCGGGCTTTTTACGCCCTGCCACTTTTAAATAACGACCATGGGATTTACACCAATGCCGTATACGGCTTTACAACCATGCTGCTAAGGCTGTTGGAAGAAGAACAGCCCACCCATATGCTGGTGGCTTTTGACGCAGGCAAAGAAACATTTCGCCATCAGGAATACAAGGAATACAAAGGCAAGCGGCAAAAAACCCCCAATGAACTGGCTGAACAATTTCCGCTGATTCGCCGTTTGCTTGATGCGTTTTCCATCCCTCATTATGAATTGGCCAACTATGAAGCGGATGACATCATCGGCACCCTGGCCAAAGAAGCTGACCAGCAGGGCGTGCCCACCCGGATCGTAACAGGAGACAAGGACTTGTTGCAACTCATTACTGACCATGTGCATGTCATGCTCACCCGCAAAGGGATCAGTGAAGTTGAATACTATGACTTGGATAAGCTGCGTGACAAATATGCACTGCAGCCCGGTCAAATTATTGACCTGAAAGGTTTAATGGGGGACAGCTCCGATAACATTCCCGGTGTGCCGGGAGTAGGGGAGAAAACAGCTTTAAAACTTTTGCACCAGTTTGGTTCCATTGAAAAGATCTACGACCATCTGGATGAGGTGAGCGGCAACAAGCTGAGAGAGAAGCTGACTCTTCACAAGGAACAAGCCCTGTTGAGCAAAGAACTGGCCACCATTCACAAGGAGGCACCCCTTGAGATCAAGCTTGATGACCTTGCCTACGACGGGTTTGACAAGCAACAGGTGATCCCGTTGTTTAAAGAATTGCAGTTTCAGTCCCTGATGGAGCGATTGGGTGAAGATGAGGCTAAGGCAGAATCAGATCAGCTGGAACTGAGCGTGACTCCAATCACCAGCACTAAGGATCAGTTGTGGGAAGAGGCCCTTGTCTCCCCCAGTGCACTGGTTGTGGAGCTAGTAGGGGAACGGTACCATCAAGCCCCTGTTAAGGGCTTTAGCGTGTGCAATGCAAACGGACTGTTTTTTATCGATACAGAAACAGCTTTCCAGACAGAGGCTTTCCGGGCCTGGTTGGCCGATGACAGGCAGGAGAAATGGGTGTATGGAGCTAAAAGAACCCGCGTGGCCTTAATGTGGCACGATGTTAACCTGAATGGTATTCGTTTTGATGCCTTCCTGGCCTCCTATCTGCTCAACCCAACAGAGTCCAACCACAGTCTGGCGGAGATTGCCCACAAGTATGCCCATCTGTCTATCCAGAGTGATGAACAGGTATACGGCAAAGGGGCCAAACGGAAAGACCCAGACCAGGAGACACTGATCCAACACCTGGCGGCCAAGGCCAAAGCTGTGTATGACTCCTGCCATGCGCTCAGGGAGGAGTTGGCAAAGCACCATCTCTTGTCTTTGTTTGAAGATTTGGAGCTGCCCTTAAGCCACATCCTTGGAGATATGGAGCTACACGGCATTAAGGTGGACCCCAATCGATTGCAAAAGATGGGGGAAGACTTGAAAGCGCGCATTGAAGCATTAACCCGGGAAATTTATGAGTTGGCCGGCGGAGTAGAGTTTAATATTAACTCACCCAAACAATTAGGGGAGATCTTGTTTGATAAATTGGGGCTGCCAGTCATTAAAAAGACCAAAACAGGATATTCTACCAGTGCCGATGTACTGGAAAAACTGGCACCTCAGCACGAAATCGTCAGTAAAATTTTGGATTACCGGCAGTTGGTTAAACTGCAGACCACCTATATTGAGGGCTTATTGAAGGAGATCAATAAGCATACAGGCAAGGTGCATACCACCTTCCAACAAACGATTACAGCCACTGGCAGGCTGAGTTCAACAGAACCTAACTTACAAAACATTCCTATTCGCTTGGAGGAAGGGCGCAAAATTCGCCAAGCATTTGTCCCTTCCAGCGACGATCAAGTCATCTTGGCCGCTGACTACTCTCAAATTGAGTTGAGGATTTTGGCTCATTTGTCTGAAGATAAGGGGCTGGTCGAAGCGTTCCGCCAAGGAGAGGACATTCATACCAAAACAGCGATGGATGTCTTTCATGTTGACCGTGACGAAGTGACATCTCTCATGCGGCGCCAGGCCAAGGCAGTTAACTTTGGCATTATCTATGGGATTAGTGACTATGGATTGAGCCAAAACTTAAACATCACCCGCAAAGAAGCGAAAGACTTTATTGAACGTTATTTTGAATCTTTCCCCGGGGTGAAAGCGTACATGGACAATATTATTAAAAAGGCCCGGGAAGACGGCTATGTGACCACATTGCTCCAACGTCGCCGCTACTTGCCGGAAATTAATAGTCGTAACTTTAACTTGCGCAGTTTTGCGGAACGGACCGCCATGAACACCCCCATTCAGGGCACAGCCGCAGACATCATTAAGAAAGCGATGATTGAGATTGCCGAACGGCTGAAGGAAGAACAGCTGTCTTCCAAGCTGCTCCTGCAGGTCCATGACGAATTAATTTTTGAAGTGCCCCAAGATGAGCTGGAAACGATGATGAAGCTGGTGCCGCAGGTCATGGAGTCCACCATTACACTTGCCGTGCCCCTCAAGGTGGATGTGGCCTACGGCCCCACCTGGTACGATGCCAAATAGGGGGAGAAGCGATGCCTGAATTGCCGGAAGTTGAAGTTGTCAGACGAACGATTACCAAGGAAATTACACAGAAAGTGATTGAACAGGTTGATGTGTTTTGGCCCCGGATCATTACTTACCCTGAGAACCAGGATGAGTTCAAGCTGCTTCTGGCGGGGCAGAAAATCGGGAAGATTGGCCGCAAAGGAAAATATTTGATTATCGCCATAGGTGAGCATCATGAGCTGGTGGTTCATTTCCGCATGACTGGAAAGTTTATACTTTTACCGCGGGAGGAACGTTTCCAAAAACATATTCATCTCTTCTTTCATTTTCAAGGGGAAAAAGAAGGTCTGGCCTATCATGATGTTCGGAAATTTGGTGACTTTTTTTTGGTCCCCAAAGGGGATTATCGCGTGATCAAAGGTTTGTTTCACTCAGGTGTGGACCCTTTGGATGGGGCGTTTACCTATGAGCGCTTTCGTGCTCTCCTGCAAGCAAGAAAGCGCCAGGTGAAAGCCTTGCTCCTGGATCAATCGGTGATTGCCGGACTGGGCAACTATTTGTGTGATGAGCTGCTGTGGTTCCCCGCTGAACAAGGGGTTCATCCTGCCAGGCTGAGCAATGAGTTGAACGAACGGGAAATGGAAGGGATGTACCGCAGAATGCTGGACGTGATTCACCATTCCATTCGCCTGGGAGGCAACAGCTTCCGCGACTTCTCGTATGGGAATGGTGTTAAAGGCGAATTTAAGCAAATGCTGAAAGTGTATGCCCGTGAAGGTGAACCGTGTTTTAATTGCGGGTCACCTATCAAAAGGGAAACGGTGGCGGGGAGATCTTCCCACTTCTGTCCCATCTGCCAGCCTGTCTCAATCTGATAGGCGGATGTCACCCTTTTGATCTTCTTCCATATCATATACTAGCAAAGCATTGATATGGAGGAGGAAAAACGGTGGTTCAGTTCGTCTCTTTAATCGTCTTAGCATTTGCAGTCAGCTTGGACAGCTTTGGCGTCGGTATGACTTACGGGCTGCGCAAAGTGCATATTCCCGTTCGTTCTATCTTGATTATTGCTTTGTGTTCTTTCAGTATGATCTTTGTGGCTACGGGCGTGGCTCAAGGGATCATGATCTTTCTCTCTCCCCGGTGGGCCGAGTGGTTAGGTGGCATCATTTTAATTGGCTTAGGGTTGTGGGCACTCTATCATGTTTCCAAGTCAAAAGACCACGGACACAGCCTTGTGACGGTCAGCGAAGAACCACATGACAAGACCATTTGGACTCTGGAATTAAACAAGATCGGCATTGTTATTCAAGTGTTGCGCAAGCCGATGGTGGCCGATATGGATCGTTCTGGTGTCATATCAGGTAGTGAAGCCCTTATATTGGGTTTTGCTCTTTCCCTGGATGCTTTCGGTGCCGGACTTGGCGCGGCCCTTATGGGCTATATCCCCTGGCTGACGGCGGTTTGTATCGGGGTGATGAGCAGTTTGTTTGTCTTCTTGGGCATGAGATTCGGGACCCTGTTTGCTGATCTGAAATGGGTTAACCGTTTAATCTACCTGCCTGCCATTATTCTCATTTCGTTTGGTTTGATCAAACTGCTTTAAATGCTTAGAACAATCAACACTGGGTGCAAAAGGAAGGGTAGCTATGGTTATCGGATTAACAGGAGGCATTGCCAGTGGCAAATCAACAGTCTCGAGGATGCTGGCCGACCTCGGGGCTGTGCTTATCGATGCGGATAAAATTGCACGGAAAGTGGTGGAACCTGGACAACCTGCCTGGCAACAGATCAAAGAGGTATTTGGAGAAGAAGTGCTTAAAGCGGATGGACGCCTCGACCGGGCTAAATTGGCAAAGATCATCTTTCATGATCCGGAACAGCGACGGAGACTGAACGGGATTGTGCATCCAGCGATCAGAAAAAAGATGCTGGAGGAAAAAGAAGCAGCGTTAAACAGGGGACAAGACCTGATTGTGATGGATATTCCCCTCTTATTTGAAAGTGAGCTGGAGCATATGGTGGATAAAATCCTGGTAGTGTATGTGCCTCAAGAAGTTCAAATTCAGCGTCTGATGGAGCGGGATCAAATTGACCGGGATTACGCCTTGCAAAAAATCGGCAGCCAAATGCCCCTGGAAACCAAAAAAGAGAAGGGACATGCCTATATTGACAACTCCGGCAGCAGGGATGAGACTCGGGCCCAGCTGGTGCGAATTTTACAAGAGTGGGGGATTAACAGCAAGCGATGAAGGTGGGGATTGTCATACGTTTTACAAAAAAGCAATGGCTGTGTGCCTTTTTGCTGTTTCTTGTTTTCCTCACCCTCAACAGCCATACCTTTTGGAAGCTGATGTATCCCATTCAGTATGAAGAGGATGTGCAGGAAGCAGCCGAACACTTCAATGTGGACCCGTTTCTGATTTTGGCTGTCATGAAAATCGAGAGCGGCTTTAAGCAGGAGCGGGCCTCTAAAAAAGGGGCCGAAGGCTTGATGCAGCTCATGCCCGAAACCGCTGAGTGGATTAATGAAAAAAGCGGTTTAAATAAAGCCCCTCATGCTTACCGTCATGATCCCCGGGACAATATCCTGCTGGGGACGTGGTACCTATCTTATCTG
Organism: Caldalkalibacillus uzonensis; assembly: GCF_030814135.1. NCBI lineage: Bacteria > Bacillati > Bacillota > Bacilli > Caryophanales > Bacillaceae > Caldalkalibacillus > Caldalkalibacillus uzonensis. The sequence goes on along the minus strand of NZ_JAUSUQ010000002.1, from coordinate 42,226 downwards.
TTGGACAAGTATCAGGGGGACTATGTCAAAACACTGGTCGCTTATAATGCCGGACAAGGCAATGTGGACCGCTGGCTGGCAGAAGGGGTGTGGGACGGGCGGGAATATACCATTGATCAAGTGCCTTTCGGGGAAACACGGCATTATGTCAAACGCGCCTTGTTTTACTATGACCGCTATAAAAAGATTTATGAGGAACACTTTTAAATAATTGTGATATAAAAAATACCCTGATGCGCTTGCTAAATATGTTATACTGAATATAATAGTAATAGGATATAGTATGGCATATTTGTTGAGGAGGCGCGAATATGACAACTAAAATAGGCATTAATGGCTTTGGACGCATCGGACGCATGGTGTTTAGAAAAGCCATTATGGACCCCGAAATTGACGTTGTGGCAATCAATGCCACCTATCCTGCCGAAACACTGGCTCACTTAATTAAATATGATTCAGTCCAAGGATTTTTTAATGTTGACATAAAGATTGAAGAGAAAGCTCTGATCGTGGCTGGCCAACGTGTCCAGCTCTTGGCTTCCCGTAATCCGCTGGAATTACCCTGGGGTGAACTGGGGGTTGATGTCGTTATTGAAGCCACTGGAAAATTTAGAGACCGGGAAGGAGCAGCAAAGCATTTTGCCAGCGGAGCCCGAAAAGTGGTCTTGACTGCTCCTGGGAAAGACGAAGATGTGACCATTGTCATGGGCGTTAATGAACAGGTTTATCGGCCTGAAGAGCATCATTTTATCTCCAATGCTTCATGTACGACGAACTGCCTGGCTCCTATTGCCAAAGTGGTCGACCAGCATTTTGGCATTGAGCAGGGGCTGATGACCACTGTTCACTCTTATACTAATGACCAGCGCAATCTGGATAACCCACATAAAGATCTGCGCCGGGCCCGGGCTTGTGCCCAGTCCATTATCCCGACTACAACAGGTGCCGCCAAAGCAGTAGGTAAAGTGCTTCCCCATCTGGCTGGCAAGTTAAATGGTCTGGCTCTGCGTGTGCCAACGCCTAATGTTTCTATTGTAGACCTGGTGGTTGACGTGCGGGAAACTGTCAGTGTGGAGAAGGTGAACCAGGCTTTGAAAGAGGCCAGTGAAGGGGAGTTACGGGGCATTATCCAGTTTACGGAAGAACCGCTGGTATCCATTGATTTTGTCGGCAATGAGCATTCAGCCATCGTTGACGGTCTGTCAACGATGGTGATGGGCAACAAACAATTAAAAGTGTTGGCCTGGTATGATAATGAATGGGGTTATTCTTGCCGCGTGGTTGATCTTGTCAAACATGTGGGGCAGACGTTGGGGGTTCAACCGGACTATTCTGCTGCCGTACTGTAGTAGTGCTGTCCGGCTTCACCCAAGTCCTGTGTCTACAGCGCTCTGATTTGCTTGCAGTGTTTTTAATTTAAATTAACCTGGAGAGTAGGACGAACCTCTGGAATATGGTAAACTTAGGGGAGACAGTGAATCTGTCTCCCTTTTGACGTTTAAAGTAGGAGGGCAAAGAATGGGCTTGCGAGACTTTTTTACTAACAGAGCAGAGACGAGTGACACACATCCTAATCAGGCTTTACAGACGCGGTATTACAAAACCACAGGACAGCAAGCGATGAAGTTTTTAAGAGACGTGATTGAACAGGACCCCCGACTGCGTTTGCTCAGTTATTCGGAAGAACATGCTGAAATAACGGCTGAATACATTAAACCCAAAAAAGCGTTTGTGGTCGTGAGTGTGATTATGGTATTTCCTTACCGCACGGCCGTTGACTTGACCATCTCCACTCAGACGGTATGGCCCACGGATTTTGGGTTCAGCCGCAAACAGGTCCAATTTTTTTACCGCAAATTAGATGAGCGCTTTGAGTTTGCCGGAACGGGGCTGGGGGAGAAAAAGAGCTAAAACATTTATCTTGCACAGGCACGTTCATCCTGCACAGGCTGCCCTTCTGGCTTCGATAGCTTGTTTTTCCGAAGATACCTGCTCAATGTGGTGGATGGTAATCTCCGGACGGCAGCCAATTCGCAGATTGGCCCCTGTCTGCCCTAATCCACCACTGATATAATAGGGGCCTTGTTCACAGTAATGCAGTCCGCACAAATGCTTGCGGAACGGCTTGATGCCCCAGGTCAGAGAATGGATGGGTAATGGATAGTAGATTTGGCCGGAATGAAGATGACCACATAACAAATAGTCAAATCGGTATGGCATGTGTTTAACGATCAAAGGGTCATGGGTGAGGACTAACCGGAAGCCGTCCTCGCTTACACCTTGAAATGCTTGTTCAATGTCACTGTGACCTGAATGGTGGTCATCAATGCCAATAATGTGCACCTGTCCTTCATCGTGGCCAATCGTCACCGTTTCATTACATAACACCTTGACACCAAGGGCCTCCATTTCCTTTTTCAGACGGGGAAGGTGTGGCCCAATGACCCAGTCATGGTTGCCCCACACCGCATAAATCCCATAGCGGGAGCGAAGCCGACAGATCCGTTTAAGAAAGTGGACAAAGCGTTCGATACTTTTCACTTTATCCAAATAATCCCCTGTTAAGGCGATTAAATCATAAGTGTCTGACCCGGCAATCTGTACGACTTTTTCAGGCGTGACAGATAGTTTTTCAATGTGTATATCAGTCAGGTGCAAAATGGAGAGCGGGCATGCACCAAGGTTTTGTTTGGTTTGCAAATGAATGTGTTTCACCTTTGGGTGAAAGGTATTCCAGTATCCTTTGGACAGCAGGCATAATCCACCCAGGGTGAGTGCACTGGTTAACAACATGTTTGATTCTCTCCTTTTGGGCTCTCTTATCCATCGTTCGTCCGCTTGGAACCCATGTTGAGGGGGACAATCGTCTTAACGTAACAGAAAATTAAACCTATCTATCATCATACCGGATAATGGAGAGAATCGCACTGTTAATTTATGGGCTCCGTCCAGCAAGCAGGTTATCCTTTAAGCTGTTCAATCCCCATAGAGTACATATTGGGCAATATTTTTGGAATGGTCTCCCATGCGTTCCAGATTTCTGAGCACATCCAGAAATACAGCACCGGCATTGCCGTTGCACAGGTTATGGTTGAGTCGGGCAATATGGTTTTTGCGATATTCGTGCTCCAGGCGGTCCAGTTCGCTTTCTAAGGTTAACACTTCCCGGGCCAGCTCTTCATCATCCTTTTCCAGCGCTGTAACTGCTTTATGAATCACTTGATCAGTCAGACTGATCATCTGTTTCATTTCATTTAACGCCTCTTCGGAAAATACCACCTTATGGGAAATAGAGTAGTTGGCCAGCTCTACAAGGTTTTCAGCATGATCCCCGATGCGCTCCAGATCATTAAGTGTCTGCATCAAAATAGAAGCTTTTTCAGAGTCCTGGCTATTTAGGGCATTTTGTTGAATTTTGACCAGGTACTCAGTGATTTTTTTATCCAGTTCATTAACCAGCTCTTCCTTTTGTAAGGCCAGGTTGGCCAGTTTTTCGTCCCGGGAGAAGAAAAAGTTGACCGCATCGTTTAAGATTTCCCGCGCAATACCACCCATGCGCAAAATTTCATGTTTGGCTTGTCCTAAGGCCACAGACGGTGTATTCAGCAGGCGGGAGTCCAGATATTTAGGACGAAACTCCAGCTCTTTCATTTCGCCTGGGATCAGCTTGGTAACGATAAAGGCCAAAACCGAAACAAGCGGTAAAAAAAGCAGCGTGTTGGTGGTGTTGAACAAACCGTGGGCATAGGCAATTTGCATGCGGATATTTACGTCTGAGCCCATCCATAAGACCACGTGATAAACCAGAGGTAAAGCGATGACGAAAATAATAGTGCCTACCACATTAAAAATGACGTGCACCAGGGCTGCCCGCTTGGCTGCGACACTGGCTCCGATAGAGGCCAAAACCGCTGTAATGGTGGTGCCAATGTTGTCGCCAAACAAGACAGGCAAGGCAGCTCTTAGCGGAATCAGCCCCTCATCAGCCAAGGATTGCAAGATACCGATGGTGGCACTTGAACTTTGTACGATTACCGTAAAGATGGTGCCTACCAGCACACCTAGCACGGGATTGTGGGACAATTCCACCGTCAAATCATAAAACAGCTGCACTTCACGTAAAGGCTTTAAAGCGTCACTCATGGTACGTAACCCTAAAAAGAGCATGCCAAAACCAAAGATCACTTGTCCAATGTACTGATACACTTTTTTCTTCAGGAAAAAAAGAAAAAAGGCCCCTGCAGCAATAATAGGCAGAGCATAGTTTTCGATTTTGATCCCTACAATAAAGGCTGTCATCGTTGTGCCAATGTTGGCCCCCATAATCACTCCGATCGCTTGTCTAAGCGTCATCAGCCCGGCATTGACCAGCCCGATGGCCATCACGGTGGTTCCAGTTGATGTGGCTAAAAGGATCGTCACCACAATGCCAACCAAGACCCCTTTGACCGGATTTGAGGTATATTTTTCTAGTAACTTGCGCATTTTGCTGCCTGCCGTTTTTTGCAGGCCGTCCGACATAAATTTGATGCCAAATAAAAACAGCCCTAAGCCCCCGATAAAATGAAACAGAATGTACTGCCATTCCATGTGATGTGTGCGCCCCCTTATCTGTTCGACAAAAAATTGCACATTCGACATCATTATAGCCAATCTGTATATGAATGGGAACCCACTTTTCTCTTACTTGACGGATAGGGGAGAATAAGCCACACTAAAGGTAACAATAAAGTGGAGATGATAGGGATGCGCTGTCCATACTGCTCTCATCTGGGAACCCGGGTCCTAGACTCACGACCTTCCAATGAACACCGTTCCATTCGGCGCAGACGGGAATGTGAACAGTGCCAGCGCCGCTTTACCACCTTTGAAATAGTCGAAGAAAGTCCCATTATGGTGATCAAAAAGGATGGGACACGGGAAGAGTTTAGCAGGGAGAAAGTGCTGCGTGGGCTAATCAGAGCCTGCGAGAAACGTCATGTGTCAATGGAAACACTGGAGAATATGGTTAACGAGATAGAAACAGAGTTGCGTAACGGGGGAAAACAGGAATACCCCAGCAAAGAAATTGGTGAAAAAGTGATGGATAAGCTGTATCATGTGGATGAAGTGGCCTATGTCCGCTTCGCTTCCGTATATCGTCAGTTTAAAGATATTAATGTATTTGTCAAAGAGCTGACCGATCTGTTGCGTAAATCACGCTAAGCACATCAAGATGTTATGCTTAAGACGGAGTGGTAATATGACCACAACATGGAAATATGTGCGCCCCATGGACGGTTATAAGGTGAGGGTGACTGAACAGCCTGGTCTTTTTCAGCTAAAAATATTATATCAATTATATCAGCCGTTGATCGGGGCAGAATCATTGTCCCTTTATGTTACCTTGTTTAGTGAAACAGAAGGGGACCGCCACTATTCCAATGAGAAAAAACATCAGTGGCTGATGAAGGTGATGGCGCTTCCCCTGGACCGGATTTATTATGCCCGCTTGCGTCTGGAAGCGGTCGGCTTATTAAGAACCTACCGTTTACAAACAGGCGAAGGTGCGTTGTTTCACTATGAGCTGCATCCCCCGCTCTCAGCGGAACAATTTTTTGCGGACGATGTGCTCAGTATTTGGCTGTATAATCAGGTTGGACCGGTCCATTTTAAACAGCTGCGTGCCCGCTTTGCTCATTATTTGGGAGAAGCAGAGGAACCTGAGCAGGCAGAAGAGCTGACCAAGCCGTTCCATGAGGTCTTTACTTCTATCCATCCCTCTGAATTGACGACTCAGGCAGGGAGCCAAACCCAGCAAGATTTGCAGGAAGCGGCACAAGCTTATCCGCTTCCTAAGTACAGCGGGCGAAAGGGACAAGCCCTTCGCTTTGACGATTATGAACTGGACCTTGATTTGGTGAAAAGCTTTATGATGAAGGGGCTTGACCGGGATCAAATTTTCACACCGGAAAATGTCCAAGAGATCAAAAAGGTGGCTTTTTTTTATCAGCTGGATGAAAGGCGCCTGAGCCAACTGATCCAGGACAGCTTGACGATAGACGACTGTCTTGATGTGGCTGAGTTACGGCGTCAGGCTAAATGGCATTACCATGCCCAATACGGGAATCCGCCCCGGGTGCGCATGATCATCCCTGAAAACGGAGAGGAAGGGGAACCCAAAAGGAGAGCCAAAGAGCAGCAAGCAGGGAGCGGTGGTACAGCAGAAGAGGGGCGTATACTTTCGGACGAGGAGCGTCATTTACAGGTTTTGCAAACGATGAGTCCGCTGCAGCTTTTGGGTGCCTATCAAGATGGGGGAAAAGTAGCTGAAGCCGATGTTAAGCTGGTGGAAGAACTGATCTTTGATTATCAGCTGGAACCCAGTGTGGTCAATGTGCTGATCGAGTATATTCTGCTGACTAATCAGTTCAGGCTCCCTCGCAGCTTGGTGACCAAGGTGGCGGCCCATTGGAAAAGATTAAAGATCACTGACATGAGACAGGCCCTTGAAGTGGCTAAAAAAGAGCACCAGCAGTATAAAAAATGGCAAGAAAAACGACAGCATGGGGAAGGTCAAAGCGCACGGCAGGGATCTCCGCTGAACAAGGCGACACGCGGGGGCAAAAGGACAGGCGTGCGTAAAGATGTTATTCCCGCCTGGGTGGCGGAACAAGATAAGTATCACTCTAGCCCGCAGGCAAACCGGAAGTCTATACAAAACAAAACAGACCAAGAGCTAGCAGCAGCCACTCAGACACAGGCACTGAGTGAAGAGCAGAAACGAGAGCGCATTAAGTCTCTGTTAAAGGCATTGGGAGAGTGGGAGGAATAGGTGATGCAAGCCATCAACCGGTCACTGGAGGCTTTTGTTAAAGCGCGAAATCTGGACGGTAAAATAAAGATCAATCTTTCAGATGTACTGGAACATCCATTGGTTGAGGAGTGGCTGGCCCGTCACCCACAGTGGACAAAGGAGCAGTTAGAACGCTTTGCCATCAAAGTGAAGCACTACGTGCGTGAGGAAGAAAACTGCCGGAGGTGCCAGGGGCTGGCCAAGTGCCCCAACTTGCTCAAAGGGCATTATGCCCGGCTTTTGGCCTACAGCGGCATGCTAGATGTCACCTACACCCCCTGCCATTATCTAAAGCAGGCGGACCAGCAAGCCAGAAGAGCAAAATTAATTAAGAGTCACCACATTGCCGCCGATATCCTGCAAGGCAGCTTCCGTCACTTCGACCAGGGAGATGGCGGGCGGTTGGATGCTTTTCAGGCTGTCCTCGATTTCTGCATGAGTGCTCAGCCGGGAAAAAGCCCCATGGGCATTTATCTGTATGGCCCACTGGGAGTGGGGAAAAGTTATTTGCTAGGTGCTGCGGCCAACAAATTGGCGGAACGTGACATCGCCTCATATATGGTATACACGCCTGAATTCTTCAGAGAAGTGAAAGGGGCCATTGCTGAACAGAAAGTGGAAGAGAAGATTGAAGCCTTACAATCAGTGCCAGTGCTTATTTTAGATGATATCGGTGCAGAAACAATGTCAGCCTGGGCCAGAGATGAAGTGCTGGGGCCTATTTTACAATACCGGGTCACCCATAAACTGCCCACTTTATATACCTCCAATTATGACTATGACCAGTTGGAGGAACATCTGGCCTATTCCCAAAAAGGGGGCATTGAACAGATGAAGGCTAAGCGTATTATGGAACGTATCCGTCACTATACCCGGCCCTGTTTTATGGAAGGGCCCAACCGGCGCAAACAAGCATGATCATAAAGACCAGGATGATTTTTCTAGAAAAAAATTTACAACGCCCCTTGCATTGCCAACATGGACCTGCTATAATACTCATTGTCGGCGATGACATGGGGCATTAGCTCAGTTGGGAGAGCGCCACGCTGGCAGCGTGGAGGTCAGCGGTTCGAGCCCGCTATGCTCCACCATACATAAACGAATCCAAGCACGATATCCATTGACCGGATATCGTGCTTTTTAGGTTATGTCAACTCCACCAGAATAGAATTTAATATTTTTTGATTAAATATACACTTGCTAATTTTATTTTACTGTGTCAAAATTTTTAGTGTAATTTTAAAAAAACAAAGAATAGTATACAGGGTAGGGGTGTATATGAAAAGAGTCAAAGTGGTTCAAAAAAACGAAGAAAAGTTAAATCCGTATGAAATTGTGCAGACCCAAATTGAAACTGCAGCAAAGAAATTGAGCATAGGAGAGCACGTGATTAATATCCTGAAGAAACCAAAACGGGTGATTACGGTTACATTCCCTGTTAAGATGGATGACGGTTCCGTCCGAGTTTTTGAGGGATATCGTTCTCAGCATAACGACGCCATTGGTCCTGCCAAAGGGGGAATTCGTTTTCATCCCAGCGTGAACAGGGATGAAGTGATAGCACTCTCCATGTGGATGACTTTTAAGTGCGGTGTTGTGGGGCTTCCTCTGGGAGGAGGAAAAGGTGGAGTCAACTGTGATCCGACGCAGTTGAGTGCAGGTGAATTGGAGAGAATCAGCCGCGCCTTTATGGAGGCCATCGCAGAGTTCGTTGGCCCCGATAAAGATGTTCCGGCTCCAGATGTCTATACCAATCCACAGGTTATGGGCTGGATGATGGATACGTACTGCCGTATGAATAAATCTTTTGTTCCTGGAGTTATTACTGGCAAACCTGTTATTATTGGCGGCTCTTTAGGACGTCATGAAGCCACTGCCCGCGGTTGTGTGCTGACAGTCAGGGAAGCGATGAAAGAGATGCACAAGCCACTGGCTGGCGCTACTGTAGCCATACAAGGGTTTGGCAATGCAGGGCGGATTGCGGCCCGGTTGCTCAGTGAGATGGGCTGCAGGATTGTAGCCGTCTCTGATTCCAAATGTGCCATCTATAAGCAAGATGGTCTGGATGTCTCCCTTCTAGAACGTTTAAAAGATGAAGCTTCTTTGGTTCACTATAATGGAGCCACGCTGATCTCTCAAGATGAGTTGTTGGCTTTGAACGTGGATGTTTTGATTCCTGCAGCCCTTGAGAATGTGATTACTGCCCAGAACGCCGGTGATGTTCAGGCCAGCATCATTGCTGAAGCGGCCAACGGCCCAACGACACCTGAAGCGGACCGCATACTGGCGAGCAAGGGGATTCTGGTTATTCCTGATATATTGGCCAATGCGGGGGGCGTCACGGTCTCTTATTTTGAAGGGGTTCAAAACGTGATGAATTATTATTGGAGTGAAGAGGAAGTTAATTCAAAATTGGAGCAGGTCATGGTCAGCTCCTATGCCAAAGTCAGTAGAATGGCAAAGGAGTATGGAACTGATATGCGCACCGCGGCATTTATGCTCTCCATCTTGCGTGTCAAGGAAGCAATGGAAGCACGGGGCTGGATCTAAAAGGTTTTTATGTAACGACCTTTTGGCGGCAGCCCTTGGTCCAGGTTATCATATGCGTAAAAGAGAGGGTGTCCCATATTAAATTTTTGGGACACCCTCTTAATTCGTGTTTAAGACGTTCGGAAACGGCCAAGCAATTGATAAAGGTTTGTAGCCATTTCGCTTAGCGCATCCGCCGAAGACTGAATTTCTTGCATAAAGGCCAATTGCTCCTCGGATGATGCAGACACATTCTGGATATTGCTGGAAGCTTCTTTAGCAATATGTTCAGTTTCTTTAATTCGCTCAACAACGTGTGTCGAATTTGTGGCAATTTCCTGAGTGGCTCTTGAAATGTCCTCCACTTGTTGACTGACATAACGGGCAGCGTTCAGTATGTTACTAAACTGCTCGCGAGCCATTTCAACGATTGATTGGCCAGCTTGAAAATCCTCCGTTACCTTATTCATTTCCCGTACAACTTGATCAGTATTCTCTTGCATATGTGTGATCAGGCGGGTCACTTCTTCAGCGGAACGGGCTGACTGATCGGCTAACTTTTTCACTTCATTAGCTACAACAGCAAAGCCACGGCCGTATTCCCCAGCTCTTGCTGCTTCAATCGAGGCATTAAGTGCCAAGAGATTCGTTTGATCGGATATATCCGAAATAGCTGCTGAGATTTGGCTGATTTGAGCTGCGCTTTTTGTTAACGCTTCTATCACCTTTGCTGCGTTCTGGACAGAGTGGCCAATCATGGACATTTGCTGGCTTATCTTTTCGATTGATCCATCTCCTTGCTCGGCTCGGTCCGCCATGTTGCGGGCGCTTTGTTCAACTTCTGTGACTGTTTGAGAGATCGTTCCTATTCCTGAACTGATCTGACTCATACCATCGGCACTTTTTTCAGCACCGCTCACCTGTGCTTCTGCTCCACTTGCAATGTGTTGAATGGACAGAGTCACTTCCTCTGTCACGGATGAAATTTCCCTGGTATGGTTTGTCAGCTGCTGGGCAGTAGCTGAAACCTGTTCCGCACTCTCATAAACTTCACGAATCAGCTTTTCGAGGGAGTCATTCATCTCATTAAATGAGTGGGACAGCTGACCTATTTCGTCATTGCTTGAGACAATGAGTTTATCTCCCGTTAAATCCCCCTGGGCCAGACGATTTAAGCGGTTCGCCAGTATTGAAAGGGGGATGCGGATAGAGCGCGGGAGCATGACGGACAAGTTAATGATCAAAACCAGAGCTCCTCCCATAAAACCGAGCATAGCAAAAAACAGCCGTTCTTGCGATTGTGAAGCTTCCATGTAACTTTGCTGGGCAAGTTGACTTCTCTCTTCTACCCAACTTTGAATAAATCTATTAAGAGAATTTACTTGCGGTAAGAGAGTACTGTTGTAATATGAAATGGCTACATCCCGTTGGCTTATGTCTGATCTTATATCCCCTCCGCCACCCAACCAAATCATAATCCGGTCCAAACGTTCAGAATAGTATTCCCATAAAGTGATAAATGTACCAACTTCTTCTTTCCCTTCTGCTTCCCATACAACAATTAACTCATCCAAGAGAGATTGTAAATCCTGCCTGATTTCCCTAATGACATCCAGTTGTTGTTCCATTTCTTCTTCTCTGCCCAATAAGGCAGCGCCAACATTGCTGTTGAGGGATTCAAACAACCGGGCCAGTTCCATCATATCGACTACAGCTAGCAAATGCTCCTCATATATTTCTTCAGTAGAATCTTTAAGCTGGTCAGCTGTATAAAGCCCCATACCGCCCACAAGTATCAGTACGATAAATATAAGAGAAAATGAAAGATAGAGCCTGTGGGAGAGCTTTAACCGTCCAAGAAGACTTTGGCGTTGCTCATGTTGACCATTAGAACCAGACCTAAACTTAAAGCGAGGCCGGAACGAGAGCAGTTTATTAAATCCTCGAGTGAATTTTTTTGATAAAAGATAGAAATAATTTGAATCAAATAGTTTCCTGCTCAAAAAAAAACCTCCTTTGTCTATGCTCATACTGATTTTATATTAATTTTCGACATTATCAGGTATATATTAATAGTACCAAAGTCCTATATCTATAGTTTTAAATACCCCTGAAGCGTTACAGATGCTTCAGGGGTGTTCACCAACTGGGTTGTAATTTAAAGAAGATTGATTTAAACGGATAAACAGCGCTTCAGGACCTGTGGGAACCTGGCTGCCTCCTTTGGGTTCAACACTGATCCGGATAAATTCAATGCCTGTTGTCTCCTCTCCACTCCAATACAAATAGGCCTTGTCTGTTTCCATTTGGACGACCCCCGCGTTATTTTCCGCATGGCCGGTATTAATCCAGACCTGGTAATCCCGATCGTCGAGGGGTTCTAGTCCTTCCAGAAAGATAATCACTTCCTGACTGGCATGGTTCACCCATAGATTACCTTTGACACTGTAAGCCAATACTCCCCATTGCTGTGAATGGGGGTTGTTGGCCAAGCCAATGCGGTAATGCAGGGTTTGGGGGTCAATCAAAAATTGGGATTCCTGGATGAGGTCACTCTGCATGTGGGAGGGCTCGTGATTACTGTCTTGGCTGGCCCACCATCCGGTGACCAAACTGAAACAGACGAGCAAGCCACTAATCAGAGATAACACAGCTGGTTTTGGTCCCAGAGGCTTGGAACGTCGTTTGGAAAAACCGATCGTTTTCTTTAAACGCTTCTCTATCCGGGGAAAGGAGGTGGCTATCTCCCTTTCACATTCGGGGTGGGAGTGTGTCCCCAGAAGTACGGCCCATTCTTCCAAGCGCTTGTGACAGTGTGCGCAGTGCTTGAGATGCGCTTCAACCTGTTCCATCTGTTGCTCGGGCAATTGATTTAATAACGTATCAACAATCATTTCATCACTTAAGCAGCGGTTTGCATGACTCACCGGCTATCCTCTCCTCCGGGACCTTGCCAATGCCATTCTTCAAGTTGTTTTCTCATGTTTTTTAACCCGTAACGGATCATGGATTTGACCGTACCTAGCGGTCGCTTCATTTGTCTGGCTATGGAACGGTGGCTCTCTTCCCTGAAATAGGCATGCTGAAGCACTTGCCGCTGAGGGGCTGGAATCTGTTGTAAAGCTTTGGCCAGGGTTTCTTTTAATTCTTTGGATAAGGTGTGCTGCACAGTCGGATCATCATTAGCAGCTCCGCCAATCTCCGCTTGTTCTGCCAGCCCTGTCAAGTGTTTCTTTTGGGCTCTCAACCGGTCCAGGCACTTGCTCTTTGTTTTCACTGCGAGCCATGCTTCCAATGAGCCGCGACAGGGATCGTAGCGCTCAGGTTGGTTTAAAAGTTCCAAAAATATATCATGGCACACATCTTCAGCTTCATGTCTGTTTTTTAACATGGTCATGGCAATGCGAAAGATCAGCGGGAGGTATTTTTCGTATAGAAAATCAAATGCTTCTTCCGAGCCCCTGTTGACCCGCTTAATTAATAATAGCAGTTCGTGCTTTGTTTTCCCCATGTCCTTCCCCCCAAAGCTTTCAGCCTCTCTATTTTTTATGTACCAAATTTGCTGTGGTTTGAAAATAGAACATTTTTTCTCACGAAAATATGCTTTTAGACAAATCCATTAGCCAGTTTTGTTCGTAGTTATAGTGATAAATGAAATTGACACAGGGGGGAACGTACGATGCATTGGGCGAGAAGAGTGAATAACAGACGTGGCTTACGCTTGTTGCTGATCACGGTGCTGGGGGTGAGCCTGATTGGGCTGGGCCAGATGAGTGCTTTGGCACAGCCGGCACTGGAACTGTTTACGCCTTACCCAGGGGTGTCGGTGACTCCTGGAGAGTCGCTCAACTATGAGATTGAGGTGATTAACAATGGCTCCGGTATTCAGTTTGTGACCTTCCGAATTGAAGGGTTAGCTGATGATTGGAACTATCATTTGACCGCGGACGGACGGGATATTAAGCGACTGTCTGTGCGTCCCGGTCAAAGTGAAACGGTCTATTTGCAAGTGGATGTGCCGCTGCAAATTGACAAGGGGGAGTATGAATTCCGTTTGGTGGGTTCAGGCTCCGGCAATGTGCGAGCCGTGTTGCCCATTACGGTGGATGTGACCGAAGAAGGGACTTATCGGACAGAACTAACCAGTGAGCAGCCTAATATGGAAGGACATGCCGATTCCAACTTTACGTTTAAAGCCAGCTTGCGTAACCGGACGGCAAGTGAGCAGCTTTATTCCTTATCGGCAGACGCGCCCCGGGGATGGCAGGTGCGCTTTGAGTCAGGGGGCCAGCATGTCACCTCAGTCAATGTAGATCCCAATGGAGTGCAAGATATTAACATTGAGGTGAATCCGCCTGAGGGTATCACAGATGGCACTTACACTATTCCAATCACGGCGGCCACCAGTGGCACAAAAGCCACTTTGGAATTGGAAGTGGTCATTACGGGGACATATGATCTGGTGGTCAGCACGCCAAGTGAACGGTTAAATTTTGATATCACGGCTGGCAGAAGCAAAACAATTGAACTGGAAGTGACCAACCAGGGTACGGCTGATTTGAGAGATATCAGCTTGGAGGCATCTGCTCCGGTCAACTGGGAGGTCAGCTTTGAACCGGAACGCATTGATGTGTTGCCGCCAGGAGAGTCAGCCCGGGTGCGGGCAACGGTGACAGCAGATCAAAATGCCTTGGCCGGGGACTATGTGCTAAATATTGATGCCAGCGCACCGGAAGTGTCCAACTCTGCATCCTTCAGGGCAACGGTTAAAACACCATTGTTGTGGGGTTGGATTGGCATTTTAATTATAGCCGGGGTTATCGGGGGTATTGGTTATCTGTTTAAAACATACGGGAGGCGATAACCCATGGGTGTGATTGAACTTGAAGGATTGACGAAAATATATGACGATTATACAGCTGTTGACCATATTGATCTGTCTGTGGAACAGGGGGAAATCTTTGGCCTCTTGGGGCCAAACGGAGCCGGAAAAACGACTACTATTTTGATGATGCTGGGTTTAATCGAACCCACTTCCGGTTCCGTACGTGTCTGTCAGATTGATTCAATCCGCTATCCCATGGAAGTGAAACAGCGAGTGGGCTACTTACCCGATGATCTTGGCTTTTACGATGAGCGGACAGGGCTGGAAAACCTGCTCCTCACCGCCCAATTAAACGGCATCCCGCTCAAGGAGGCCCGCTCAAGAGCGGAAATCCTGCTAGACAGAGTAGGGTTGGCCCACGCAGCCCATCAAAAAGCGGGTACTTACTCCCGGGGAATGAGACAGCGGCTGGGATTGGCCGATGTGTTAATGAAAAAACCGGAAGTGATTGTGCTTGATGAGCCCACATTGGGGCTTGACCCGGAGGGGATGCAAGAACTGCTGGCCTTAATCCAGTCTTTAAGCCGGAATGAAAATATGACGGTCCTTTTGTCCTCACACCATTTGTATCAGGTGCAGCAGATTTGTGACCGGGTGGGCTTGTTTGTGGGCGGGCGCCTGATGGCGGTTGGTCCCATTGATCAACTGGCTCGAGAGATGTTTAAGGATGAACCGCTGGTTGTCTTTCTCAGATGTTCACCAGCATCCGATCAGCTCCGGGAAGAGGTGCTGTCAGTACCAGGCGTCATCAGTGCAGAAACGGAGGGAGACCAGTGGGAAGTGACCTGTGAACGGGATGTCAGCGCTGAGATCGCCAGGACTGTTGTGGAGAACGGCGCCCGACTGCAGCATCTCTTTACCAAGGATTATGGCCTTGATGAGATTTACCGCCGCTATTTTTAAGGGAGGGGATACGAGTGACTCGCCCCAACCTTAAACAGTGGTTAGCTGATAAGATGATATTCTTAAAATCGTTTAGAAGGGGTAACGAAACAGAGAAAGAAGAAATGGGTATAAAACCGCAGCTTGACAAAGAGACGCCCCATCCCTTTTGGGTATTGGTTCAAAAAGAAGTGACAGATCATATGCGCAGCTGGAGGTATGTCATTTTACTGGCGATTCTCTTGTTAACCTGCATGGGTTCGTTATATACCGCTTTGATGAGCATCAGGGATGCGGTATCCGGGGAAGGCTCTGATGTGGGATTTGTTTTTCTGAAATTGTTCACAGTCTCTGATGGCACATTGCCCCCGTTTATTACTTTTGTTGGGTTTTTAGGCCCCTTGCTAGGAATTACCTTGGGCTTTGATGCGGTCAATTCAGAGCTAAACAAACGGACATTAATTCGCATTTTGGCTCAGCCGGTTCCCAGAGATTATGTCATTAATGCCAAATTTGTCGGAGCGTTAATGATGATTGGCCTTCTGTTCTTCGGACTGGGCTTCCTGGTCATGGGCTTGGGATTAATGATGATTGGCATTCCGCCCACACCAGAGGAATTTTTACGCATGCTTGCTTTCCTCATTCTCAGTGTGGTCTATGTGGCCTTCTGGTTAAATTTGGCCATTCTGTTTTCCATCCGTTTCAGACAGGCGGCCACTTCTGCCTTGGCCAGTATTGCCGTATGGCTGTTTTTCTCTGTGTTTTACCAACTGATTGTCAATATGATCGGCTTAGCCCGGGGCAGCACTGGCCTGGCACCGGAGGCGTCTGCTACTGCCCAACAAATTCAGTTGGTGCAAGCCTTGTTACGATTATCTCCCAATCACCTGTTTAGTGAAGCAACAACGACCCTGCTGGTGCCTTCCATTCGCAGCCTGGGGCCGCTCACCATGGAACAAGTGTACGGCGCCCTGCCCACACCCCTTCCGCTGGGGCAAAGTTTAATGCTGGTTTGGCCACAGGTGACCGCATTGATCGCGGTGACCATGCTCTGCTTTGCCTTCTCGTATGTTTCATTTATGAGGCAAGACATCCGTGCTAGATAGCATGTGGCAAGGCATCCATAGCAGATTAGCAAAAAAGTCTCTTTGGCGAAGAACCTTGGCCAGGGTCTTCGCTTTTTCTGTGGAGCAATTTCCCGATGATTGCAGAAAAAGTATTGCATAACTGATGCTAAATATGGAAAAATAAATGTTGTCCCACTTATTATTACCGAAAGGGTGTTTTGTGTGAACTATATTTGGGGTTTACTTGGTATTATTGTTATTTTTGCAATCGCTTTCCTGTTTTCTGCTAACAGGACGCGCATTAACCTGCGCACCATCTTGGGTGGATTAGCCATCCAAATTTCATTTGCTTTTATTGTCTTAAAATGGGAATTTGGCCGGGCAATCTTTTTGGGGATTACGGAGTGGGTCTCCAACATTATGGATTTTGCCCGGGAAGGATCGGAGTTTTTGTTTGGCGGCTTGTTTAACGAATACAACGGATTTGTTTTTGCCTTTGAAGTACTGACCATTATCATTTTCTTCTCTTCCTTAATCTCTGTGTTGTATTACCTGGGTGTCATGCAGTGGTTTATCAAAATTATCGGGGGTGCTTTGGCCAAAGTGCTGGGGACCAGCCGTCCCGAATCCCTGTGTGCGGCGGCTAATATTTTTGTGGGACAAACGGAAGCACCGCTGGTGGTTAGGCCCTATATTGAAAAAATGACCCAATCTGAGCTGTTTGCGGTGATGACCGGCGGACTGGCCTCTGTTGCCGGGTCCGTTCTGTTCGGCTATGCCGCCTTGGGCATCCCCCTGGAATATTTGCTGGCGGCCAGTTTCATGGCTGCGCCTGCGGGCCTGATCATGGCCAAAATGGTGATGCCGGAAGTGAACAAGCAGCAGATTTCCGACGATAAAGTGGATTTGGAAAAAGACAAGGAGTCTGCCAATGTGATTGACGCGGCTGCCCGGGGAGCTTCTGTTGGTTTAAAACTGGCTTTGAATGTGGGGGCTATGCTGTTGGCCTTCATTGCCTTAATTGCCTTAGTTAACGGGATCTTGGGGACCATTGGCGGTTGGGTTGGTTTTCCAGTGCTTACCTTGGAACTGATCTTGGGTTATGTTTTTGCCCCCATTGCCTTTGCTATTGGTGTTCCTTGGGCTGAAGCGGTATCAGCCGGTTCATTTCTCGGACAAAAAATTGTGCTTAATGAATTTGTCGCCTACGTCAGCTTTTCAGAAGTGATGGCGGAACTGACACCGAAAACAGTGGCCATTCTAAGTTTTGCTTTATGTGGATTTGCCAATCTGAGCTCGCTTGGTATTTTGCTGGGCGGGATTGGTGGACTAGCTCCCAACCGTCGTCCGGATATTGCCCGTCTGGGGCTCAGGGCCATTTTGGCCGGTACGCTGGCTTCATTGTTGAGCGGGGCTATTGCCGGCATGCTGATTGGATAGTAATTTAAACTGAAACATAGTGAACAAGGGCTGTCTACAGAGGGGACAGCCCTTTTTAACATAGCTTTAGTTGGCCATTCACTCGGTGGTTGAGCGGTGATGCATCAGTTTTTTTATGTTTTACAAAAAGTTTATAATTCCATAATCGCAAGCCCCACAAAGGAGTAAGCGTTTTCAAGTTTTTGATTAAATCGAAAAAGTCAAAAAAATAGTCTTGACTCCACTATCACCTGGTATTAAAATAGCTATCAAAATTAAAAAACAAAGCACTGATATAGAATGGTCAGGAGGATATCTAGGGTTCCGCTGTAAGTTTGTCTGATGCCTCGATGTGTCAGATAAGTTTACAGGTCTGGTCCAAGCGATATCAGCACCATGGAACATGGTGTACACCGTGAGGACAAAAGCCTCTGCGGATAGGTTCTGACGTAGCGGGAGGGACGTTATGACTTATTTGCAGGGTTTTTGTCTTTTTTTGAAACGTCGTTGCAGCAATCTTTATACAACATGACAGTTCAAAAAATTTCCTCAAAGGGAGTGTGCCAAAAGTGGGTCAGTGGATCTTTATGGACGGTGAGTTTGTCACCAAAGAAGACGCTAAGGTATCGGTTTATGATCATGCTTTTTTATATGGCGATGGTGTGTTTGAAGGAATAAGAGCCTACTCTGGCAATGTGTTTAAGCTGAAGGAGCATCTTGAGCGTTTGTACAATTCGGCTAAGGTGATTATGCTGGAGATTCCCTACACCATGGAAGAGATGGAGCAGATCATCTGCGAAACGTTACGCAAAAACCAACTGGAGGATGCTTATATACGCCTTGTTGTCTCCAGGGGGAAAGGCAATCTCGGTTTGGACCCTTTCACCTGTGGCAGGCCCCAGGTCATTGTCATTGCTGAAGCGTTGGCTTTATATCCTAAGGAATATTATGAAAAAGGACTGGAAATTGTGACAGTGGCTACCCGCCGCAACCGTCCCGATGTTTTAAGCCCCAAGATAAAGTCACTCAACTATTTAAACAACATTCTCGTTAAAATTGAAGCTCATCTGGCCGGGGTCAAAGAAGCGATGATGCTCAATACAGAAGGGTATGTGGTGGAGTGTTCCGGTGACAACATCTTTTTGGTCAAAAATGGGGTGCTGTACACACCGCCAACCTATCTGGGGGCATTAGAAGGAATTACCCGCAATGCCATCATTGAGTTGGCCAGGGAAAAAGGCTATGTGGTTAAGGAAGAGCCTTTTACCCAGTATGATGTTTATACCGCTGATGAAGTTTTCTTGACCGGAACCGCAGCTGAGGTGATTGCAGTTGTCAAGGTTGATGGCCGGGTCATTGGAGATGGTCAGCCTGGGCCACATACTCAGACCCTGTTGCAAGCCTTCCGTGAGTTAGTGGTCACTGATGGCGTTAAGGTTTATCCACAGCAAAAATACCAGGTAGGATAAACACTTATGATAACTTTATAATGTAAAGCGTTGAAGGGGAAAAGTAGTCTTAAGGCCGTGTATCTACAGAGAGCCGGGGCAGCTGAAAACCGGTGGTACACACTTAGGATGAACTCACCTCTGAGCGTCTCACTGAACAGAGAGTAGGTGAGGCCGGGTGCACTGCACTCGTTACTAAAAGGGACGGAGCAATTGGATCTTCCGTTCATGAGGCATTGTCCGCAAGGGCAATGTGAAGAAGGGTGGTACCATGGAAAGGAAATCTTTTCATCCCTTGCCTGACCGTATGGTCTTGCTGTGGGGAGGAAAAGGTTTTTTTATTCGTCAAAAACAGATTAGAGGGGATGAATATGAGCGTAAAGTTGCAAGCGGAAGAGGCGGCTGCTCATAGCAGCCAAAAGAGGATGTCAGGGGCACTTATGCTGGTTGAGGCCTTAAAAAAAGAGGGAGTGGAGGTTATTTTTGGTTATCCCGGAGGGGCCGTCTTAACCATTTATGACGCCTTGTATGATGCGGGAATCCGTCATATTTTGACCCGGCATGAGCAGGGTGCTATTCATGCTGCCGAAGGATATGCCCGGGTAACTGGTAAAACGGCTGTGGTCATTGCTACCTCCGGTCCTGGAATTACCAATATGGTCACTGGTTTGACCGATGCCATGATGGACTCACTGCCTATTGTGGTGATTGCCGGGCAGGTCAACACTACTGTAATGGGTACAGATGCTTTTCAGGAAGCACCGACTGTTGGGATTACCATGCCGATTACTAAGCATAATTACCAAGTGAAATCGATTGATGACCTGCCGCGGATCATCAAGGAAGCTTTTCATATCGCCGGCACGGGACGGCCGGGACCAGTGCTCATTGATATCCCCAAGGACATCTCCAATCAGGAAGGGCTGTTTAACTATCCCGAAGAGGTGTCTCTCAGAGGGTATCAACCGACAGTAAGCCCTAACCGGCTGCAGATTCAAAAAATTGTGGCGGCCATCAAGCAGGCTAAAAAACCAGTTATCCTGGCTGGGGCTGGCGTTCTTCATGCCAAGGCTCATCAAGAGCTGAGAAGTTTTGCCGAACGGGTTAACATGCCGGTTGTCAATACACTCTTAGGACTAGGATCTTTCCCGGGCGATCATCCCTTGTTCCTGGGGATGGGCGGCATGCATGGCACTTACGTGGCCAATATGGCTTTGTATGAAGCCGATTTGATTATCAATTTCGGAGCCCGCTTTGACGACCGCTTAACAGGCAATCCGAAACATTTTGCCAAGTTTGCCAAAGTGGCCCATGTGGATATTGACCCGGCCGAAATCGGCAAGGTGGTTGAGACCGATATTCCGGTAGTAGGGGATGCCAGGGAAACCCTTAAGATGCTACTAGAGGAAGATTTGGCCCCCGGAGACACCGCCCAGTGGTGGCAGCATCTGAACCAAATGAAAAAAGAATATCCCTTATGGTATACCGAAGACCATAAAACATTAAAACCCCAGCGGTTAATAGAAATGATTCATGAACTGACCGGAGGCGAGGCGGTGGTGACCACAGATGTGGGCCAGCATCAGATGTGGACGGCTCAATACTACACCTTCAAGGAGCCCCATCGCTGGGTTACTTCAGGCGGACTGGGCACCATGGGCTTTGGTTTTCCAGCAGCGATCGGCGCACAGCTGGGGATGCGTGATAAAACTGTTTTGGCCGTGGTTGGTGATGCCGGTTTTCAGATGACCTTGCAAGAGCTCTCCGTCCTCACCGATTATGATCTGCCTGTCAAAGTGATCATTGTCAACAATTACGCTTTAGGAATGGTCAGACAATGGCAGCAACTTTTCTACAAGGAACGTTACTCTGAGTCACTTATCCCCAATCAGCCTGACTATGTGAAGCTGGCCGAATCTTATCAGATCAAAGGGCTTAGAGCTGAAACGGAAGCAGAAGCCAGGGCAGCCATTGAAGAGGCTTTGAACACTCCTGGTCCTGTGTTGGTTGATTGCCGGGTGACACCTGATGAAAATGTATATCCCATGATAGCACCGGGCAAAGGGATCCATGAAATGGAGGGGATTAAGCCATGAGACGCATTTTAAGTGTCATTGTCAATGATCATTTGGGTGTGTTGAACCGGATTACAGGCTTGTTTTTACGCCGCGGTTTTAACATTGACAGTATTACCGTGGGCAAGACGGAGACAGAAGGACTATCCCGGATGACCATTGTGGTCAATGTGGAAGATGAACGCACAAATGAACAAATCATCAAGCAATTGCACAAGCAAATTGATGTGATTAAAGTGATCGACATTACCAATGAACCTTCTGTGGAGCGGGAATTGGTCATGATCAAGGTGCTCAGTCCTTTGCAGAAAAGAACTGAGCTGACCAACCTAATCGAACCGTTCCGCGCTTCGATCATCGATGTCAGCCTGGAAAGTGTGACCATCCAGGCCACAGGCAACCCGGAAAAAATCGAAGCATTGATCGAGTTATTGCGACCCTATGGCATTAAGGAACTGGCCCGCACTGGGGTGACCGCCTTTAAACGGGGCGGAGAACGGGAGCGGGAAGTGACCCGCATCAAGCATGATGCCCTTTCCCTGATTTAGTGGTTCTATTACTTCATTCACATACATGTTTGAAGAGGAAAAATGAACAAAAAGGAGAGATGACAAATGGCAAAGATGTATTATGATCAAGATGTTCAATTGGATGTATTACAAGGAAAAACAGTAGCCGTTATTGGCTATGGTTCCCAGGGGCATGCCCACGCTCAAAACTTGAGGGATAATGGGATCAATGTGGTCATTGGTTTGCGCAGAGGTAAATCTTGGGAAAAGGCGGAAGAAGATGGCTTCCAAGTTTATTCCGTCTCTGAAGCAACCCAACAAGCCGATATTGTCATGCTGCTTCTGCCTGATGAAAGCCAGCCTCAGGTTTACGAACAGGAGATCAAACCTTACTTAAGAGAAAATCAGGCGCTTGCTTTTGCTCATGGATTTAATGTTCACTTTAATCAGGTGGTTCCGCCTGACAATGTGGATGTCTTTTTGGTTGCTCCTAAAGGTCCCGGCCACGTGGTGCGCCGCGTGTTCCAGGAAGGCGGCGGGGTTCCCGGTCTGATTGCCGTTTATCAGGATGTGACCGGTCAAGCGAAAGAGATTGCCTTGGCTTACAGCAAAGGGATTGGCTGTACCCGGGCCGCGGTGATTGAAACCACCTTCCGGGAAGAGACAGAAACCGATTTGTTTGGTGAGCAGGCCGTGCTGTGCGGAGGTTTAGCGGCCCTCATCAAAGCTGGGTTTGAAACATTGACAGAAGCAGGATATCAGCCCGAGGTTGTCTATTTCGAATGCTTGCATGAAATGAAATTGATCGTTGACCTGATATATGAAGAGGGGTTGGCAGGGATGCGCTACTCTGTCTCTGACACCGCCCAGTGGGGAGATTTGACAGCCGGACCGCGCATCATTAATGAGCAAACCAAACAGGAAATGAAAAAGCTTTTGGAAGAAATCCAGTCTGGTCAGTTTGCCAAGGGCTGGGTACTTGAAAATCAGGCCAACCGCCCCATGTTTAATGCTTTAACCCGTCGTGAAAATGAACATCTTATTGAGCAGGTGGGACGCCAGTTGAGGGAGAAAATGCCTTTTGTTAAAGGAAAAGGTGTGTTGAAGGATGTGGTGACGAGTGCGAAAAATTGATATTTTTGACACCACATTGAGAGACGGTGAACAGTCTGCCGGAGTCAATCTTCATTTTAATGAAAAACTGGAGATTGCCTATCAGCTGGAACGTTATGGTGTCAATATTATGGAGGCTGGTTATCCAGCCTCCTCCGAAGGAGATTTTCGAGCAGTACAGCATATTGCCAGGGAAATCAAAAATTGTTCCGTGACAGGGTTGGCCCGCTCTGTTCAAAGTGACATTGATGCTGCCTGGGAAGCGCTGAAGGATGGTGTGGATCCTCGCTTGCATGTCTTTATTGCCACTTCCCCCATCCATATGAAATACAAACTGAACATGACGGAGGACGAATTGATCGAAACAGCTGTTTCGGCCGTAAAGTATGCCAAGCGCTTCTTCCCCAAAGTGCAATGGTCCGCCGAAGATGCCACCCGCAGTGATTGGGACTTTTTGGTTGAGATTATTACTAAGGTGATTGATGCTGGAGCCTGTGTGATCAATCTGCCGGATACAGTGGGTTACATGCACCCCCAGGAGTACGGAGCTATGTTCCGGTATATTCGGGACAATGTACCCAATATTGACAGGGTGAAGTTGTCTGCCCACTGCCATGATGATCTTGGTATGGCTGTAGCCAACTCGCTGGCCGCCATTGAACAGGGTGTACAGCAAATTGAAGGCACGATCAACGGCATTGGGGAACGGGCTGGTAATGCCTCTTTAGAAGAAATTGGCGTTGCTTTGTATACCCGGCGAGACCATTATCAAGCCGAGACCAGCTTAGATCTGGCTCAAACAATCCGCACCAGCCAGCTGGTCAGCAAACTGACCGGTATGCCTGTCCCGCCCAACAAGGCAGTGGTTGGAGCCAATGCCTTTGCCCATGAGTCGGGGATTCATCAGGATGGTGTGCTGAAGAATAAGTTAACCTATGAAATTATTGAACCTGAATTGGTCGGTTTATCCTCCAACCGGATGGTGCTGGGCAAACACTCCGGCCGTCACGCTTTTAAAGAGAAGTGTAAGGAAATGGGGCTTCAATTGTCCGAGGAAGCGTTCCAGAAGCTGTTTAAAGCCTTCAAAGATTTGACGGCCAAAAAGAAAGAAGTGACTGAGGACGATATCCTCACCCTGGTGATGAATACCAATGTACAGGGCAAAGAAGAAAGATATGAGCTGCAATTTTTACAAGTGGCCTATGGTTCTCATGTGGTACCCACCACCACGGTAGGCATCAAATTGCCCAGTGGTGAGGTCGTGCAGGAGTCAGCTACAGGCAAAGGCAGCGTTGAATCCCTGTACAATGCCATTGAACGGGTGTTGGACAATGAAGTTAAGCTGCTAGATTACCGCATCCAGTCTACGACCAGTGGCATCGATTCGCTGGCTGAAGTATATGTCAAAGTGAATTATCATGGGCAAACATCCAGCGGCCGGGGTATTGCGCACGATGTGCTGGAAGCTTCAGCAAAAGCTTATCTGGATGCTGTCAACCGCATCCTGTTCAAAGAACAATATATGCAATACCGTACTGAACAACGGGAAGAGACAAAAGGAGTGAAAGCCCTTTGATCAAGCAAATCGCCGTTCTGCCAGGAGACGGAATAGGACCTGAAGTGACCGGGGAAGCTGTTCAACTTCTCGAAGAAGTGGGTATACAGTTCGGCCATACTTTCCATTTCCAGTATGCCGATATTGGAGGGTGTGCCCTGGATAAAACGGGCACGCCCCTGCCTGAAGAAACACTCCAACTTTGCCGGGAAAGTGACGCCATCTTGCTTGGTGCTGTGGGTGGACCCAAGTGGGACCATGGCCCCGGTGAGAAAAGACCTGAAGCCGGTCTGTTGGGTTTGCGCAAAGAACTGCAGTTATATGCCAATCTGCGCCCCGTGATTGTTTTCCCGGCTCTGGCCAATGCCTCATCCCTGAAAGCGGAAGTGCTGGAAGGCGTCGACCTGATGATTATTCGTGAATTAACGGGAGGGCTCTATTTCGGTCAGCCCAGAGGACGCAAACAAACAGATCAGGGGCTGGCCGTCGTAGATACCTTGTATTACACCGAGGCTGAGATCGAACGTGTGCTGAGAAAAGCATTTGAAATTGCCCGTGTCAGAAAGAAACATTTGGTCTCAGTGGATAAAGCCAATGTATTGGATAGCAGTCGCTTGTGGAGAGAAACCGCCGATCGGATCGGAAAGGAATATCCCGATGTTAAACTGGAGCATATGCTGGTTGATAATGCGGCCATGCAGCTGGTCAGAAAACCGAGCCAGTTTGACACCGTGGTCACAGAGAATATGTTCGGAGACATTTTAAGTGATGAAGCGGCTATGTTAAGCGGGTCATTGGGCATGCTCCCTTCAGCCAGTCTGAGTGAAGATGGACCGGGCTTGTACGAACCGGTACACGGCTCGGCTCCGGACATCGCCGGGCAAAATCTGGCCAATCCGCTGGCAACTTTTTTATCAGTCGCGATGATGTTAAAATACTCTTTTCATTTGGAGAAGGAAGCTCAGGCTGTCGAACAGGCCATCCGCAAGGTATTGGATGATGGTTACCGCACCCGTGATTTGGCTCAAGAAGGAGAGCCTGCCTTGAGCACAACTGAAATGGGCGAAAAAGTGCGTGCCTATCTGAAACAGGAAATTTCGGTCTGATAGAAATATATCCGTGATGAAGGGAACGGTTCGAAAAGGAACGGATGAAAATGACTGTCAAGAGAGGTGAACAGAGTTGAGTCCCAAAACAATGATCGATAAAATTTGGGAACAGCATGTGGTTGTGGAAGAAGAGAATAAACCCAGTTTGATCTATATAGATTTGCATTTGATCCATGAAGTGACATCACCCCAGGCCTTTGAAGGATTGCGTCTGGCCGGGCGACGCGTACGCCGGCCTGAGCAGACTTTTGCCACCATGGACCACAATGTGCCGACCGATGATCCCTTTTCCACCAGGGATGAAATTGCTGTTAAACAAATGAAAACATTAACAGAGAACTGTAAGGAGTTTGGCATTCCTTTGGCCGATTTGCACAGTGAAGAGCAAGGCATAGTGCATGTGATCGGACCTGAGCTGGGCCTCACCTTGCCGGGTAAAACCATTGTCTGCGGGGACAGCCACACCTCCACCCACGGTGCTTTTGGTGCCTTGGCTTTCGGCATTGGTACCAGTGAAGTGGAGCATGTATTGGCCACTCAATGTTTGTGGCAAAAGCGCCCCAAGACGATGAGAATCAATTTTACAGGCGAACGGGGACTGGGTGTGATGGCCAAGGATGTCATTTTAGGACTGATTGCCAGGTATGGGGTTGACTTTGGCACCGGTTATGTAGTGGAATACGCGGGGCCTGTGATTGAAAACATGACCATGGAAGAGCGCATGACCATCTGTAACATGTCCATTGAATTTGGCGCCAGAGCCGGCTTGATCGCTCCTGATCAAACCACTTTTGAATATCTTCATGGACGCTTGTATGCACCAAAAGGAGAGGCTTTTGAACAAGCCGTGGAGGAATGGAAAGCATTAGCCACCGACGACGGAGCCGTGTTTGACAAAGAAGTGACCTTTGATGTGAGTAACCTTGAGCCGCAAGTCACCTGGGGCACTAACCCGGGTATGGGCACAGGGATCAGCGGTGTTGTTCCTGATCCCAGCGATTTTGAGAGTGAAGTTCAGCAGCGGGCCGCCGCTCAGGCTTTAGAATACATGGGGCTTCAGCCGGGAACAAAAATCACCGAGATCCCCATTGATTATGTGTTTATCGGTTCGTGTACCAACTCCCGTATTGAGGATTTAAGAGAAGCGGCCCACATTGTCAAAGGACGCAAGGTGGCACCAGGTGTGACGGCGCTGGTCGTCCCGGGTTCCAAAAAAGTGAAGCGGCAAGCAGAGGAAGAAGGATTGCACCATATTTTTATCGAGGCCGGTTTTGAGTGGAGAGAAGCGGGCTGCAGCATGTGCTTAAGTATGAACCCCGATGTGGTACCACCTGGCAAACGGTGTGCCTCCACCTCTAACCGTAATTTCGAGGGCCGCCAGGGAAGAGGGGCACGAACTCATTTGGTCAGCCCGGCCATGGCGGCAGCAGCGGCTGTTTTCGGCCATTTTGTGGATGTGCGTGAACTAGATTTAAGAAGGAGGGATCGCCATGGAGCCCCTCATTCGGCATAAGGGTTTAGTGGCACCATTGGATAAAGTGAATGTGGATACGGACCAGATCATTCCGAAACAATTTTTAAAACGGATCGAACGCACCGGATTTGGCCAGTTCCTGTTCTATGATTGGCGCTACTTGGATGACGGATCGCCCAATCCCAACTTCACCTTGAATGAACCGAGATATGAGGGGGCCAGCATTTTGCTGACCCGTCACAATTTTGGTTGCGGATCGTCCCGGGAGCATGCTCCCTGGGCTCTCCTTGACTACGGGTTTAAGGTGATTATTGCACCGTCCTTTGCGGATATCTTCTACAACAACTGCTTTAAAAACGGGATTTTGCCTATTGCTTTGGATGAACAGGAAGTTGATCTTTTGTTTAAGCGGGCACTGGACACAGAAGGCTACACCTTGACCGTCGACTTGGAGAAGCAGGAGATCAGCGATGAAGCGGGATGGAAAACTTCGTTCACCACAGATCCCTACCGCCGCGAGATGTTGCTAAAAGGATTGGATGACATAGGTGTAACGGAGTTATATGCCGAACAGATTGCACACTATGAACAAACCAAACGTAAACCTTACCAATTGATCCACGGACTTTAGATGTATAGTTCACCCCCTCTAACCATACACTAGGTAGAAACAAGTGTATTGGTGAGGGGGTGAACTGGTGTTTTCAATCCGATTTGAATCCGGACATCAATCCCTTTGGAAAAAGGAATGGATGTTGTTTGTGGAGGATATGTACCAGTCGGTCAGGTGGTTGGAGCAGCTGGAGTTTGACGTGCAGTTTGACTATACGCAACAAGATCTGACCATACATTGCTGTAAGTTGCCGGAGACATTGTCTGCTGAGGAAGCCCGCCGGGTGTGGCAGCACGTGTTTAGTTCTCTTGTGTCCGATTTTTTAGTTGATAAAATGGAGGATTACTTACTTGTAGACCTTATTCAGCATACATACGGATATCGGCAGTTGGAAGAGCTCAGCCGTCTTTATCTCTACTGTGATCAAGTGTTAAATACAGCTGAGGAAGAGGAACAGTTAGAATGGCCTCATGAAGTCAAAGTTGAGGAACGCAAACAACTGATTTACCAGCAGGTCTATATCTATCTGAGCGAGGCGGATACACTTCATCTGCAAGGCTTTTTCCAGTTTAGATTGAAGGCCTACCACCAGCAATTGCAGGAAGCTGTTGAATACGCCATTGATGAATATGTGCTTGACCAGGAGTATGAGCGCTTTATCCAATTGTTGCGCTTGTTTGTGACTTCCCAAATGCCCAAATGTGCCCTGTTACATGTGGTGCATACCGGCCAGCGTCACTTTCATGTATTTGATGACGAAGGGAAGCTCGTAACCCAGGAGGAGCTGATGGAGCGCCTGGCGGAATGGACGGGCTCTTTTACCAACCAGGATGAATTAATTATCAGTGCTCTTATGAGTTATCTGCCCCGTCGCATCGTTTTGCACACCCTGCATCCTGACCAAGCGGTGATCCGCACCTTACAGCACATTTTTGGTGAGCGGATAAGGGTCTGCACAGGTTGTGAACAGTGTGAACGGTGGAAAAGGGAGACGCAACGCTACACCCAGGGTTAATTGACGACCTATAATATGATTCAAGGCCCAAAGCTTGACGTTCTCCTGAGGGACCTTTATAATATTGAATTAAATTGAACGTTATGCCTCAGCGTTTGATCAACTGAACAGCGATGAGGAGGACATGAATCATTCTCCCCTCTCTTGCCAGAGAATGGAGCCACGGCTGGAAGCTCCTAAGAGAACAGAATGGTTTACCCCCTCCGGAGCTGCTGTGGAGAAATGACCTAAGTGGGTCAGAGTAACTGCAGCCGGGCCATCCCGTTATGATGAAGAGCATGAAACACAGCCTTAGTAAAGATTTGGCAGATCAGCGGTCAGTCGTACATAAGCTGGGCTTGTTTCATGGAATTAGGGTGGAACCACGACCAGCACTCGTCCCTTTGAGAGGGGGCGAGTTTTTTGTTTGCACCCGGATTTGTGGTCATAGCGGATCAAGTCTAACAAATTAAAGTGAGGAGTGAAGGGTAGTGTCTGCAGTATCTGTCGTTTTGCCAGATGGTGCACAAAAGGAAGTGGAACAGGGCAGCACCATTGAAGATGTGGCTGCTGCGATCAGCCCTGGTTTAAAAAAGAAGGCCATTGCCGGCAAAGTGAACGGCAAGCTGGTTGATCTGTACACCCCAGTTCAAGAGGGGGATCAAGTTGAAGTTGTTACCGTTGACTCTGAAGAGGGATTGGAAGTCTTGCGGCACAGCACGGCTCACCTGATGGCTCAAGCAGTGAAGCGCCTCTACGGATCCGACAGGGTTAAACTGGGTGTCGGTCCTGTGATTGACAACGGTTTTTACTATGATATGGATCTCCCAGAATCTCTCTCACAGGATGATTTTGCCAAAATTGAAGCCGAAATGAAGAAAATTGTACAGGAAGACCTCCCTGTCAAGCGGCGCGTCGTGTCCCGGGAAGAAGCTTTGCGTTTGTATGAACAGATTGGCGATCAGTATAAGCTGGAGCTGATCCGGGATCTTCCCGAGGATGAGGAAATCACTATTTACGAGCAAGGGGAATTTTTTGACCTGTGCCGGGGACCGCACGTGCCTTCTACCGGCAAGTTGAAGGTTTTTAAGCTGTTAAGTGTTTCGGGCGCTTACTGGCGTGGAGATGCCGATAATCCCATGCTGCAGCGGGTTTATGGCACGGCCTGGCCTAAACAAACACAATTGGAAGAGTACCTTAAACAACTTGAAGAGGCTAAAGAACGGGATCACCGTAAATTAGGTAAACAGTTGAAGATTTTTACCATGTCCCAGGAAGTAGGACAAGGGTTGCCCTTATGGCTGCCTAATGGTGCCACGGTTCGGCGCATTATTGAACGTTATATTGTGGACTTGGAAGAAAAATGGGGTTACAAGCATGTCTACACTCCCCACCTGGCCAATGTGGAGTTGTACAAGATTTCAGGCCATTGGGATCACTATCAAGAAGATATGTATCCGCCGATGCAGATGGACCATGAGGAATTGGTGTTAAGACCAATGAACTGTCCTCATCACATGATGGTGTACAAAGAGGAGTTACGCAGTTATCGTCAATTGCCGTTGCGCATTGCCGAACTGGGAACCATGCACCGCTACGAAATGTCAGGAGCTTTGACGGGCTTGCAGCGGGTTCGCTCCATGACTCTGAACGATGCCCACATTTTCTGCCGTCCCGACCAGATCAAATCTGAGTTTACCCGGGTCGTTCAGCTCATGAACCAGGTTTATGCTGACTTTGGCATAAAGGACTATTATTTCCGCCTTTCCTACCGTGATCCGGAAAACAAAGAAAAATATGTTCAGAATGATGAAATGTGGGAAAAGGCACAAAAAATGCTGAAAGAAGCAATGGACGAGCTGGGTTATGAGTATGTGGAGGCTGAAGGGGAAGCTGCGTTTTACGGCCCCAAATTAGATGTTCAGGTACGCACAGCTTTAGGAAAAGATGAAACATTATCCACCATTCAGCTTGACTTCCATCTCCCCAACCGGTTTGAACTGGAGTATATCGGTGAGGATGGCCAGCCTCATCGCCCTGTGGTGATTCACCGTGGGGTGGTCGGTACAATGGAGCGTTTTGTGGCCTTTCTGCTGGAGTATTATAAAGGGGCCTTCCCCTTGTGGCTGGCTCCCGTACAGGCTAAACTGTTACCTATTGCTTCTTTCCACGTGGACTATGCTGAAAAAGTGGCAGAGCAATTAAGGGAAGCAGGCATCCGCACTGAAGTGGACGCCCGGGACGAAAAGATCGGCTATAAAATCAGGGAAGCCCAGCTGCAAAAGATTCCCTACATGTTTGTGATCGGTGACAGGGAAATTGAAAACAAAACGTTGGCTGTTCGCAAGCGTGCCGAAGGGGACATTGGTGCCCGCCCTGTTGAAGAAGTGATTGACATGCTGGCGGACGAGATTAAGAACAAAAGATAGACCAGCCAAAAACCTTGACAGGTGCCAGGCAAACATGGTAATATCTCATTTGTAACGATATATGGACACAACAAGCAGAAGCGACCCGCTTCTCACCTGATCGACTGGAAATGTTGGCAGGTTCATGAACGACCGATTAGCGTTGAGAAGATTAAATGCGGGTGACTTGTACCCGCATTTTTTAATGGGCATGGAGCAAGCTGTTTGGTCCTTGAATCTTGATGGAGGTGTGAGGGTTATTAGCAAGGAACATTTAGTGAATGAGAACATTCGCGCGCGTGAAGTGCGTCTCATTGACGTGGATGGGAATCAAGTGGGGATTGTACCAATTAAAAAAGCACTGCAAATGGCTCAGGACGCCAACCTTGATCTGGTAAATGTCGCGCCTCAGGCCAAGCCCCCTGTCTGCCGGATTATGGATTACGGCAAATATAAATTTGAACAACAAAAACGGGAGCGGGAAGCGCGTAAAAAACAAAAGGTGATCAATGTTAAAGAGGTACGCTTTAGCCCCAATATTGAAGAACACGATTACAACACCAAAATGCGCAATGTACAAAAGTTCTTGAGTAAAGGGGATAAAGTGAAGTGTACGATCCGCTTTCGCGGACGTCAAATTACCCATGCGGAACTGGGACGCGAGCTGTTGGAGCGCCTGGCTGAAGATATTGCCGATGTGGGGGTTGTTGAGAAAAAGCCTTCCATGGATGGCCGCAACATGATTATGTTCTTGGCCCCCAAGACTGAGAAATAAGAAGGAGGATTTTATCATGCCAAAAATGAAAACCAAACGTGCCGCTGCCAAGCGTTTTAAAAGAACCGGAACGGGTAAACTGAAGCGTTCCCACGCTTATACCAGCCACCTTTTTGCCAGTAAAACACAGAAGCGCAAGCGCCAGCTGCGCAAACCTGCCCTGGTTAGCAAAGGTGACTACAAACGGTTGAAAGATGTGCTTTACAACCTGTAGGAGAGCGGCGTTGATCAATCTTATTCACTTTAATATAAGTCACAAAGCATATACGTCAGAACCCGTGATTCGTATATAAGACTTGAGTGTAATTAAGGAGGGAATGGACGATGCCAAGAGTAAAAGGTGGATATACTACCCGTCGTCGTCGTAAAAAGATCTTAAAATTAGCCAAAGGTTACTTCGGTTCCAAACACCGTTTATTTAGAACAGCTAACCAACAAGTGATGAAATCTTTAATGTATGCTTACCGTGACCGTCGCCAAAGAAAGCGTGACTTCCGCAAATTGTGGATTACGCGTATCAATGCGGCGGCTCGCCAACACGGTTTGTCTTACAGCCGCTTTATGCATGGACTGAAGCAGGCTGGCATTGACATTAACCGCAAAATGCTGGCTGACCTTGCCGTAAACGACAAGGAAGCCTTTGCCCAACTGGTCAGCAAGGCCAAAGGAGAGTAAAAACAACCATAATCCCTTTAGAGGTGTTAACAGCGCAACCTGAATGATCATCGGGTTGCGCTATTTGTCTTTTAATCGGTTCAGTTCTTTTTTGAACTCAACCAACTCTATTTTTCATCTCCAGAGTGCGCTGGTCAATTTAAAAAATAGATTGCTTAGAAGCTGGAGGCGATGTCCATGATGGCTTGATTGGCTCGTTCATTTTTGCGTACCGCCTGTGTATAGGCCATATCACCCAGTGGGTTATAGGGCAGTTCGCCGCAAACATCGATACCCAAGATCTGTTTGTAACGACTGATCGTTTCCAGCATCTCGAGCAAGGAAGATAAGCTCATATTCCCCTGGTCCCAATTGGTTGCAGCAAAAGCCGGATCCAAAACATCTTTGTCAATGCTGATATAAACTTTATCTGTTTTAATCCACTGTAGTATTTTGGCTTCAGAACTCTTAAAGAGGTTAGCGGTAGACACGACACGCACTCGGTTAAAATATTGAGGTGGGATAAAGGTGCTGTACTTAGGATGTAGGCCGATAATGACTACTCGTTGCAATAGCGGAAGTTGAGACAGTGCTTTGCTTACCCATGAGCCACAAGATAGGAGAGGGTAGGGGCGGCCAGTATCCGGGTGATGGTCAAACAAAACAAGGTCACAGGGCTCTTTCATGTTTTGCAGGAAAAGGTATGTGACATAATGATAATTGCCGCTACCGATAAATGTCAGACAGGACTGATTTTCTAGGTCCATACGTTTAGCGATCTCTGCTAATGTTTCTTGTGGACAATACATGTTGGTTTGTGTAAGGTCACTTAAGTCAATCCAACGATGCTTGTTTTGTAGAAGATGAGGTTGATCGTGATACGTACCATCAAAGTTTAATACGGTCACATCAAACCTCATCATCACTCACGCTCCCTTTGGTGAGATTTGAACACTGAAGCCTATATAAAGTCTTTGGTATCTAATAAGATTAATCGTCAAAATAGAGTGATTTTTGAGGGAAGTAATTTAAAAGAGGACAGGAAGACTAACCCCTGTCATTTATCTATGTAAAAAGATGGAAGTGTGATGTTATTCATAGTCGCATAACTTATGAATTTTTGCATAATTTATTCGGTCAGGGAGGGGTTCATCTCCTCTTTTTTCTTTTATTGCCGTGGTGAATTAAGTTGGCACAAAAAATGCAAGTAACTCACAAAAAACAAATTAAACATGATCAGAAAGGACGTTTATTAATTATGATTAAGCGTTTGGAATTAAAAGGAACTCCACGGGAAATCGGGGAGAAGCATGGGCGTGAAGGAGCCAAACAAATTCAGCAAAGTCTGCAAACATATGAAAAACTGTTTTACGGCTATCACCGTATCAGTTGGCAGGAAGCAAGAGCGCGAGCCCTTGCTCATCTCGCTGCCATTGAAAAATATGACCGGCAGTTACTGGAGGAAATGGAAGGAGTGGCCATTGGGGCAGGTGTTGATTTTGAAGACATTTTAGCGCTCAATGCACGCAGTGAAATTGCGCTGACAGGAAGAAAAGATTTAAGTTTTGCAGATGGATGTACAGCGGTTGCCGTCACACCGCCTGCTGCTGATCAAACGCTGCTCGGTCAGAATTGGGACTGGAAATCCAGCCAGAAAGAGAGTCTGTTGTTGCTTCACATCAAGCAAGAAGGAAAGCCGGACATTACCATGGTCACGGAAGGGGGGATCATAGGCAAGATCGGCTGCAATTCGGCGGGGATTGGTGTGTGTTTAAATGCACTTATCACTGACAAAAAATCTGAACAAGTTCCCATTCACCTAGGATTAAGGGCTGTGTTAAATTCCTGGTCATTGCATGAAGCAATAGCCAACATTAAAGGCGGACAAATGGCCTCTGCTGCAAACTTCCTTATCGCTATCGATGAAGGCGGCGGAAAAACAATGGCAGCCAACATCGAAGTCTCACCTTTCGGCATTGAAGTGATAACAAACCCTGACGGAACACTTGTCCATACCAATCACATTTGCACACCCACTTTAAAACAACATCTGGCCGATCTGAATGAATTTAAGCACGAAGATTCCCTGATTCGTAAAAGCCGTGCCGAGCAGCTCATTCGCATGACTCTGACAAACAAAGACAGGATTGATGAGGAATGTTTTAAAGTTTGGTTTTCTGATCTGTTCAATTATCCCAACTCAATCAATCACTATGCCAATGAACGAGCCCCTGAGCACCGCCGTACACAAACTGTTTTTTCCATTATCATGAATCTCACCAAGAAGAGAATGCTGCTTTGTGTCGGTAACCCAGCTATAGACCGCTATAAGGAGGTATCACAGCATGACGGAAATTGACTTGTCCAGGCTTGAGAAAAAAATCATTGTCCGCAATATGAGACTTGACGATGTGGACGAGATTGTGGAGCTTGCTAACTTAGCCTATGGCATTCCGGGTGTAGCGTTTAGAAAAGAGCAATATGAAAGCCAGGTACGCATTTTTCCTGAAGGGCAGTTTTGTGTTGAGTATGATGGAAAAATTGTTGGTTCCTGTTCAAGCCTTATTGTTAATTTTGATGAATATGGCGAGGATCACACCTTAGCAGAAATCTCAGGGGATGGTTTTATTCGGAATCATAATCCCAACGGAATCAATTTATACGGAATTGAGGTGGTTGTCCACCCAGAGTACCGGCATATGAAAATCGGTCGTCGTCTTTATGAAGCACGCCGCAAACTTTGCCGGAAATTGAACTTGAAAAGCATTGTGTTTGGCGGGCGTATGCCCAATTACCATAAGTATGCCGATAAATTGACACCAGAGGAATATGTGGAACAAGTGATAAAGAAAAAAATATATGACCCTGTGATCACCTTTCAACTGATGAACGGCTTTGTATTTAGAAAAGTGATGCCCAACTACTTGCCTGCTGACCATGAATCTTGTCAAAATGCGACCTTGATGGAATGGCATAATGAGGACTATCTGCCACGGTCAACCTATCAAGCAGGAAATTACAGACGTTCTTTGCCGGTGCGCATTTCCAGTGTCCAATACCTCATGAAGCCGGTCAGTTCGTTTGATGAATTTGCAATACAATGTGAATATCATATTCGCGCCGCTTCTCATATTCGCTCTGATTTTATAGTCTTTCCTGAGGGGTTTACCATGCAATTAGCTTCCTGTTCGCAGGAAAAAAATTGGAGCAAGCAAGTTGAGAGACTTTCGGAGCATACGGCGGCATATATCGCATTATTCTCAGAACTGGCCGTGAAGTTTAGTGTCAATATTATCGGGGGTTCCCATTATCTTTTAGAAAAAGATTCCCTTTATAATGTGGCTTTTCTTTTCCGGCGCGACGGTACAATTGACAAACAATACAAACTGCATATCCCGTCAGCTGAACGCAAATGGCAGGGGGTTCAAGGTGGAGATGATGCCCGTGTATTTGATACGGATTGCGGTAAAATAGCGATTTTAATCGGTTATGATATTCACTTTCCAGAGTTGGGCCGTATCGCTGCTGAACAAGGAGCGCAAATGATCTTCACTCCTTTTGCTGCCGATAATCAGCAAAGTTATTGGCGTATACGCTACTGTGCTCAGGCACGGGCCATAGAAAATCAAGTATTTGTTGTCACATCAGCAGCCGTGGGGAATCTCAACTACATTCCTCAGGTGCAAGAACAATACGGGCAATCTGGCATTTATTCACCGTGTGATTTTTCCTTTCCCAGCACAGGTATTGTCGCAGAATGTGAGCCCAATACAAAAACAATGGTCACAGGGGAAGTGGATTTGGAGATACTGCGCCGTAACCGTGAAATCGGCTCCGTCACACCGTTAAAAGACCGGCGGATACAAATTTATGAAGTTTATACCAGGTGAGAAAAAAAGTGGCGGGAGATTTGTCTGGCCGGTTACAAGGAAATTTTTTCATCTTTCTACACTTCATTTTTTATTAAGGAGGTCTTTTTCATATGACTGACCAATTTTCCCTTAAACAAACGATATACCAAGAATTGGTTGAATGGGACAAAAAGTATTTTCTTCATCCCACAACAGTGCCAAAAACGCATGTGGAACAAGGGCCGAAACTAATTTTCTCCGAGGGAAATGGGATATACGTCACTGATATCAGGGGTGAGTCATATATCGACGGCATCTCTATGCTTTGGAATGTTAATTTGGGGCATGGCCAAAAAGAACTGGCTGAGGCCGCCAAAGAACAAATGTCCAAATTAGCCTTTAGCTCATCGTTTGTCAGTTATTCCAATGAGCCCGCAATCCGGTTGGCTGAAAAGCTTGTTTCACTCTCCCCCGGTGATTTAAATGCAGTCTTCTATACTTCAGGCGGATCAGAATCAAATGATACCGCTTTTAAACTGGCCCGGTTCTATTGGCAGTTAAAAGGAAAACCTGAAAAAACAAAAATCATTGCCTTAGAACGCAGTTATCACGGTGTCACCATCGCTGCCCAGACGGCGACGAACGTGCCAGCCTTCCATGAGTTCTCAGGTTCACAGATTTCTGGTGTTTTCCACGCCAAGCCCCATTTGACCCATTGTGAATTAGGGGAGAGAAGCGATCCCAACTATGAGGGATGTATTCGGTATATTGTGGAAAAGGAAGGCGCTGATACCATTGCCGCTGTCATTTTGGAACCCGTTCAAGGTTCGGGTGGTGTTTATATTCCTCCGGAAGGATATTTACAAGCTGTGTGCAAACTGTGTGATGAATACAATATTCTCTTCATTGCCGATGAAGTGATATGCGGTTTTGGACGCACCGGGACCATGTTTGGTGTCGAACACTGGGGCGTTGTTCCTGATCTGATGACATTTGCCAAAGGTGTCACCAGTGGCTATGCCCAATTAGGAGGGGTGCTGATCAAGCAAAGCATCAGGGATACGCTAGTCGAGTATGATGATGTTCTGGCCCACGGGTTTACCTACAGCGGCCATTCTACCGCCTGTGCAGTGGGTTTAAAAAACATTGAGATTCTTGAACGCGAGCAGATTGTGCAGAATGTAAAAAATATGGAGCAGGAGCTGAAAAAAGGGTTGAAATATTTGGAAGATAAACACACTATTGTTGCCAAATCTAGGGTCATTGGTTTGTTGGCTGGTTTTGAGCTTTTTGCCGACAGGGACAGCGAGACACCTTTTGATCCAACTGTCAAGGCCGCGGTGAAAGTTGTTGAAGAATGTTTCAACCGCAAGCTGATCCTCAGAGCACTGCGTGCAAATGAAGGCCACAATATCATCGCCATTTCCCCGCCGCTGACGATTAACAAAGATGAAATCGAAACCATGATTCAGATCATAGATGATTCGATCGCTGCCTGCAAACAGGATTTGATGTGAAGGAAGGGAGGAATCATGTCATGAACGAGAAGGGAAGTAGTGAAAGGGTAAAAAAGCCGTCCATAGGGATGGCGTTGGTTCCTGTTCTATTTATGATTGTATCCCTTGCCGTTGGTATCGCAGTTTATGATGCCGATCCGCATGTTCCGCTCTTGTTAAGCACTATCGTGGCAGCCATTATAGCTGTGAGACTGGGTCACAGCTGGAAGTCCATTGAAGCAAGCATGATCAAAACCATCGGCTTAGCTCTTCAAGCGGTCCTTATCCTCATGATTATCGGGAGCATCATAGGGTCATGGATAGCCGGAGGAATCGTTCCCACCATGATCTATTACGGACTGGAGATTGTTTCTCCCGTATACTATCTGTTGGCTGCTTGTGTGATTAGTTGTGTGGTCAGTTTGGCAGCTGGCAATGCATGGTCTGCTGCCGGGACGATCGGCATCGCATTGATGGGCATTGGGCAAGGTTTGGGGATTCCCTTACCCATGGTGGCTGGAGCGATCATCTCTGGAGTCTATTTTGGGGACAAGATGTCCCCCCTTTCCGAGACAACCAATTTAGCACCAGCCGTGGTGGGAGTAGAACTCTTTGATCATATCCGCAACATGGTCTATACAACGGTTCCGGCTCTGGTAATAGCCCTCCTGTTGTACTGGTTTCTTGGCTTTAAGTATTTCGGACAAGGTTCAGATTTATCTAACGTGGCCTTGATTCAGGGTGTTCTCTCAGAAGAATTTGTCATATCGCCATTCTTGTTAATTCCCCCCTTGTTGGTTGTGGCCATGCTTGTTTTCAAAATTCCGGCCATTCCCGGTTTAATGGCGGGTTCGATTGTTGGTGCCCTTTGTGCTGTCTTCGTTCAGGGAATCCCCGTGGAAGAAGCGATTGCCGCCATGCACACCGGTTTCACGATACAGACAGGACTTGATATGACAGATGAGCTGTTAAATCAGGGTGGAATAGAGAGCATGATGAGCACCATTGCGCTCGTGCTGATTGCCATGTCATTCGGCGGGGTTCTGGAGAAAGCCAAGATATTAGAAGTGATTGTGAAGTTTGTGTTAAGAGGGGTGCGAAAGACGGGTAGTTTAATCGCTTCCACAGTAGCCACTTGTTTTGCATCCAATTGCGTTGGCTGTGAACAGTATATGTCCCTTGTCATTCCAGGGCGCATGTATTTAAATGAGTATAAACAGAGAGGGCTGCACCCGAAGGTGCTTTCCCGTACGTTAGAAGACGCCGGGACGATGACCTCTCCTCTCATTCCTTGGACCACATGTGGAATGTTTATGTTTGCCGTGCTTGGTGTCCACGCTTTTGCCTATGCACCTTATGCTTTTCTGGCCTACATTAGTCCGCTGATTGCTCTTGTTTACGGCTATTTGAATATTAAAATTGACCGGCTTCCAGCAGGGGCTGAAGAAGGAACGGTGCTGGCCGACAGTAATGAGCTGGTTCAGGCGAAATAAATGACATGCAACATCTCCCCTTTGGGATGAACACAATCCTGTCACATCCAAAGGGGGTTAGACAATATTCCTACTTTCCAAACGTTACAAGTGTAGCATGACCGTGGAATGTGATCGTCTGCTCTTTATTCACCGCTTCTTTCAACAAAGCTTTTTTCCAATATTTTTTGGTACTTACGGCTGACGGAAGATTGGCTTATCCCCAGCACTTTTGCTGCTTTTGTTGTCGTTTTATATAATTTCATGGCCTGCGTAATTAGTTGTTCTTCAACCGCGTCGAACGCTTCTTTGAGAGGCATAATATTGGTAATGACGGGCTTAACATTAACTGCGGACTCGTTCAGTTTCAACACCTGACTGACGACTTCTGCGTCAATTTCTTCATCGTCAGCAGTAACGACAAGTCTTTCAATAATGTTTTGTAATTCACGTATATTTCCGGGCCAGGTGTATGCTTCCAACAAATTGAGGGCGTCCGGCGTCAGGTGATAATAGGTATGATACCGCTTATTTAACTGGCGTAAAAAGTGAAATGCCAACAGCGGAATATCCTCAAGGCGTTCTCTGAGAGGCGGCACGTAAATTGGAATCACATTCAGTCTGTAAAACAGATCTTCACGGAACTTGCCTTTGGCTACCAACGCTTTTAAATCGGTGTTAGTAGCGGCAATAATTTGAACGTCTACTGGATAAGTTTCCGTACTTCCAATGGGAGTAACTTCCCGCTCTTGCAAAACGCGCAACAATTTCACCTGCAGGTGTAAAGGCAGCTCCCCAATTTCATCCAGGAATAAGACCCCTTGGTCAGCTTGCTTGAAATAGCCATCCTTTCCTTTGGGGTCTGCACCCGTAAACGCTCCCTTGACATAGCCGAATAACTCACTCTCCAATAACGTCTCGGGGATGGCGCCGCAGTTTATTTTTAAAAACGGCTTTTCTTTTCGTGGGCCAAGCTGATGGATGACCTGGGCAATCACTTCTTTGCCGACCCCTGATTCCCCTTGGATAAGGACAGTAGATGAAAATTTTGCGACTTTCTGAACCTGTGCGACAACTTCCTCCATCTTTTTACTACAGTAGATCAGCTTTTTGTTTAACTGTTCTCTCATTTTCATCTGCTCTAATTCCCGCTTGTAGCGGGCAGAAAGCTTTTTCATCTCACGCAGTTCACTGCGCAAGCGTGTCGTCTCTGTAATATCCCGTGAAGCAATGATGATGCGTTCGATATTTCCGTTGTCATCAATGATTGGATTACCGACAGCCAGCACCTTTTTCCCGCTTGGTGTTTCCTGAACGACTGACACCCGTTCCTTTTTCTCCATTACAGCCTTTGTTACGGAGGGAGCCAACAACCCCTTGTTTTCAAGATCAATAATATTTTTTCCAATGAGTTTGCCGCTCAAGTTAGCGTCCCTAAACCGGGGAATGAGGCTGTCGCTGTGACGGAGAATAGTCCCTTTTGCATCGACGACTAAAATTTCATCATAAATGCTTGACAACACGGCGTTCAGATCTTTATTAATGCTCTTAACCGCCTCCAGTTCCATAGCCATTTGTTCTACCGCAGGCAAATCCTGAACAATAATAATTAAACCTTCCACATCTTTACCGTTATTAATAATGGGACTGTAGTCGACAAGAATGCCAAAATCGTTTGTGATATGGATCTGGTTTAAGATCGGTTCGCCAGTTAAGAAGACTTTGTTCAAATGCTTAGCATCAAAGATCATGTCTGCGGGTTTATTCGACACTTGCGCAGCTGAGGCACGAATCATCTTCAGCCCCGTTTCATTATAATTAACAATTGTGCCCCGGCTGTCTATGATAAATATTCCCATTGGGATAGAGGCAAGCAACACTCTTAAAAAGTTTGTTTCACGATTTTCTTGTTTAAACAATTCCAAAAGTAAATCTTCCCGCAACACGTAACCGGTTATCTTACCCCGTTCATCTTTGAATAAGGCCAATTCTTTGCCTAGTGTTTGGAATAAAGCCGGGAAATGAAGTGTCTCAGTCAGAATATACAGTTCTGCAATGGAACGTGCATGTTTCTTTAGTTGATTGACTGTAATCCGGGATTCTTCCACAAGTGAAACTGGCAAGTCTTTTAAATGTACGTAGGCAACAATGGTTCCTTTTTCCTCTAGAAAAATTAAAGGTTCTTTTATATTTGGCCTTTGACCCTGCCAATCAATCTCTGGTTGATCCAAGGATAGTTTCACAATTGGGCGGATAATGCCTGGTGGTATGGGAAACAATGTGTTGTCACTCCCTTCCCTCCAATATTGTCTCACTGTTATATATTTTTTTAATTTAAACTAAGTTTGGGAATATGATATACTGCGGCAAAAAGTTTGTAAATATAGCGCAATCACTCAGTTAAAATATTACCGAAAGGATTTTTGATCACTCACATCTAAATCTTACTGAGGGGATTGATGTTAGAATGTCATTAGCTACACGTAAAGAGTATATGTTTAACATGCGAGAACGCTATTTAAAAGCGAAAACACGAAAGGAAAAATCTCAGATTCTAGATGAAGTGGTCAAGATGACAGGGTATCACCGCAAACATGCCCTTCAAGTCTTGAACAGTAAAACCACCTTGTTCCATCCTAAGGTCATCAAACGGGCAAACCCTAAACAATATCAACAGTCCATGCCTATCATTCAAAAAGTGTGGGAAGCCCTAGATTACCCGTGTGCCGAACGACTACACCCTGTCCTTTTGGCCACGGCAGAACATCTGGCTCGACATGGTGAACTGGTGCTTTCTGATCAAATCCGTGAAGAGTTGAGACGCATTAGCCGTGCCACACTCGCCCGACGAATTAAAATATGGCGTTCGCCTAAGCCCAAGAAGAAAACGTTCTCTCAATCCAAGGCGTTATCTCACTTGCGTTCACAAGTGCCAATAGAGACCTACCACTGGGATGAACAAAAGCCTGGTGCCCTTGAAATCGATCTGGTCGAACACAATGGAGGTTCAGCCATCGGTCACTTCGCCTACACATTAACGGTTGTGGATGTTGTCACAGGCTA